>DATGVG010000211.1:0-3197 GCA_035300625.1 Candidatus Limnocylindrales bacterium
TCGAGATCCGATGCCGACGCTTCCTCGCCGCTCCGCACCACGTCCAGCGCGCCCGACTCGTGCAGCTCGACCAGGGCCGCGACGATCTCGGAGTCGAACTGGGCTCCGGCGTGACGGCACAGCTCGGAGAGGGCGCGCTCGATCGGGAGCCCCCGGCGGTACGGCCGGTCCGACGTCATCGCGTCGAAGGCGTCGCAGACGTGGATGATCCGCGCCCCCAGCGGCACCTGCGCCTCGGTGAGGCCCGTCGGGTATCCCTTGCCGTCCGGACGCCAGTGATGCGTGCGCACCATCTCGGCTGCGCCGCGGAGCGCGCGGATCTGCTCCACGATCTTCGCGCCCGCCTCGGGATGGCGCATCATCAGCCGCCGCTCCTCGTCGTCGAGGGGCGTCGGCTTCCGGATCACGTCGGGGCGCTGCGCGATCTTGCCGATGTCATGGACCAGCGCGGCGTAGTGGATCATCTCCACTTCGGACTCGGGCAGCGCCAGGTGGCGCGCGACGCGCACCGAGTATCCGGCCACCCGCACGGAATGGCGGTGCGTGTAGGGATCGACCGCGTCCAGCGCCGTGCTCAGGGCGCGGACGAAGCTGACCAGGTCTTCCCGGAGGTCGGCGTACAGGCGCAGTGCGTAGCGCGCCAGGAACAGCGGCACCACGAGGAGGAGGACGCCGGGGATTCCGGCGGCCACCCGGACCTGGGCGAAGAGAAGCCCGAACCCGATCGCGAGCCCGTGCTGCAGGAGCCCGTCTCGGAATTGCTGGCGCCAGATGGTGCGCGCGGATTCCTGCGTGTGCGCGCCCACCAGGAGGCTGACCCAGCCGGTATTGACCGCGTAGTAGAGGGCTCCCGCGAGGAGGATCGGAAGAAAATCTCCCGGCGACGGCGCGCCCAGCGTGCCGCCCGCCGCCAGATAGGCGCACCCCGCCAGAATGGTCGTCGAGGCATAGATGCCTCCGTTCAGCACCGCGGCCGCCGGGCGCTCCCGCAGGAGGAAGAGCTGCGCCGGGATCGCCGTGAGGAGGTCGAGCGCTCCCGCGATCCAGGGCCCGAAGAGAAGGATGGCGCCGATGTCCAGCACCGACGCGATCGTGATGGTGCCGCCGCGCGGAAGCGGGACCGGGTGCGACTCGGCGATCACGAGCAGCACGAACCAGACCGCCACGCCCAGGGCGTCCGGCCGCATCTGCTTCACCTCGGGGCCCCCGAACAAGGCGAGGAGCACCGGAAGAGCGGCCAGGAATGAGGGGACGACGACCCACACGACCCGCGCGGCGAACGAGCGGGTCCGGCCGAACGGAGGGCCGGAGGGGAGCGACGTCACGTGCATGCGAGCACCTCGCGCGCGAATGAACTGGCGATTAAGGGCGACGGTGAGTCGCAACCAGTGTGCCAGCGCGAGGCCGCGGAGCAAAGGCATAACCCGCGCGGCGGAGCGGGGCGCTCGCGTCCGCCGCATGGCCCGCCGGCGCTCTCGCGTGTCGGCGCGCCGTCGCCGTCGAACGGCGGCGCGCCCCGCCTCATCTCAGAACGCGCGCGGTGTTGTCCAGACTCACGCGCGTCATGGCCGTGAGCGCCTCGGCGCGGCGGAGCGCCTCGCTCCGCTCCAGGCGGAGTAGCCCTCCGACGCCGAACTCCTCCACCGCGAACGACGCGAGCACGCAGCCGTACACGACGGCGCGGCGGAGATTCTGGTCGGTGACCCGGCCCATGCGCGAGAGGGCGCCCATGAATCCTCCCGCGAAGGTGTCGCCCGCTCCGGTGGGATCCACCACCGATTCCGTGGGAAACGCCGGGCAGGCGAAGTATTCGCCCCGGCTCAGGAGAAACGCCCCGTGCTCCCCCATCTTCACGACCACCGTTTCCGGCCCGAGCGTGAGGATGGCGCGGGCGGCGCGGTGGGTCAGGGGCTCTCCCGTCAGCTGCCGCGCCTCCTCCTCGTTGATGAGGAGGATCTGCACGCGCTTCAAGGTCAGGAGCAGCTCGTCGCGCTTGTTCACGATCCAGTAGTTCATGGTGTCGGCCAGCACGAGCCGCGGGCTCTCCAGCTGCGTCAGGACGCTCCGCTGGAGGACGGGATCGATGTTCGCGAGGAAAACGTCGCGCGAGCGGCGCATCGCGGCGGACAGCTCGGGGCGGAAGCTCTGGAAGACGTTCAACTCGGTGCGGATGGTCTTGCGGGTGTTCAGGTCGTCGCTGTAGACCCCTTCCCAGCGGAACGTCCGCCCGGGGCTCACCTCGAGCCCGCTCAGGTCCAGCTCGGGGTGGGTCAGCGCCGTGCGCGCCGCGGCCGGGAAATCGTCGCCGACCACCGCGACCAGGTGGACCGGAGCGAAGTGCCGAGCCGCCAGCGCGAAGTAGGCCGCCGAGCCGCCCAGCACCTCATCGACGCGCCCCGACGGGGTCTGGATCGTGTCCAGGCCCAGGGAGCCGACGACCACGATCCCCACGCTACATCGCCTCGGGCGCGCTCACGCCCAGGAGGGCGAGGCCGCGCTTCAGGACGGCACCCGTTGCCCGCGTCAGGAGGAGGCGCGCCGCCGTGAGATCGGGCTCGCTGCCGACCACGCGGTGGAAGTGATAAAACGCATGAAACTTGGCCGCCAACTCCTTCAAATATTGCGGGATGCGATGAGGCTCCCGGGTCCGTGCGGCGCCCGCCACCAGCGACGGGAAGGAGGCGAGGGCGCGGATCAGGGTCTCGGTCTCGGGCTCGCGCAGGCGCTCGAGGGCAGCGGAAGTCGGGTCCGGCTCGGGCACGCCCTGGTGCCGCGCGTACTCGAGCACGTGAACGATCCGCGCGTGCGCGTACTGCACGTAGTAGACGGGATTCTCCTCGCTCCGCTTCACCGCCAGCTCCAGGTCGAAATCCATCGGGCTCTCGGCGCGCCGCATGAGAAAGAAGAAGCGGGCCGCGTCCACGCCCACCTCCTCCACCAGCTCCTCCATCGTGATGAACTCCCCCGCGCGCTTCGACATCTTCACCACCTCGCCCCCGCGCATCAGCTTCACCCACTGGAGCGTGATCACGTCGAATCGATCGGGCGCGTAGCCCAAGGCCACCAGCGCACCTTTCATCTTCACGAGAGCGCCGTGGTGGTCCGGACCCAGGATATCGATCGCCTTGTCGTAGCCGCGCGACAGCTTGTCGTCGTGGTAGGCGATGTCCGGGAGGAGATACGTCGGGAGCCCGTTC
>DATGVG010000212.1:0-3502 GCA_035300625.1 Candidatus Limnocylindrales bacterium
CGTCCCCATGAAGGAGCGAGAGCGCTCCCGCTCCGCGCGACGCGGGCTCGCCTCCCGCGTAGGACGCAAGAAAGTGCGCCCGCGCCTTGGCCCCCGATTCCGCCACCGGCACGCGCGCGCATCCCGCGGCGGCCAGCAGCGCGAGGCATCCGGCTTGCGCGAGCGAGCGCGCGGCGGCAGAGTGTCGGGGGTGAACACGCCATCGAGGGACCCGTCCGGGGCGGAACGAGCGGTTTTCTGGACCGCGCCGCCGGAGTGGCTCCCGCCCGGAGCCGTCTTTGCGATGACCACGCGGCTCGGCGGGAAGAGCCGGGGCGCGTTTCAGTCCCTCAACGTGGGACTCCGGGTCGGCGACGAGGAGGAGGCGGTGCTCGAGAACGTCCGCCGGGTCCGCGCCGAAGCCGGAATGGGCGCGGACGAGCCACGGCGGATCCGGCAGGTGCACGGCGCCGCCGTCGTATCGCCCGCCGAAGCGGGCTCCGCGGCCGACGGGTTCCTGCTCCGCGCCGGCGACCCGTGGGCGGCGGTCAGCGTGGCCGACTGCGCCCCGGTCGCCCTGGTTTCGGAAGACGGGACGTGGGGCGCGCTCCTGCACTCGGGATGGCGGGGCACCGCCCTTGGGATCAGCGTGCGCGCCCTCCTCGCCCTGGAGCAGCACGGCGTCTCCCCTTTCGGAGTCCGCGTCGTCGTCGGTCCGTGCATTCATGCCTGTTGCTACCCCGTCGGGGCCGAAGTCGCGAGTCGTTTCCCCACCTTCCTCTTGAAACCCCACCGAAGCGGACGCTTCGCCCTCGACCTGCCCGCCGCGATCACGGCCTCCCTCGAGGGCGCCGGCGTCCCCGCCGGCCGGTTGGCGGCCGCGCCCGAGTGTACGGCGTGCCGGCAGGATCTGTTCTATTCGCACCGGCGGGACTCGGGTGTGACGGGGCGCCACTGGGCGATTCTTCGACTGGGCGGCGCCGCGCGCTGAGCGTCCGCTCCAGGCGGATCAGCGCCTTCCGTCCCAGGAATCCCACCGAAAGGCCCAGCAGGATTCCCCCCACCACGTCCGACGGCCAGTGGTCCCCGACGTAGACGCGCGAGAAGGCGATCGTCGCCGCCGTGACGTAGATCGCGATGCTCGCCGCCGGAAAGACATACGCGACGACCGGAGCCGCCGCGAAGCTGGTGGTCGCGTGCCCCGACGGAAACGAGTTCGAGTGCCGGATGCCAAACAGGGGCCGCGCGTCGGAGAGCACTACCGACGGGCGGGCCCGCTTGAAGATCGGCTTCAGGACCTTGGAGGAGAGCTGGTCCCCGGCCGCGACGGTCAGAATGAGCACGGCCAGGCCGAGAATGCCGCGCCGCCGCCGCGTCAGGAAGAGGAGGCCGATCAGAACGAAAATGGGGATCTTGTACGGTCCCGGGGCCGTCAGGAACTTGAAGATCGGATCGAGCAACGGATGATGCAGCCCGAGGTGGATGGCGCGGAAGATCGCCCGGTCCCACGCGAGCCACATGGCTCCGGCCGCCTAGAATTCGGAGCCGAAGGTCACGAAGTGCCGTGGCTTGCCCACGCCTCCGTCGATGCGGTGTTCCCGCGCGTAGTCGTAGCGGAGGATGAAGTAGCCCAGGTTGACGCGGGCGCCGAACCCGAAGGCCAGGCGCAGGTCCTTCGTGCGGATTCCGTTCACGCCGCTGAAGAAGCGGGGCTCCCCCTCCTTGTTCCACGCGGACGCGGCGTCGATGAAGGCGACGCCGTTGATCCCGCCCAGGTTGACCGCGAGCGGCCACCCCAGCCGGAGCTGCTCGATCAGGGGGAATCGCAGCTCGAGGTTCCCGAGCAGCGCGCGCGACCCCCTCAGATCACCGTAGTCCGCGCCACGATAGGTGAACGCGCCGCCGAACCGGAACAGCTGCGGGTCCCGGCCGAAGGAGCCGCCCGCGAGCACCCGCTGCGCGATGGTGAGCCGTCGATGGACGTTGGTGTACCGCCGCCAATCCATCAGCCCCGTGGTGTAGTGCACGTCGCCCACCGCGGATTCCACCGTGTAGCGCGAGCGGCCTCCGTTGATGGGGCCCGTTGATCCGTAGAGTGCGTTATCGGCGACCAGGCCGATGTTCGGGGCCACGTAGAAGAACTCGCCGTTGTTCCGCACCGTGGAAATGGTCCCCAGGTCGTAGTTGAACCGGAGCACCCGCTCGCTCAGGGCCGCCGCCTCGACCCCGTACTCGAATCGCCGGAAGCGGCTGAAGGGGCGGGAGAAGAAGATCGCGCCGCCGCGGTAGATCTGGCTCTCGACGTCGTCGCTGGACGGCGCGGAGAAGAGGAGCAGGTCGTTCCGGTACTGGAAGACCGCAAATCCATAGTTGGTCCGCCGCGCCAGGTTGCTGTAGGCCAGGTAGATGTCCGAATTGGTCAGGTCGCCGTACAGGTTCAGCACGGCGAGGATGTTGTGGTTGCCGAGGACGTCGCTGAAGGAGATGACGCTCGATCCCGCGAACCCGACGTTCGACGCGAAGAGGGCGCCGCCGGAAATGAAATCGCGGGAGAACCTGGCCTTGTAGGGCAGGCGCACGAAGGTGGTGCTGTCGGCCAAAGGCTCGCGGTAGACCTGCTGCACGTACAGGCTGAGCGTCGTGTCGACCACCGCGGTGCTGTCCCGCGACGGCCCCATGGCGCGGGCCGCCACGGCGCTGTCGGGGGACGACGTCTTGGCCGGGGCCGCCTCGCGCGACGGCGGCGGGTCGTCGGCGCGATCCGCCGCGGCGCCCGGGGCAGGCCCGCTGACGGCGGCGACGGCCGCTCGGGCCGCGGGTTCCGTGCGGGGAGCTGCGACCGGGGGCGGCGCGAGCGAGATCGAGTGCGCGTCGCTTCCGGCGCCGGCGAGAAACTCGGGCGAGGACGCGAGGAAGCGGCGCGGATCGCGCACCGAATAGATGTCCCAGCCGCCCCGGGTGAACGCCGTAAAGAGGAGCCGCTTGCCGTCGGCGGAGAGCGAGATGCACGGCGCATCCGCCACGATCCCCGAGACGCCATTCAGCAGATTGGAAAGGCGGTACGAGTCGGCGGTCGCCAGGTCCATGCGGTAGATGTTGGGAATGCCCGCCCGATCCGAGACGAACACCAGCGATTTCCCGTCGGGCATCCACTGCGGGGAGAAGTTCGATCCGCGCTGCTTCGGAAGCACCGTCACCCGCCGGCTTTCCACGTCGAGCAGCGCCAGGCGCAGCTTCCCGAAGATCAGCCGCGACAGGTCGGTCCCCTCCCCCTCGTCGGTCGCATAGGCCAGCTGGGTCCCGTCGGGCGACCAGACGGGCTCGCGCACGGCGTAGGGTCCGCTGATCAGCTCCCGGAGGTTCTTCCCGTCGGCGTCGGCGACCATGAGGTGCGACCACCCGTGCCTGATCCCGACGAAGGCGATGCGCCGGCCGTCGGGCGACCAGCTGGGCGAGTAGATCGCGTCCAGACCGAAGCGGAGCTTCCGCTTGATCTTTCCCGACGGAATCTCGATCAGGTAGA
>DATGVG010000213.1:0-25190 GCA_035300625.1 Candidatus Limnocylindrales bacterium
AGCCGCTCCGGCGACTCGACGCCCTTGATCACGACGCTCCGGGCCATGGAGCGAAGCCGCAGGTCTTCCTCGACCGAGAGGTTCTTGCCGGTGAAGACCACGACCGGCATGTCCCTCAAGCGTTCGTCCTCCCGGATGGCGTCGAGCACCTCGAACCCCGACAAGTCCGGAAGCCGCAAGTCGAGCACCACGCAGTCGACGTGATCCGAGCGCAGCACCTCCAGCGCCTGGGCCCCGGTGGACGCGGTGGCGATCTCGATGTCGTCGTGTCCGAGGAGCGCCGTGATGCTGAGCTGCTCGGCGGTGTCGTCCTCCACGACGAGCAGACGCTTTCGCCGCGGCGTGGCGAATTCCTTGATCCGTCCCAACGCGGCCCCCAGCTCTTCGGTCCGCGCCGGTTTCCGCACGAACGAGAAAGCACCGCTGGACAGGCCGTGCTGCCGGTCTTCGTCCACGGTGATCATCTGGACCGGGATGTGCCGGGTGGCCGGATCCTGCTTGAGCTGGGTCAAGAGCGTCCACCCGAGCATGTCGGGAAGGAACACATCGAGCGAGATGGCACTGACGTGGTACTGGAGCGCCAGCTCGGGCACATCGGCCCCTCGCGTGGCGACGACCACCTTGAATCCGTGCGTGTGCGCCGTGTCGGCAAGGACGCGGGCGTAGTGCACGTCGTCCTCCACGATCAGGAGCACCGAGTCCCCCGGCTGGATATTCTCCCGGTCGTCCGGCACCTGCTCCCCCTCGCGGTAGTCCGTCAGGACGGGGAAGGCCGTGCGGGACAGCGGAACGAGCCGTTCGGGGACGGGGGTCCCGGCGGACAGGCCCGCGTATCGGAGCGGGAGGTAGAGCGTGAAGGCGCTGCCGACGCCGGGCGTCGAGCGCAGGATGATCTCGCCGCCGAGCAGGCTCGCCAGCTCGCGGCTGATCGCGAGGCCGAGGCCGGTGCCGCCGAATTTCCGGCTGGTGCTGGCGTCGGCCTGCTGGAACGCCTCGAAGATGATCTTCTGCTTCTCGGGCGGGATCCCGATCCCCGTGTCCGAGACCTCGAACGCGACCACCGCCTCGGCGGCGGAGAGCACGGGGTGATCCGGGGTCCAGCCGCCCACCGCCGCGGAGACGCTGACCCGTACGCCACCGACGGTGGTGAACTTGAACGCGTTCGAGAGGAGGTTCTTCAGCACCTGCTGGAGGCGCTTGGAGTCGGTGACCAGCGTACGTCCCAGGCGCGGGTCCACCTGCGCCTCGAACGTGATGTTCCGGTTCTCCGCCTCGTGGCGGAAATTCCGCGAGATCGTCTCGAGCAGGGCCGCGAAGTAGATCTCCTCGATCTCGACGCTGACGGTGCCGGACTCGATCTTCGAGAGGTCGAGGATGTCCGTGATCAGCTGCAAGAGGTCGGCCCCCGCGCCGTGGATGGTGCGCGCGAACTCGACCTGCTTGGGCGTGAGGTTCCCCTCCGGGTTGTCCCCCAGCTGCTGGCCCAGGATCAGAATGCTGTTCAGCGGCGTCCGGAGCTCGTGCGACATGTTGGCGAGGAACTCGGACTTGTACTTGGACGCCAGCGCCAGCTCGGTCGCCTTCTCCTCCAGGGCGCGCCGCGCCTGCTCGATCTCCTGGTTCTTGGTCTCCATCTCGATGTTCTGCTCGGCCAGCTGCTGCGCTTTCTGCGCGATCTCCTCGTTCGTCTGCTGCAGCTCCTTCTGCCGCGTCTGAAGCTCGCGGGCCAGCTGCTGCGACTGGGTGAGGAGCCCTTCCGTCTGCATCGTGGCCTCGATGGAATTGAGCACGATGCCGATGTTCGCGGTGAGCTGCTCCAGGAAGGCGATCTGGAGCTTGGTGAAGGTGCCCAAGGACGCCAGCTCGATGACGGCCTTGACCTGGCCCTCGAACAGCACGGGCAGCACCACGATGCTCTTGGGCGGCGCCTGGAAGAGGCTGGAGCGGATCGGGACCACGTTCCGCGGGGCCTCGGTGATGAGGAGCCGGCGCTTCTCCAGAGCGCACTGTCCCACCAGCCCCTGGCCCAACTCCACGAAGTCCTCGTGCCCGTTCACCGTTTCGTCGGCGTAGGAGGAGAGCAGCCGGAGACGGGGTGTCTCCTCTTCCCCTTCCATCTGATAGATGACGCCCTGGTGAGCGTCCACCAGCGGAGTCAGCTCGGAGAGGAGGATGCGCCCCACCGTGACCAGGTCGCGCTGCCCCTGGATCATGTTGGTGAACCGGGCGAGGTTGGTCTTGAGCCAGTCCTGCTCGGTGTTCCGGTCGGTGGTCAGGCGCAGATTGCCGATCATCGTGTTGATGTTGTCCTTCAGCTCGGCCACCTCGCCGCGGGCGTCGACCTGAATCGAGCGCGTCAGGTCGCCCTTGGTCACGGCGGTCGCCACCTCGGCGATGGCGCGCACCTGCGTCGTGAGGTTGGCCGCGAGCAGGTTCACGTTTCCGGTCAGGTCCTTCCACGTGCCGGCCGCGCCGGGCACGTTGGCCTGGCCGCCCAGGCGCCCTTCCACGCCGACCTCGCGGGCGACCGAAGTCACCTGGTCGGCGAAGGTGGCCAGCGTGCCGGTCATGTCGTTGATCGTGTCGGCCAGGGCCGCCACCTCTCCCTTCGACTTCACGGTCAGGCTCTGCTTCAAATTGCCCTCGGCCACCGCGGTCACGACCTTCACGATGCCGCGCACCTGCTCAGTGAGGTTCAAGGCCATGACGTTCACCGTATCGGTGAGGTCCTTCCACGTCCCGGCCACGCCCTGCACCTCGGCCTGTCCGCCCAGCTTGCCGTCCGTTCCCACCTCGCGCGCCACCCGCGTCACCTCGGCGGCGAACGCGTTCAGCTGATCCACCATCGTGTTGATCGTGTTCTTCAATTCGAGGATCTCACCCTTCACGTCCACGGTGATCTTGCGCGAGAGGTCCCCGCGCGCCACGGCCGTCGTCACCTCGGCGATGTTCCGCACCTGGGCCGTCAGGTTCGACGCCATGAGATTGACGTTGTCGGTGAGATCCTTCCATGTGCCGGCAACGCCCGGCACGACCGCCTGCCCGCCCAGCCGTCCGTCGGTTCCCACCTCGCGCGCCACGCGCGTCACCTCGGCGGCGAACGAGCGAAGCTGCTCGACCATCGTGTTCAGCGTCTCCTTCAGGAAGAGGATCTCGCCGCGCACGTCGACAGTGATCTTCTTCGAGAGATCGCCGCTCGCGATGGCAGTGGCCACCTCGGCGATGTTCCGCACCTGGGCCGTCAGGTTCGAGGCCATGAAGTTCACGTTGTCGGTGAGGTCCTTCCAGGTGCCGGCCACGCCGGGCACCTGCGCCTGGCCGCCCAGCTTCCCTTCGGTACCCACCTCGCGCGCCACGCGCGTCACCTCGCCGGCGAACGCGTTCAGTTGATCCACCATGGTGTTGATCGTGTTCTTCAGCTCGAGGATCTCCCCGCTCACGTTCACCGTGATCTTGCGCGAGAGGTCCCCGCGGGCCACCGCGGTGGTCACCTCGGCGATGTTCCGCACCTGGCCCGTCAGGTTCGAGGCCATGGAGTTGACGTTGTCGGTGAGGTCCTTCCACGTGCCCGCCACGCCCGGCACCTGCGCCTGGCCGCCCAATTTCCCCTCGGTCCCCACTTCACGCGCCACGCGCGTCACTTCCGAGGCGAAAGCGTTCAGCTGGTCCACCATCGTGTTGAGCGTTTCCTTGAGGCGGAGAATCTCCCCGCGCACGTCCACCGTGATCTTGCGCGAGAGGTCCCCATCGGCGATGGCGGTCGCGACTTCGGCGATGTTCCGCACCTGGGTGGTGAGGTTGTCGGCCATCGAGTTGACCGAGTCGGTCAAATCCTTCCACGTGCCGGCCACGCCGGGGACCTGCGCCTGGCCGCCCAGCTTGCCGTCCGTTCCCACCTCGCGCGCCACGCGGGTCACTTCCGCCGCGAACGCGTTCAGCTGGTCCACCATGGTGTTCAGGGTGTCCTTCAGCTCGAGGATCTCGCCCTTCACGTCCACCGTGATCTTGCGCGAGAGGTCCCCGCGCGCCACGGCGGTGGCCACCTCGGCGATGTTCCGCACCTGCGCCGTCAGGTTCGAGGCCATGAAGTTCACGTTGTCGGTGAGGTCCTTCCAGGTGCCGCCCACCCCGGGAACCTGCGCCTGGCCCCCCAGGTTCCCCTCGGTTCCCACCTCGCGCGCCACGCGCGTCACTTCGGCGGCGAATGCGTTCAACTGATCCACCATCGTGTTGATCGTGTTCTTCAACTCGAGGATCTCGCCCTTCACGTCCACCGTGATCTTGCGCGAGAGGTCCCCGCGCGCCACGGCCGTCGTCACCTCGGCGATGTTCCGCACCTGCGCCGTCAGGTTCGACGCCATGGCGTTCACCGAATCGGTGAGGTCCTTCCACGTGCCCGCCACGCCCGGCACCACCGCCTGCCCGCCCAGCTTTCCGTCGGTCCCCACTTCACGCGCCACGCGCGTCACTTCCGACGCAAACGAGCGGAGCTGATCGACCATCGTGTTGGTGGCCTCCTTCAGCTGGAGGATCTCGCCGCGCACGTCCACGGTGATCTTCCGCGAGAGGTCGCCGTCGGCCACCGCGATCGTCACCTCGGCGATGTTCCGTACCTGGGCGGTGAGGTTGGAGGCCATGGAGTTCACGCTCTCGGTGAGGTCCTTCCACACGCCGCTCACCTCGCGGACCTGCGCCTGGCCGCCCAGCTTCCCCTCGGAGCCGACCTCGCGCGCCACGCGGGTCACCTCGGAGGTGAAGACCTCGAGCTGCTTGATCATGGTGTTCACGATGGTGGCCGCGCGGAGGAACTCCCCTTCCAGGGGGCGGCCGTCCACGTCCACGCGGACGGTCTGGAGCAGATCGCCGCGCGCGACCGCGGCGATCGCGCGGGTGACCTCGCGGGTCGGCCACACGAGATCGTCCACGAGGGTGTTCACCGAGACCTGCATCTCGCCCCAGGCGCCGGCGGTGCGGGCGAAGCGCATGCGCTCCCGCGTCTTTCCCTTCTTTCCGACGACCAGCCCGACCCGCTTCAGCTCCTCCGCCATGTGCTGGTTGGCGACGGCGATCTCGTTGAAGGTGTCGGCGATCTTTCCGTCCATTCCGGTCCAGTGCCCCGGGAGGCGTACGGAGAAGTCGCCTTCGCGCATCGCCTGGAGGGCATGGAGGATCATCCCCGGGTCAGGGGACTGGGACTGAAGCTCGCCATTTGCTTGGGATGGAACGGGTTGGGTGGGAGATTCGGTGCGCGGAGGATTCATGCAAGGCTCCTGGACGGACCCTATCTATTAGAAAGTAGAAGTAGCCGCGGCATTGGCCGGTGCCTCGCCGACCGCACTAATTTTACATCGGAACCCGGGGGGCGAGGCCAGCGCTTTCTGCAATTGAGTACTCCTACCTAAGCCGAATCCAGCGCCGGACGGCCCGGAAAGGCTCATGGCCGGCCGCCTCCAGGCGCGCGAAATAGACGCCCGACGGAACCGTCTCGCCCCGGTCGTCCCTGGCGTCCCACTGGGTCCGGAACCGGCCGGCGGGAAGTTGGGCCTCGAGAAGGGTCCTCACCAGCCGCCCGTTCGCCGAATAAATCCGGAGCGTCGCCGGGGCCGGGGCCGCCAGGTCGAACCGGAACGCCGTGGCCGCCCCGAAGGGATTGGGCGCGTTCGCGTGTAGAGCGCTGACGGCGGGGGCTGCCCCGTCCTCCATCTCGATCCCGGGAGCCGCGAACTGCTTCCCGGTGACCCGCACCGTGTCCCGAGCGGCGAAGTGCGCCATGCCCTCGACCTCGCCCGTGACCGCCAGCGCCACCGTCGTCCCCTGGGGGAGAGCCTGCTCGGTCGCCGCGCGGTCGAAGGCCAGGTCGAGGTCGGCCCGGCCGTCCCCGTCCAGGTCGCGCACGCGCGTGTCCCCCAAGCTTAAGGGAACGCTCCCCAGAAGCCGAACCCCCGCCAGGATCACCCGCGTCCCGTCCAGATCGGCGGGCATCACGACCCGCACCCGGATCAGCTTCCCTTTGCTCCCGCGCTGGATGGTCGAGGGGATCACCTCCGCGGACAGCTCGCGCAGGGGCAGGACCGCCGCGGCGGTGACGGGCAGCGTGAAAACCGGCGCGGCCGGGTCGTTGCTCGAAATGGTGATGGAGGCGCTGCGGTCCCCCGGCGCCAGCGGCTGGAAGCGCACCAGGACGATGGCGCTCTGCTGGGCATCCACGGCGAGAGAGGCCGGCGTGACCGCGAAGTCGGGCGATCCGCTCGCGATGGAGGCGACATCCAGCCGGTCGTTTCCGCCGTTGAACAGGCGGAGCGAATCGGTCGCGGTTTCCCCCACGGTGAGCGTGTCGAAGCGGAGCGCGGCCGGCGTGACCACGAGGCGCGGGATGCCGGCGGCGCGCAGAGCCACGGGAACCACCGCCTCCCCGTGGTCGGGGTCGTTCGAGGAGACGCGCAGGGAGCCCTGGTACGTGCCCGGGAAGAGCGTTCGGGCGTCCAGGGTCACCGCGACTCCGGTGCTCTCCCCCGGCTCCAGTCTCCCGAAGCGCGCCGGAACCGAGAGCCAGCCAGGGGCGGCGGAGAAGCGGATGGCCATGCGGTCCCTGAGATATTCCTCGTCAAAGACCACGGTGAGCCCGTCGGTCCTCGTCCGGTTCTGGATGCCGATCGTCCCGCTGGTCACGGGAGGGCCCATCTGGAGGTACTGGTACACGATCGCGCCCGACGGGTAGAGGATCACCTCGAACGTGAACGGCCCGCCGTGCACGTATCGCGGGGCTCCCGAGTACTCCACGATCAGCCTCGTGCCGTCGTTGTGATAGTACGCGTGCTCCACCCCTCCAAAGCTCAGGTTGTCCCAGAAGGCCGCCAGGAGATTCGCGGGCGCGCCGCCCGTCGGGAGGGGCTGGTTCACGAACTGGCCGGTCGTGTCGGTGAACGAGATCCAGCCGTTCGTGCAGGCGTTGAAAGTGGTGAAGACGCGGTCGTAGAACGGGAAGGCAAACCCGATGGGCAGCGGACCCGAGTTCTGGTCGATCACCCGGATCGGGATCGGGGTGCCGCTGGCGCTGATCTCCTGCCAGTCGAACGCCGGCCCGCCCGGCTGGAAGCTGTCCACCCAGCGGTAGCCGAACGCGTCGGGCCCGCCCGTGCCGAGGGATGCAAATCCCGGTCTCGGGTCGTCGGCGCCGCGCTCCACGAATAGCGCCTCGTGCACCGTGACGGACGGAGCGGCGTTCATCGCCTCGACGCCGTATTCCAGCGTGGATCCGCCCGCGTTCCGGATCCCGAGCGACGCGGCGCCGCGGTTCCCCACGGACACGCGCGTCTGGATCTCCGCGGTCGGCACCTGGAGCGACGGAGCGATCAGAGCCATGCCGGAGATAAAGATCGCGAGAGGCGAGCCCGGCGCGTCGTGCGTGAACGTGATCGTGGCCTCGCGCGAGCCCTCGGCGGTGGGCGCGAACGTGAGATGGACGGCCTGCGTGCGCCCCGGGGGCACCGCGAACGACGCCGGCGCGGCGGTAAAGTCGGGAAGGTCGACGGCCACTGAGGACACATTCAGCGGGGCCGTGCCCGGGTTCGCGATGATGACCTCGCTCTCCGAGGAGCGCCCGAGGAAGACGTTCCCCATGGAGATGCGGGAAGCGGTGGCGGTGACCAGCGGACCGTCGGCCACGGTCATCGCGGCTCCGATGGTGCTCGTCAGCTCGTCGGGATCGTTGCTCTCGATGACCACCGTTCCGTTGTAGGTGCCCGCGCCCAGAGCCAGGGCGTCGAGCGTCAAGGTCACCGGAAGCTCCGCCCCCGCCGCGACGGTCCCGGTCGCGGGGCTGGGGGCGACCCACTGGCCGCCGATGGTTCCGTGTCCATGCTCGGGGAACCAGTCGGTCGGCGCGACGAAGTTTCCGATCACCCCCGAGACGTTCATCCTGCCGTCGTCGTTCCCGAGCCAGGAGAGCGGGATCGAGAAACGGATCGCGCGCGGCTCCACGACCGCCGGGAAGCTCTGCAAGTAATTCCCGGTGTGGGCGTCGAACAGGTCCACGGTTCCGAATGCGATCGCGAGGAAGCTGATCTCGAACTCCGCGCCGATATCCTGTCGCGGCTTTCCGAAGCTGGGCGCGCGCCCGGTATTGGGGTTCTGATCCACGTCCAGCGAGATGTAGCCGCCGAAGTTGAGCGGAACGATGTCGGTTTCCGTGATCAGCTCCATGCTCAGCACCCCGCCGCGCGCGGATGCGCGGAGGAGGAGGGCGTCGACCACGCCTCCGTCACCGCGGGCGTCGGGCAGAACCAGGGGAAGCGAATCGAGCGAGGCCTGCGTGAGCGATTTGGACGCCACGGGTACGGTGGCCTTCCCGGCGATCGGCATCTCGGCCTCCCTCGCCTCGGCCCACGTGCGCGGCAGCGCCGCGGCTCGGACCGTCTCGGTCGTGCCCGGCGACGCCGTGGCGGCCGGCGCGGTGGGCGCCGCCTCCTCGAAGTGGATCGCGAACTCGAGCGGGCTTCCGACGCGATTGGCGATCGTGACCGTGCGCGTGGTCGAGGTTCCGGTCGAGAGCAAGGCGCTCACCTCGGACGGGCCGACATCGATGTCGGGCGCGGGAGCGCCCCGGCCGGCGATCCCGATCGCGATCTCCGGCTCGTCGGGGTCGTCCGTTCGAAGCGTGAGCGAGGCGCCTGGCGAGACGGAGCCGACCGCGGTCGGGGCGTAGGTCACCAGGATGCTCGCGCTGATTCCGGGAGCCAGGGAAAGGGACTCGGGCCGCGCCGTGAGGTCGGGATCGTTGACGGTGATCGACGCGACCCGGAGGGGCGCGACCCCGACGTTCCGGACGATGACCGAATCCTGCCGGGTGGCTCCGAGGAACACGGAGCCGAAGTCGACCGAGGAGGGCACCGCCTCCACGTCCGCCGCGGGCGTGAGCGCCAGATCCACGGGCACCAGGAAGTCGGTCCGGGCCGGATCGTTGCTCCGGAAGACGAGCGCCGCCCGGTAGTCGGCGCCCGCGAGCCGGTCGGTGTCGAAGCGCACCGTGACGGTGCTGGTCTGTCCCGGCGGGGTGATGCCGGACGACGGCGTGGCGAGCAGCCAGGCGACCCCGCCCAGCCAGTCGAGCGATTGGGTGGCGACCGTCCGGTTGTCGTCGAAAATAGCCGACACGTCCGCGAAGAGCCGCCCGGCCACCGCGAGAACCCGGCCGCGACCCACGAAGGACGCGGCCATCGCGGGGAAACCGGACGCGTCTTCGATGAGGACCGCGGCGCCCGGGCCCTCCATGTGGAGCCGCGACGTGGAGCTGGGCAGGTTGACGGTGGTGGTGCCTCGGGTGATCTCGTAGGGGTAGAGGCGCGTGGTCCGCCCCGTGATGCCCTGGCCCGACACGTAGCCGACGGCCACGCTGAGCGAGTCGAGGAGCGCGTTGAACTGGGAGAGCGCGATGAGGTCGGCCCCTTCGATCAGGAGCGAGCCCCCGCTCCGCACCCAGGCCGCCAGTGCGCCGCGCTCCACCGAGGTGAAGGCGCCGGCGGCGTCGGAGATCCAGTAGACGTCGGCCTGGGCGAGGACCTGGGGCGTGAGCGGCTGGGTGTTCAGGGTGAAGAGCGCGCCGCGCGACACCAGCGTGCCGATGAACCCCGACCACGCGCCCGACGAGCCGCCGTGACGCGCGTCGAAGACGATGCGCACGTCGGAGAGGTCGGCGGTCTGAATCGCCTGCACACCGGCGGCGGCGACCGTGGACTCGGGGGCCGACGGCGAAGGCGCAGTGGCGTCCCCGGCCAGTGTCTGCGTTCCGGTGGAGTCGAACCCCAGCATGGCCGCGGAGCGGGCACGGACGGTCCAGGAGAGGGCGCTCCCGCCCGTGTTCCCGATGGTGAAGAGGCGCGAGTCGGCCTGGCCGGTGTGCAGCGAGGCCGTCTCGCGGTTCGGAGTGACCGTGATCGCGGCGGGCACGATGCCGGAGGCCCCGACGGGGATCTCGAGCGTGGGCTCATCGGGGTCGTCGCAGTCGATCGACAGGGTGCCCAGGATGGCGCCGCCGACGGACGGGGTGACCGACACGTAGATCTCCCAGCTCGACCCCGGCGTGAGGTCGAAGGGGGAGTCGTCCACGGTGTAGTCGGTCCCCGTGATCGAGATTTTCGCGACGTGGAGATCGGAGAATCCGGCGTTCGTCACCAGCAGGGAGGCGACCTCCGTTGCTCCGATGGCGACCGGGCCGAACGTGATGGGAGCCGGAAAGACCTGGATGTCGGGGGCCGAGACCACGTGCAGCGCGACCGGCACGTTCAGCGTTCTCCGGACCGGGTCGTTGGTCCCCAGGCTCACCAGGGCCGCGTAGTCGCCGCCCTGGAGCCCGGCCGCCGAAAGCGCGACCGTCAGGGTCGAGTGCGTGCCGGCGGCGGTACTTCCGCCCGGGGGCGCGACCGAAATCCACGAGGGGGCGGGGCCTCCGCTAACGCTCAGGACGCGCTCGGTGAAGTCGAGCGCTCCGTCGCCGTCATTCCGGACGTCCAGCGTGAGCGAGGCGTGCTCGCCCGTGCGGAGGTCCCGCGCGAGGGCCGGCGGGTCGATCGCTGCGACCGGCGGGGCGGTGGTCCGGGAAGTGATGACGTTCGAGATGGGCGAGGCGTTTCCGAACTCGTCGCGCACCTCGAGCGCGATGAAGTAGTCGGTGAGCGGGGCGAGGCTCCGGATGGACGCCTCCTCGGCCGTTCCCGCGACATGGGGCGGGGCCACGCCAGCCACGCGCGTCGCCGCGGCGAAGCTCGCGGCGTCGATGGGGGTCGTGGAAACCCGCAGATCGTACTCCGTCGCGGTACCGCTCGCTCCGTCGTCGCCGGTCGCCGTCCACCGCACTGTGATCCGGTCCGAGGAGGCCGCGATCCCGGCCACGTCCACGACCCGCGCCGGGGCGATGGAGTCCACGCCCTCCATCATTCGGGCCACGTTCAGACGCCCGCCGGAGACGGATAGCCCCGCGAGCGCCGGAATGCGGTCGGTGGCGGCCAGCGCGATCGCCTTCATCGTCGGGGCGCGCATGGTCGGGAACCGCGACTTGAGGAGCGCCAGGGCTCCGGTGACGTGCGGTGTCGCCATCGAGGTGCCGCTGGCCACGCCATACGTGTTGCCGGGCAGCGTGCTCAGGATCTGGGTGCCCGGAGCGAAGAGATCGACCGTGGTCGGACCGTAGTTGGAAAAGCCGGACCGCTCGTCCGAGCGCGCGGAGGAACCCACGGAGATGACGTTCGGGAGATCGAAGCCCGAGGGGAAGTTGGGGTAGTCGTCGTTGTTCGACGAGGTGTTTCCCGCCGCCGCCACGAAGAGAACGCCGGCGTCGTTCGCGGCCGCGATGGCGGCCAGAAGCGCCTGGGGCGCCTGGGGCGCTCCCCATGAAGCGTTGATCGCGGTGGCCCCCGCCGCGACCGCGTAGTCGATGCAATCGATGGCGTCGCCGGTCGTGCCGCTGCCGCTGGCGTCCAGGAACTTGAGCGGCAGGAGCTGCACGCGCCAGGTGATGCCGGCGACGCCGATGCCGTTGTTCCCCACGGCCCCGATCGTCCCGGCCACGTGCGTCCCGTGGCCGTTGTCGTCGGTGGGATCGCCGTCGAAGTTGGCGAAGTCGAACCCGTGCACGTCGTCCACCAGCCCGTTTCCGTCGTCGTCCAGCCCGTTGTCGGGAATCTCGCCCGGATTGGTGTAGAGATTGGCCGCGAGGTCGGGGTGGGTCATGTCCATCCCCGTGTCGACGATCGCGATCACGACCTGCGATGACCCGGTCGTCTGGTCCCAGGCCTGCACCGCGTGGATGTCGGCGCCGGGCGTCCCTCCCTGCTGGCCGGTGTTCTGGAGCGACCACTGGAGAGGGAACGAGGCGTCGTTCGGAACGTTGTCGGCGTAGAGGTAGTAGTTCGGCTCGATGAAGCGGACGGCGGGGTGATTCCGATACTTGGCGACCGCGTCGGCGACCGGCTTCGCGATCTTGTCCCGTTCGCCGGGGGTGCGGCGGAATTTGCGCATCCGCTGCGCGCCCAGGTCGCGGAGGATGGCCTGCACGTCGTTGGGACGCGCGTCGGGGCGGAAGGAGATCAGCACCTCCCCCTCGACGTACTCCGGACGGCGAGCGTCGGCCGCAGCGGCGACGGACCAACTCCCCACGAGGAGGGTCGCGCAGAGGACTGCGAAGAGAATGGGTCGGAGCGGGTGGGGCGGCGCGGCGATGCGGCGCAAATAGCCTCCGGGACCTGGTGCCAGCGTTTGTTGAGAGTACCGCATTTCGGGGGGCGGATGCCACGGAAATCCGCTCCACTGCGACATTTCGAGGCCCCCGCGGCTGCTCCGGGGAGGTGGACACGCCCCGCCCGCTGGGGGAGAATGGGCAGATGTCGCTGACCGATATGCCGCCTGAAACGCCCAAGGAAACCGACCGCCTGCGCCGTGGAGTAGCGCCGGAGCTGGACCCGGTGCTGGGGGTCCGTTTCCGGGTGCTGGACGACGGATTTGTCCGGGTCGTCGACTACATGGGCTCGGACGAATCGATCGTCCAGGCGGCCAGGGTCTCGTACGGCACCGGGACGAAGAAGGTTCACGAGGACCGCGGGCTGATCCGGTACCTCATGCGCCATCAGCACACGACGCCGTTCGAGATGTGCGAGATCAAGCTGCACGTCCGAGTGCCCATGGATTGCTGGCGGCAGTGGATCCGGCATCGCACCGCAAACATCAACGAGTACTCCACGCGCTACTCGGTGGCCATCGATTCGGCGCAGGCGACCTCGCCGTCGGAATGGCGGAAGCAATCCGCCGAGAATCGCCAGGGGAGCGATTCGTTCCTGGACGCTGAGACGGGTGCGTTGCTCTCGCGCGAGGAGCGCGAGCTTCAAGAGCAGGCCCGGCGGGTCTATGAGCGGCGGCTGGAGGCAGGCGTGGCGAGGGAGCAGGCACGGAAGGACCTTCCGCTCTCGACCTACACCGAGGCGTATTGGAAGGTCGACCTGCACAATCTCTTCCACTTTCTCGCCCTTCGCATGGATCGCCACGCGCAGGCCGAGATCCGGGAATATTCGAATGTCATCGGCCGGGAGATCGTTCGCCGCTGGTGCCCCGTGGCATGGGAGGCATTCGAGGATTATCGGCTGGGCGCGCTGGCTCTCTCGCGCATCGAGCGGGAGATCGTCGAGGCGCTGTGCCGGAACGACCCGGAGTCGGCGATCCAGATCGCGGAGCGCCGCGGGCTCCTCTCTCGCGGGTCCGGAGGGCTGAAGCGGAACCGCGAGCGCCAGGAGTTGGAGATGAAGCTGGCGGAGCTTGGGCTGGCCGCGCCGTGGGCAGAGAGGGAAGGGCGGGCGGACCCTGTGTAGGGGGGGGTAGGGCCCTGTGAGGGGCCCGCGGCGCTGACGCGAAGAGGGGGCGCCCGCGTGGACGCCCCCTCCACTTTTTCACGATCAGCGTCTCGCGCCGATCAATAGCCCGTTGGGGATACCCACGTCTTCCGGTACCCGGCCGGGATCCGGATCACAGTCCGGGGCACGGAACTCTGGGAAATGCTGAAGAACGGTCCCTGCCACGAACTCGCCCGATACCACACACCGGAGTCCACGAGGAACCAGTCGTTTCCATATTGGTACAAATCGACGTCCGAGTCATCGATCAGATACGAAACGTCGGTGCCCGGGATGATCGCCATCCGGGGCTGGGAGTTCGGGCCAAGCCCGAACGAAGCGTTTCCGTTGTAGCGCTCGCCGATGCGATACGACGCGTTGCCGTAGCTCCGCCGGTAGTCGCGGGGATTGGTATCCGCCCACGCCCGCCGGTAATCCATCGGAACGCTGCGCACCGCGTAGGGCACGTTATCGAAGCTGACATAATAGAACGGCCCTCTCCACGAACTCCCCTGGTACCAGTCACCATTCTCGACGTAGTACCAGCGGTTTCCAAATCGATAGAGGTCGTTGTCGAACGCGTTCCGGATGTACTGGACGCGCGTCCCACGAATCCGCCCCATCCGCGGCTGCCGCTGGAACATCAGCGACGTGCCCCGGTATCGCTCGCCCTGCCGCATCATCGGGCCGCGATCGCCGTAACCGGGGTAACCGGGCGTGCCAGTGCGGTCCCGATAGTCGGTACGATCCGAGTAGCGGGTGCGATCGGTCCGGGCGGTCCAGCTGGTCCGGTAATCGGTGGGAACGTTCCATACGTCCGGCGGCACGTCGGCCGCGCGAATGTTCACGAACGGGCCGCGCCATGAATCCGCGCGATACCAGTTCCCATTGTCGACGAAATACCACTGGCCGTCGTATCGATACAGATCGTTGTCGAAATTATTCTCCCGAATGGAATAGACCCGAGTGTCCGGGATGAGAACCATCCGGGGAGCTGTACTGAATTCGAGCGCCGTTCCCTTATAGGGGTCTCCCACCCGAATTGTCGCGTAGGTCCTCTGGGCGCTGGCGGGAACGGCCGCTAGGAGAGACGCTGCCACGCCCAAACCTACAATCCAAGAGGTCCATCTCTTCTCGGTCATACACCTCCTTCCAAGGTCATCGAAACAAATGCCGAGAGTTATCGGCCGGAGGCCATGTAATTCGCACAATCCGTGCCCATTTCGCCGAAGAGACTCACCGCCTTCGCACGAGAATTGCTCATATTTAACGGCGGTGACCGGACTCCGCGCATCTCCGCTCGCCCGCGCGATCTCTTCCCTTGGCGTGCGGCGTGGCCGGGCGTTTGTGTACGTTTCGGGAGGCGATACGCACTCCCGCGTTCACGCACGAGCGACGCCTGCTCGCTCGAGCGGTTCCGGAATGAGACACACGCCCCTGGCCCAGACATTTTTCCGGAGGATGGATTCGCTGATGACGCTTCGCACCCGACGCCCGCTTCGCTCGTTCTCGCTCGCCGCCGCCTTCGCCTCGGCAGTGCTTCTCCAGACCATGCCCGGATCCGCCGCGACCCTCCAGGTCGGCCCGAACAAGACCTATCGAACCGTGCGCGCTGCCGCTCTGGCCGCGCAGGACGGGGACGTGGTGCTGATCGACGCCGGCGTCTACACGGGCGACGTCGCCTCGTGGAACGCGAACAACCTGATCGTGCGCGGCGTGGGCGGGCGGGCGCAGATGGTCGCGAACGGAGCGAACGAGGCGGGCAAAGGGATCTGGGTCGTCAACGGGATCAACTTCACCGCCGAGAACATCGAGTTCTCCGGCGCGACGGTCCCCGACATGAACGGGGCCGGCATCCGGAACGACACCTCGGGATACCTGGTGGTGCGGAACTGCTATTTCCACGACAACCAGAACGGCATCCTGGGCGGCGCCGACTCCATGCTGGTCGAGTACTGCGTCTTCGACCACAACGGAGCCGGCGACGGCCGCACCCACAACATGTACATCTGGGGCCGCACCGTCACGGTGCGCTATACGTATTCGCACCGCGCGAACGTGGGCCACAACTTGAAAACCCGCGGCCAGAACAACTACATCCTCTACAACCGGATCATGGACGAATCGGACGGAACGGCGAGCTACTCGATCGATGTCCCGGATTGCGGGCGTACCTACATCATCGGAAACGTCATCGAGCAGGGTCCCCTGACGGAGAACAGCGGGATCGTCGCGTACGGGATGGAAAGCGCGACGAACGTTCAGGACCTCTACGTCAGCAACAACACGATCGTGAACAACCGCCCGGCCGGAGGGACGTTCCTTCAGCTTCGAAGCGGCGTGCCGGCGACAGTTCGAAACAACATCCTGTATGGCCCCGGTACCCCCTGGTCGGGGGGCATTGTGGTCGCGGCCGGCAACTACATCGAGCCTTCGACCAACAACTCGCCCGGATTCGCCGCTCCGGCTTCCTATGATTTCCACCTGACGGCCGCCTCTCCGGCCGGGATCGTGAATGCCGGCGTGGCGGCCGGCCTGTCGGCGACGGGATTCGTCCTTACGCCCTCCAGCGAATACGTCTACGACGCCCAGGGCAGGTCGCGGCCCGGGATCGGGGCCCTGGACCTGGGGGCCTTCGAGTACGGGTCGTCATCGACCGCCGACGTCATCGCTCCAGGAGCCGTCATGGATCTGCGGTAAAGAGGGGCCGAACCGATTCGGCGGACCCCGCATCCAATCTCGTAGATTCGGCAGCAGGTGGAAGTACGGGACGCAAGAACGGCCGCCAGCTTCGAGCTGGTGGCCTTTTTCGTTAGGTCGTGCGCCGTCTGGCCGAACCGGTCATGCAGACCGGACGTAGCCGTCGCGCTGTACGGCGTTCGACCGGGACCCGAAGTCCCGGCTGATGAAAGGAACAGAAGTGAATACTGGCACCGTGAAGTGGTTCAACGAGGCGAAGGGCTTCGGCTTCATTTCGCAGGAGGGTGGCGACGATGTGTTCGTCCATTACTCCGCGATTGAAGGCGACGGCTTCAAGACCCTCGCGGACGGTGACCGTGTGGAATTCGCCGTGACCCAGGGCCCGAAGGGGCTCTCGGCGGCGAACGTTCGCAAGGTCTAACACCCGCGCCACGCGGCAACGCGGCTTGGGGGGCCCCAACGGGTCCCTCCGGCCGCTATTATTTTGGGTACTGGGAGTGGGTTCGAGACGAAGGGTTACTGCGAAGCGGCGCGGAGCGAGTCGACGTAGTCCTGGATCTTGCCCTTCTGGTACCAGCGGGTGGCGACGTAGTGGGTGTAGATCATGAAGTCGGGGGTCTTGATGTAGCCCGACACGCCGCCCAAAAGCTCGGCGTTCGGCTTCAGGAAGTACGTGGCGGGGTAACCGGTCACTCCGACCGCCCGCGCGAACTGGCGCTCCGTCAGCTCCTGCCCCTTGTAGTGAAGCTTCGCGGCCGACTCCCCGTTCACCTTGGCGAGCACGAAATTGTCGGCGAGGTACGCCGCGACCTCGGCATTGCCGTAGGTCTCGCGCTCCATGACGCGGCACCATCCGCACCACGTCGTGTAGACGTCGACGATGAGGTGCTTGTCCTGCTTGGCAGCCCTCGCGGCTGCCTCGTCGAATTCGAGCCAGTCGAGCTTCTTCACCGCGGACTCGGGAGCCCTGGCGCCCGTGGCCGGCTTGGCAGGCCGATCCGGATCAGGCCGTGCGGAACCCGAGAGCGGGAGGGCGAGGAGGGCGAAACTGATCGCGGCAACGGCCGCGCGGTGTCGAGCCATCGATGCTAGTTCCTTGTCTTTCCGAGGGTTAGGCTGGACGGGACGTGCGGGCAGACCCGCCCTGCCGGAGGAAGATGATAGCACCCGCTACTACACCGGGGCAACGCGCATTTCTCCTGGTAGCGCGCCCTTCGGGCGAGGAGGCGCGATCACCGCCCGTCCCTGCGCGCGAGAAGCCAGGCGATGGGGCATGCGACCAGCATGAAGCCGAGGGCCGTCCAGGGGATGGCGGCCAGCCCGTATCGGTCCGCCACGAACCCGCCGGTCAACGGACCGGCCACCGTCGCCAGCGCGTACGCGCCCTGGAGCACGCCCAGCCCGCCGCCGCGCTGCGACAGGCCGGCGTAGTCCGACGCGAGCGCGTTCGCGCTGACGTTGACCAATCCGTAGAGCGGCGCCGCGTAGAGGACCGACGCGACGAACGGATCGCGGGCTGTGGCCAGGCCGGCGTACATGAAGAGATAGAGCGTGATCCCCGCCGCCAGGGTCCGCCTCCCGCCGAAGCGCCGCACCAGGGGCCCCACGAACGGAAGCGCGCTGATTCCCATCACGCTGGAAGCGGCGAGCGCGTAGCGCACCGTGTGGAGGGATGCGCCCAGCCGCTCCACGAGAAACACGGTGAAGAAGCCCCACATCAGATAATTCCCCGCGACGAAGAAGAACGAGAGAACGCAGAGGCGGAAGAGGCGCGGGTTCTCATAGAGCGCGGCCAGATCGGAGAGGATGCCCGCGACCAGTCCCGCGCGCTCGCGCGCCGCCGCGGGCGCCGGTGGACGCGGGATCTCGGGGAGGAAGCGGGCGACCAGCGCCGCGTTCACCACCGTCAGCCCCGCGCACGTCCACATCGCGAAGCGCAGCCCCGAGGCCAGCCCTCCCTCGACCAGTCCCCCGCCGCCAAACGAACCGGCCAGCCATCCGGTGCTGTAGGCGAGGAGGACGGTCGCGATCGCCTGCTCGCGCCGCTCGGGCATGACCAGCGTGGCGTAGGCCTTCAGCGTGGGCGCGAGCGTCCCGTAGAAGAGCGACGCCAGTCCCACGTAGGCGAGCACGGCGAGGCCGTGGCTGAGCTGTGGAATGCCGACGAGCGCGAAGACGTAGCCGGCCGCGCCGACCAGCATCATCAGCTTCAGCCGCCCGGTCACGTCCGAGAGCCCGCCCCAGAAGTTGCTCCCGATCGCCGTGCCCACGGCGGGCACCGCGAGGACCAGGCCCACCGTGACGAAGCTGGGCTCCCGGAGCGCCTGCCGCACGTAGAGCGGCAGGAACCCCTGGATCAGCGTGAGAGCGAAGCCCTCGAGGAAGGCTGCCGTGAGGAGAAGGAGTGGCATTGGCGGCGGAGTTTACCCGAAGGGCGCGGCGCACGCGGCCCTTGCGCGCGGGCGCGGCCCGGCTCAGGATCGAGGGCCATGGAACGCGTGAACGGACTCCACCACATCACCGCCATCGCGGGGCCCGCTCAGGAGAACCTGGATTTCTACGCGGGCGTGCTCGGGATGCGCCTGGTGAAGCGCAGCGTGAACCAGGATGACCCCGGCACCTATCACCTCTTCTACGCCGACGCCGAGGGACACCCGGGGAGCGACCTCACCTTCTTCCCGTGGGCCGACCTCGCGCCCCCGCGCATGGGGCACGGCCTTGCGGTGGAGGTCTCGCTGGAGGTGCCGCCCGGCAGCCTGGAATTCTGGGGTGAGAGGCTCTCGCACTACGGCGCGAAGCCGGGCGCTGTCGAGCAGCGCTTCGGGCGGAAGACGATGCCGGTGGCCGATCCGCACGGGCTGCGCGTCGCTTTAGTCGAGGATCCCGCGCCCCGCTCGTTCACCCCGTGGGACGGAAGCACGGTCCCGGCCGAGCGCCAGGTCCGCGGCCTTCACGGAGCGCGCCTCTGGGAGCGGAGCGCCGCGCGGACCGCGGCGTTTCTCACCGACGTGCTCGGCTTCCGCGTGATCGCGGAGGAAGGCGGCTGGCGCCGATTCGGCTTCGAGGGAGCCGCCGGGGTGGTTGACGTGCGCGAGACGCCGGGCGAGCCTCGGGGCGCCTGGGGTGTCGGGAGCGTGCACCACCTGGCGTGGCGCGTCGCCGACGCCCAGCAGCAGCTGAAAATGCGGAGCCGGGTCGAATCGGCGGGCGCCCACCCGACGCCGGTCATCGACCGCTTCTGGTTTCAGTCGGTCTACTTCCGGGAGCCGGGCGGAGTGCTGTTCGAGCTGGCGACGGATGGACCCGGCTTCGCGGTCGACGAGGACAAGGGTCACCTGGGAGAAAGTTTGGTCCTGCCGCCCTGGCTGGAGCCGGCCAGGGACCAGATCGAGAAGGCCCTGCCGCCACTTAGGCCCCCGCGCGTCCCGGCAACCTGAACCGGCACCACCGCCGCGGGGTTCAACAAGGGGACGCATCCTGGCCACGCTCCACCCCGTTTGTTACTATCGGGGCAAGCCATCTGGGCCACGTCTCACGGAATCATCGCCGAATTCGTCAGCCCGCCAGAAGCGGGCGGAGGCTCCCATCATGCCGCATCCGATCCTGTCCCGCGCGAAAGCCGTAACTTCAGCGGCCGCCGCGGCCGTCCTGGTCCTGCTCGCCCTGGCCAGCTGTCAGAAGAACAGCGCGGCCACCACGACGCAGGCGTCCGCCACCCCTGCTTCCACGCAGCCGGTGCGGGCGATCAACTTCAAGATCGGAGTCATGACGGGAACCGTCTCGCAGGGCGAGGATGAATTCCGCGCCGGCCAGATGATCGTGGCCAAGTACGGCGCCGACCACGTGAAGCACGTCACCTATCCCGATAATTTCATGCAGGAGCAGGAAACCGTCATCGCGCAGCTCGTCGGCCTCGCCTCCGATCCCCAGGTGAAGGTGATCGTGGCGGGCCAGGCCATCCCCGGCTGCATCGCGGCGCTCCGTAAGATTCGCGAGAAGCGCCCCGATATCAAAGTCGCCTTCATCGCGGCGCACGAGGATCCGGCCATGGTGAACGAAGCGGTCGATGTCTCCCTCCAACCGGACGAGCTCGCGCGCGGTCGGACGATCATCGACGTCGCGAAGAGGATGGGCGTGACCGACTTCGTCCACTACTCGTTCCCCCGGCACATGTCGCAGGAGCTGTTGGCGCGGCGCCGCGACATCATGAAGCAGGCCGCAGCTGAGAACGGGATCAAGTTCCACTTCGTGACGGCGCCGGATCCGATGGGCGAGGGCGGCTTGAACGCCACCCAGCAGTTCGTCATGGAGGACGTCCCGCGCGAGCTGAAGACGTATGGACAGAAGACGGCCTTCTTCTCGACCAACTGCGGCATGATGGACCCGATGATCAAGTCGGTCCTGACGAACGGCGGCTACATCCCCGAGCAGTGCTGCCCCAGCCCGACGCACGGCTACCCGACGGCCCTGGGCATTGCGATCCCGCCCGACAAGGCCGGCGACATGGAGTACATCAGCGCGCAGAACCGGAAGGTCATCGCCGAGCACGGCATGACCGGCCACTTCGCCACCTGGCCGGTGCCCGAGGTGATGCTTTCCATCCGCGCCATGACGGACCTCTTGGTCGACGCGACCGAGGGCAAGGCCGACTACAAGGACCCCGCGACGGTGAAGAAGTACATGGAGAGCCTCGCGGCCGGACATGCGATCACGCTGACCAAGTACGACGAGAAGAAGGGCAACTCCTACCTCTTCCTTGTCAGCGACATCTACTACTAGTACCGGGCCGGTCCTCGAACTCCGGGGGATCACCAAGGAGTACGGAGGTCACCGGGTTCTCAAGGGAATCTCCCTTTCGGTCGGGGTGGGAGAGATTCACGCGCTGGTCGGCGAGAACGGCGCGGGCAAATCCACCCTGATGAACATCCTCTTCGGAATGCCGGTGATCCACCAGACCGGCGGCTACGGGGGCGACGTCCTCTTGGACGGCGCCCCCGTTCGCTTTGAGAGCCCCGCCCAGGCGATGGCCGCCGGGCTGGGCATGGTCCACCAGGAGTTCATGCTCCTCCCCGGGTTTCGCGTCGCGGAGAACATCAAGCTGAACCGAGAGCCGACGAAGCGGACGGTGTTGTCGCGGGTGGCAGGGCGCGGGCTGGAGATGTTGGACGTGCCGCGCATGCGGGCGGACGCGCGTCGCGCGCTGGACCGCGTGGGGCTTACGGTGGACGAGTGGCTGCCCGTGGCTGGGCTCCCGGTCGGCCACATGCAGTTCATCGAGATCGCGCGCGAGGTGGACAAGGAGATGCTCCGCCTCATCATCTTCGACGAGCCCACCGCCGTGCTGACCGAGACCGAGGCCGTGCGGCTATTGGACGCGATGCGCGTCTTCGCGAAGGCAGGCGTCGCGGTGCTCTTCATCACACACCGGCTGGACGAGGTGAAGGCCGTGGCCGACAGGATGACGGTCTTGCGCGACGGCGAGGTGGTGGGAACGCCCGATCCGCGCACCACGCCGGTCACGCGCATCGCCGAGCTGATGGTCGGCCGTCCGGCGCAGGCGCCCGCCGAGCGGCGCGCGCCGGGGGCGGGCGCGGCCACGGTGCTTCGGTGCGAGGGGCTCCACGTGCGAATGCCGGGGGAGCCGGTCCACGACGTGTCGTTGGAAGTTCGCGTGGGGGAGATCTTTGGGATTGCCGGGTTGGCCGGCCACGGGAAGCTGGGGATCGCGAACGGGATCATGGGACTTTATCCCGCGTCGGGGCGCGTGCTGTTGAATGGCGCCCCGTTCGCGTTGAACGATTCGCGCGGAGCGCTGGAGCAGGGGTTGGCCTTCGTGTCCGAGGATCGACGCGGAGTGGGGCTCTTGCCGGACGAATCGGTGGAATTGAACATCGCGTTGTCGGCGTTGGAAGCGCAGGGGCGGTTCTTGCGGCCGTTTCCAGTGCCCGCGCTCCGACCATTGGATCAGAAGGCCCTCCGGGCACACGCGTTGGAAATGATCCGGCGACTCGACATCCGCACCACGGGACCGACGCAGCACGTGCGCCGCCTCTCGGGCGGGAATCAGCAGAAGGTCTGCGTCGCGCGGGCAATGACCCTGTCGCCGCGGCTCCTCTTCGTGAATGAGCCGACGCGGGGGATCGACGTGGGCGCGAAGGAGCGCGTGCTTCAGATTCTGGCGGCGCTGAACCGGGACGAGGGCGTCACATTGGTCGTCACCTCGTCGGAGCTGGCGGAGCTTCGCTCGCTGTGCGACCGGATCGCGATCATCTACCAGGGGCGCGTCGCCGCGACGCTCCCCCCCGACGCGCCCGATGCCGCGTTCGGCCTCGCGATGGCGGGGGAGACCGCCGCCGCGTGATCGACCGCTTGCTGGGAATGGTCCGCGAGATGGGGGTACCGCGCCTTCTCATCGCGGGATTCGTGGTGCTCCTCTTCGCCACCGCCGTCGCGACGCACATGGACATCGCGGCGCTGGTGACCGACTCCATCGTGCGCGTCGCCCGAAACGGCGTCCTGGTACTGGCGCTTCTCCCCGCGATCCAGGGCGGCCTGGGCCTGAACTTCGGACTCCCCCTCGGCGTCATCTGCGGTCTCGTGGGGTGCGTCATCGCCTTGAACGCGGGAATCGCGGGCGTGGCGGGACTCCTCGTCGCCAGCGGCATCGGAGTCGCGCTCGCGGTGCCGGCGGGCGCCGGCTATGGCTGGCTTTTGAACCGCACGCGCGGCCAGGAGATGATGGTCGGGACGTATCTGGGATTCGCCGCGGTGTCGGGCATGTCGATCTTCTGGCTGCTGGCGCCCTTCACGAATCCGACGCTGGTCTGGGCCATCGGGGGGAAGGGCCTCCGCACAACGCTCAGCCTGGGCGACAGCTTCGCGAAGGTGCTGGACCACTGGCTCCAGTTCACCGTCCTCGGCGTGACGATCCCCACCGGCGCGCTGCTCGCGTTCCTGGCCATGTGCGCGCTGGTCTGGTGGTTTTTCCGGACCCGGATGGGCATCACCATCACCGCCGCGCGGTCGAACCCGCGCTTCGCGCGGGCGGCGGGTATCTCCGACACGCGGACGCGGGTCCAGGCCTCGGTCCTGAGCACCGTGCTCGCGGCGATCGGCATCGTGATCTACAGCCAGTCGTACGGCTTCGTGCAGCTCTACACCGCGCCGCTGTTGATGGCGTTTCCCGCCATCGCGTGCATCCTCATCGGCGGCGCGTCCGTCACGCGCGCCACCGTCGCGCACGTGATCATCGGCACGTTCCTCTTCCAGTCCATCCTGACCACCGCGCTGCCGGTGACGAGCCAGGTGATCGAGGGTGACATTTCGGAGACGGCGCGCCTCATCATCCAGAACGGGATGATCCTCTATGCGCTGACGCGCATGGGGAAAGAGAGCGCGTGACGGCGTCTGAGAAGCGGGGGCGCGGCGTGGGTTCGGCCATCGCGGGCCAGGCCGTCCCGATCCTATTCGCCGTCCTTTGCCTGTTCGGCATCTGGGTCGCCAAGATCACGCCGGCGTTCCTCCTCGGGGAGCTGTCGGCGCGCGTGGGTCGAAACTCCGTCCTGGTGCTTTCTCTGTTGCTGCCCATTCTCGCGGGGTTGGGCCTGAATTTCGGCATCGTGATCGGCGCGATGGCGGGACAGCTCGCCGCGGTCCTGATCGTGCACTGGGGCGGAAAGGGAATCCTCGGCTTCAGCGAGGCCTGGCTCCTCGCGACGCCCCTCGCGGTGCTCTTCGGGCTGGTGACCGGGCTCTTGTTCAACAAAGCCAAGGGACGCGAAATGGTGACCGGCCTCATCGCGGGCTTCTTCGCGAACGGCGTCTACCAGTTGTTGGTCCTGTTCGCTTTTGGCTCGCTGATTCCCTTCCACGATCCCGGGATGGTGCTGCCCCAGGGCTACGGGCTTCGGAACACCGTCGATCTGACGACGATCCAGTACGCCGTCGACAACCTGGTCGCCCTGCGCGTGACGCTGGAAGGAGTCGTGACGCGCATCCCGATCATCACGTATGTGGTGGTCTTGGCGTTCTGCGCGTTCAATCTGATGTTCTTCCGCACCAAGCTCGGCCAACAGCTCCGCGCCATGGGCCAGGATCCCCACGTGGCCGCGATCGCCGGCATTCCCGTCGATCGAAACCGACTCATCGCGACCATCCTCTCCACCGTGTTCGCGTCGTGGGGACAACTCTTATTCCTACAGAACATCGGCACGCTGAACACCTACAGCTCCCACGAGCAGGTGGGAATGTTCGCGATCGCGGCGCTATTGGTTTCAGGGGCGACGGTGACGCGAGCCACCGTGGGCCAGGCGATCCTGGGCACAATCCTCTTCCACACGTTGTTCATCGTGTCGCCGCTGGCAGGGAAGGCCCTTGCGGGCGATGCGCAGATCGGAGAGTACTTCCGCGTCTTCGTCGCCTACGCGGTGATCACCGTGGCGCTGGTGCTGCACGCTTGGCAGATCGCGCGAGCGGAGCGGGAGTAGACGACCCCGATTCTCAGCAGCTCATCTACGGAGGAGCGGGACTGCTATACCCTACGCCAAGGTCCGCAACCGGTCGGCTAGTTCCAGCGTGAGGGCGCCCTCCCCCAGCCGAAACTCCCAGTTCCCCTCGGGCACGGACGGTATGTTCATTCGGGCCTCGCTGCCCAATACGAGCACGTCCTGCACGGGCACGACGACGCGCTCGGCGGCGGACTCGTAGAGGAGGCGGATCAGCCCCCAGACGACGTCGGCCGCGGCGGTCCGCTCGTCACCGCCCACCGCCTGCAGCACCCGCCGGCGCTCCTCCCCTTTCAGCTTCTCGAACCAGCCGCGCGTGGTGTCGTTGTCGTGGGTGCCGGTGTAGGCGACGCAGTGGGGAGGGATCTTGTCGGGCGCGTGGTGGCTGTCGGGGGAATCGAAGCCGAACTGCAAGACCCGCATCCCCGGAAATCCTGTCTCGCGCAGCAGCTCGTGCACGTCCTCCCCGACGATCCCTAGGTCCTCTGCGATCAACGGCAGCTCACCCAGCGCCGCACGCAGTGCGCGGAACAGCTTCATCCCCGGGCCTGGCTCCCAGTGCCCCGGCGCCGCGGTCCCAGCGCCGCCCCGTACGGCCCAGAACGACGCGAAG
>DATGVG010000214.1:0-17605 GCA_035300625.1 Candidatus Limnocylindrales bacterium
TGGCACCCGGATCTCTGCAATCTGCTTGATTTCCCCTGTCCAATGGCAGCCACCAGCTGCGCTGTATACGTCGAGGTGGCCCATGGCGAAATCGCAGTTGGGAGGGGGACGGGGACGATCAATTCGTGGGGCGATTGGAGCCGAAGGCGACGTTTCACAGAGCCCCACGGATTGATCGGCCCCGTCCCCCGGCCAAGCGCGCTGGCGCCGTGGTTTCGCATCTGCTAGGTTGGATGCGCCGCGGAGACGCGGTGAGGGTGGGAGGGCTTCCCACAGGGGAAGCCTGGGAAGTCGGTGCGAATCCGACACGGCCCCGCCACTGTAAGCGGTGACGAGAGCGGCATCATGCCACTGGGGAAGCCCCGGGAAGGCGCCGCTCGAGGATGACCCGCGAGTCAGGAGACCGGCCCCTCCTCCAGTTCCGACCCATCCTTCGAGAGGGAGGATCATGGGACCGCTCCGCCGTCTTCGCCGCTTCTCCGTACTCTTTCTGTTCGCCGGTCTGTCCATTCTCGTCGCCACGCAACCCGCGCGCGCCGACGTGGCGCCGCCGGAATCCACCGCCGCCGCCGCGAACGCACCGCGTGATGCGGCGCCCGCCGCGCCCCGCTATCGCCTCCAGCCCGTCGTGGTCACCGCGGAGCGGATTCCCGTTCCGCTCGATCGCGTCCCCTCGGACGTCACCGTGATCGGCCGCTCGCGGCTGTCACGCGACCAGGCGCTGTTCCTGGCCGACGAGCTGCGCGATGTCCCGGCCGTGGACGTGGAGCGCTCGGGTTCGTTCGGGAAACTCACCGACGTGCGGCTGCGAGGGGCCGACCCGCGCCACACGCTGGTCCTGTTCGACGGCATCCCGCTCAACGGCCCCTGGGCCGGCACGTTCGACTTCGCCGATCTGCCCGGCGCGGGCTGGGGACAGGTGGAGGTGATGGGCGGGCCGGCTTCCTCGCTCTACGGGTCCGGTGCGGTCGGCGGCGTGATCCAGTTCTTGAGCCCCACCGCGGCGGACGACACCCGGCTGCGCGCCGGCGCCGAGTACGGCGAGCGCGCCACGGCGCGGCAATCGCTGGAGTGGAACGCGGCGAGGGGCGCGGGCGTCGTGGGCGCCTACTTGAGCCGCCTCACCTCGGACGGGACCGGGCCGCGCGACGCCTATTCGGGCGTTGCCGCGCGCGTGTACTCGCTGATTCCGGTGGGCGACGACCGGCTGCGCGTGAGCGGGCTCTTCACCCGGGGGACGAAGGACATCCCGTTCGACTATCGCTTCGACTCGACCGACTTCACGACCCATGAGGTGCTGGACCCGAACACGGACGAGAACGACCGCGTGGCCGCGGGTCGGGTGGGGTACGCGCATCCCTTCGGGCGCCGTCTCACGGTGGAGAGCGAGCTGTCGGCGTTCGCCGGGAAGATACGCTACCGGAATCGGCCAGACACCGCCGGCAGCGACTATGTTGACACCGACCTCGACAACCAGCGGGCGATCGCGTCGCTCCGCGCGCGGGTCACGGCCGGCCCCGTTGGGGCCCTGGTCGGGGCCGAGTACCGGGCCGAGAACGTGACGCGGGACGACAATTCCCTCTTCGGGGGATTTCCCTCCGTCACCAACGTCGATCGCGACGTTCACACCCGCTCCCTCTACGCGCAGCTCCACGGCGAATGGACCCGGCTCCTCGTGGACGCGGGCGTGCGCCTGGACGACCACTCGCGGTACGGCGCGACCGGCGTGCCGCGCGTCGCGGTCGGCGTCCCGATCTCCGAGGCGGGGCTCAAGCTGCGGGCCGGCTACGGGCGCGCCTTCACGGCTCCCACTCTGAGCGACCTCTACTATCCCTTCTACGGATCGGAGACGCTCCGCCCGGAGCGGTCCCGCACGTGGGAAGCGGGGGCCGACGGAGCCTGGCTCGACGGAAAGGTGGAAGCGCATGCCACCTGGCACACCACGCGGTTCCGCGATCTCATCCAGTCGAACTCGTTTTTCGTCGCGGACAATATCGGTCGCGCGCGGATCGAAGGGGAGGAGTACCGGATCGCCGTGGCGCCCCTGAAGCGGCTCACGGTGGGCGCGCGCGCGGCGCGGCTCGTCGCGAAGCGCCTGGACTTGCCGGCGGGTTCGGACAACCGGCTCCCGAAGCGGCCCCGGTGGCGCGCCGGCGTCTCCGCGGACGTGAGGCCGGCGTCGGGCGTGACGCTGGCCGCTGGTCTCCGCTGGGTCGACTCGACGGTGGATCCCTTCGACTTCATCGACGCCGGAGGACGGTTGCTTGCCGGCGACACGCCCGGCTATGCCTCGCTCGATCTGGGTGGAGCGGTCTCGCTGGCTCGCTGGGTGCCGGCCGAGGCGCGGCTCCGAGTTTCGAATGCGCTCGACCGCGAGTACTCGGAGGTGAAGGGGTACCCGGCCCTGGGTCGGACCATCATGGTGGGCCTTGCGTATACGCGTTGACATGCCCCGGCGGCGGTGATTTGCTCCAAGGTCTATGACCTACGAAAATCTGACCGTCGAGATCCGGGACCGCATCGCCCGCGTCACGATCAACCGGCCCAAGGTGCTGAACACGCTGAACGAGAAGACGGTGCGCGAGATCCACGACGCTTTCGCGTCCCTGGGCGATGCCCGGGACGTCGGCGCGGTGATCCTGACCGGCGCGGGCGAGAAGGCCTTTGTCGCTGGCGCGGACATCAACGAGCTGGCGCAGATGACGCCCCTGGGCGGGGAAGCCTCGTCCCGCCTGGGCCAGGGAGCGTTCTGCGAGATCGAGTCGCTCGGAAAGCCGGTCATCGCCGCCATCAACGGCTTCGCATTGGGCGGCGGCCTGGAGCTGGCTCTGGCGTGCCACATCCGCTTCGCCTCGGACACAGCGAAGATGGGGCTTCCCGAAGTGGGTCTGGGGATCATCCCGGGCTACGGCGGCACGCAGCGGCTCCCACGGATCGTGGGTCTGGGACGGGCGCTCGAGCTGATCACCACGGGGCGCATGATCGACGCGGCCGAGGCGCTGCGGATCGGCCTGGTGAACGCGGTGCTCCCGGCGGCGGATCTTGCGGCGCACTGCGAAAAGGTGGCCGGGGAGATCCTGTCCAAGGGACCCTTGGCCGTGCGCTGCGCCATGGAGGCCGCGATCCGCGGCCTCGACTCCACGCTGGAGCAGGGGATGGCTCAGGAATCGACCTATTTCGGGCTTCTCTCCGCCACCACGGACATGCGCGAGGGTCTGAAGGCGTTTCTCGAGAAGCGGAAGCCCGCCTTCGGCGGCGCCTGACGCCGCGCCGGGATCGGGGTCGGGGTCTTCCATGGAACGGGTAGCCATCGTCGCCTCGGCGCGCACGCCCATCGGAAAATTTCTCGGCAGCTTCGCCGACGTGACCCCCGCCCAGCTGGGCATCGCCGCCACGCGCGGTCTGCTCGAGCGGGAGGGGGTCGCCCCCTCCGACGTGGACGAGATGATCTACGGCTGCGCGCGTCAGGCGGGCGGCGGCCCCAACGTCGCGCGGCAGATCCTGATCGGATCGGGGATCCCCCGCGAGCGGCCGGCCTTCACCGTGAACCAGGCGTGCGGATCGGGACTCCAGGCGATCCTCCTAGCCGCGGACCACATCCGCCTGGGCAAGGCGCGGGTGGTGCTCGCGGGCGGGACCGAGAACATGACGCGCGTCCCGTACCTGCTCGATCGCGCGCGGCTGGGGTACCGCCTGGGGAACGCCCCGCTGGTGGACGGCATGTACAAGGACGGCTTCCTCGACCCGATCTGCGGCATGCTCATGGGGGAAACGGCGGAGAAGCTGGCCGACATGTATTCGATCCCCCGCGCGGAGCAGGACGCCTTTGCCCTCGAGAGCCAGCGGCGCGCCGGTGCCGCGATCCAGGAGAAGCGCTTCGAGCGGGAGATCGTCCCCGTGACGGTGCCCGGGAAGAAGGGGGACACCGTGATCGCGGCCGACGAGCACCCGCGTCCTGGCACGTCGCTCGCCGAGATCGGGAAGCTCCCGCCCGTTTTTCGGGAAGGGGGAACCGTGCACGCGGGGAACTCCTCGGGCATCACCGACGGCGCGTCCTCGGTCCTGGTGGCCGCGGAATCGGTGGTGCGGGAGCGCGGTTGGAAGCCGCAGGCGTGGCTGGGACCGAGCGCGACCGTCGGAGTGGACCCGGCGATCATGGGGATCGGCCCGGTGCCCGCCGTCAAGGAAGTGCTGGCCGCGGGGAAAGGGCGCCGCTCGCTCGGCGATTACGACCTGATCGAGCTGAACGAGGCGTTCGCGGCCCAGGTCTTAGCCTGCGACCGCGAGCTCCACTTCGACAGCTCGCGGCTCAACGTGAACGGAGGCGCGATCGCGCTGGGGCATCCGATCGGGGCCACGGGAGCCCGGATCGTGACGACGTTGCTTCACGAGATGGAGCGGAGAGACGCGCGGCTCGGCCTGGCCACGCTCTGCGTGAGCGGAGGGCTGGGGATCGCGCTCGAGGTGGAACGTGACAAAGGCTAAGGGAGGGAACGGCGGATGGCGGTGAAAACGATCGGCGTCGTCGGATGCGGGCTCATGGGATCGGGGATCGCCCAGGTCTGCGCGGGCGCCGGGCTGACGACGTGGGTATGCGAGGTGGACCAGGGCGCCCTGGACCGCGGAATGGCGCGGATCCGGAAATTCCTGGACGACGGCGTGGCCAAGGGCAAGGTGACGGCCGAGGATCGGGACAAGGTGCTCGGAAACCTCAAGGGCACGACGAAGCTCGACGCGCTGGCCCCCTGCGAGCTGGTGATCGAGGCGGCGGTCGAGAATCTGGAGACCAAGCGCCAGGTGTTCTCGGCGCTGGACCAGGCGGTGGCCCCGGACGCGGTGCTCTCCAGCAACACCTCCTCGCTCTCGATCACCGAGATCGCGGCGCACACCAAACGCCCCGAGCGCGTGGTGGGACTCCACTTCTTCAATCCGGTCCCGATCATGAAGCTGGTCGAGATCATCCGGGCGCTCACCACGTCGGACGCCGCCTTCGCGAAGGCGCAGGAGTTCGTCACCCAGATCGGGAAGACCCCGGTCCTCTGCAAGGACACGCCGGGCTTCGTGGTGAACCGGCTGCTCGTCCCCTATCTCCTCGACGCGGTCCGGGTCTTGGAGACGGGAATCGCATCCAAGGAGGACATCGACAACGGCATGAAGCTGGGGTGCGGGCATCCCATGGGGCCGCTGACCCTGCTCGATTTCGTGGGGTTGGATACGACGTATTACATCGCTAACATCATGTTCGAGGAGTTCAAGGAACCGCGATTCGCCGCCCCGCCGCTCCTGAAGCGGATGGTGCTGGCCGGCCACCTGGGCCGGAAATCGGGGCGCGGCTTCTACGACTACTCCCGATAACCGGAAGGCGGAACTGCACATGCCACGCGAAGAGGTCGTGATCTTGAGCGGCGCGCGCACGCCGATGACCGAATGGGTCGGCGGCCGCGCGGGAAACGGAAAGCCGGGCGGGGCGCTCAAGGACGTCTCCGCGATCGACCTCGGCGCGGCCGCGGCCAAGGCGGCGCTGGAGCGCTCCAAGGTTCCCCCCGACGTGATCGACCACGTCGTGATGGGGAACGCCCTCCAGACCAGCGGCGACGCTCTCTACGGCGCGCGCCACGTCGCGCTGAAGGCGGGGGTTCCGGTGCCGGTTCCAGCGCTCACGGTGAACCGTCTCTGCGGCTCGGGGATCCAGTCGGTCATCTCCGGCGCGCAGATGATCCAGCTTGGCGAGGCGAATTTCGTCCTCGCCGGCGGCATGGAGAATCTGAGCCAGGCGCCCTTCGTGATCCGCGGCGCGCGGAGCGGGATCAAGATGGGGCAGGGCGCGCTGGAGGACAGCCTGATGGTCGCGCTCCGCGATTCCTACTGCGGCTGCTACATGGCGCAGACCTCCGACAATCTGGCGCGCCGGTTCGGGATCACGCGGGAACAACAAGATGCGTACGCGCTCCGCTCGATCACCGAGGGGCGCCGCGCCATCGAATCGTGCCTCCTGAGCGAGGAGATCGTGGCAGTCACGCCGCCGGGGAAAGAGGCGAAGCCGGTCGAGAAGGACGACCACGCCTTCGAGGGGGCGACGCCGGAGAAGCTGGCCAAGCTCCCGCCCGCCTTCGGCAAGGATTCGTTCGTCACGGCGGGAAACGCGAGCGGGATCGTGGACGGCGCGGCGGCCCTCGTCATCACCACCGCGCGCCACGCCGAAAAGCGCAACCTGTCGCCCATGGGGCGCGTCGTGTCGTGGGCGACGGTGGGGGTGGATCCCGAGACCATGGGGATCGGGCCCGTGCCGGCCACCCGCGCCGCGCTCAAGGTGGCCGGCATGGACGTGGACGACGTGGATCTGTTCGAGATCAACGAGGCGTTCGCAGGGCAGTACCTCGCCGTGGAGCACGAGCTGGGGAACCCGCGCGAGAAAACCAACGTGAACGGCGGCGCCATCGCGCTGGGCCACCCGCTCGCCGCGACCGGAACCCGCCTGATCCTGACTCTCCTCTTCGAGCTCCGCCGGCGGAAGAAGCGGTGGGGCGTGGCCAGCGCGTGTATCGGCGGGGGGCAGGGGATCGCGATGGTGGTCGAGGCGCTTCCGTGACCGATCCCCCGAATCCCCGTAGTCCCCGTGGCCCCCATAGTCCCCGTAGTCCGGATATGAGCGACCTCATCTACGACTGGAACGTGGGCGAGGAGCCTCCCCGGACGCCGCCGCGCCGCGTGCAGGTGGTGGACGAGACGCTGCGCGACGGGCTTCAGTCCCCCTCGGTCGCGGATCCGCCGATCGAGGACAAGATCCGCGCGCTCCACTTCCAGGCGCGAATCGGCGTCCATGGAAACGATATCGGCCTCCCCGGCGCCGGCCCGCGCGCCAAGGCGTCGGCGCTGGCCCTGGCGCAGGAGATGGCGGCAGCGAAGCTCGCGATCGAGCCCTACTGCGCGGCGCGCACCCACAAGAACGACATCGACCCCATCATCGACATCACGCAGAAGACGGGGCTTCGGATCGAGGCGGCCACGTTCATCGGGTCGAGTCCCATTCGCCAGTACGCGGAGGAATGGGACCTGGACCGGCTCCTCCGGCACACCGAGGAGGCCGTGACCTATTCGGTCGAAAACGGCGTCCCGGTCATGTACGTGACTGAGGACACGACGCGGGCGCGCCCCGAAATCCTCCGCAAGCTCTACACGACGGCCATCGAGTGCGGAGCGCGGCGCGTCTGCGTCTCGGACACCGTGGGACACGCGACCCCCGAAGGGACCGCGCGGATCATCCGCTTCATGCGCCAGGTTGTGGACGCGACCGGGGAGATGGTCGGCGTGGACTGGCACGGCCACCGCGACCGCGACCTCGGCGTCGCGAACGCGCTGGCCGCGCTCCTGGCCGGGGCCGACCGCGTGCATGGGACCATCCTGGGCGTGGGGGAGCGGGTCGGAAACGCCCCGCTGGACCTGATCCTGATCAACCTCAAGCTGCTCGGGTGGCTGGAGTGCGACCTCGCGGCGCTTCCGGAGTACGCCGAGCTCGTCTCGCGCTCGTGCCGGGTGCCGATCCCGTACAACTACCCCGCGCTGGGCAGGGACGCGTTCCGCACCGGCACCGGCGTGCACGCCGCCGCGGTGATCAAGGCCCAGAAGAAAGGGGATGCGTGGCTGGCCGACCGCGTCTACTCCAGCGTTCCCGCCGGCATGCTGGGACTGAGGCAGGAGATCAACGTGGGTCCCATGTGCGGGGAGTCGAACGTGATCTACTGGCTGGTCGAGCACGGTCACGAGCCCGAGCGCCCGCTGGTCGAGCACATCTTCCGCCTCGCGAAGCAGCGGGACACGGTGTTCGAGGACGTGGAGCTGATCCAGATCGTGGCCGCGTTCCAAAACCCCGCGGCAGGAGCCTCGGCGCGTGGCTAAGCGCTACCGCGTCGCGGTGCTGCCCGGCGACGGGATCGGCCCCGAGGTCACCCGCGAGGCGGTCGAGACGCTGAAGCTGGCGGGAGAGATGGGGGGCTTCGGCTTCGAGTGGACCGAGTATCCCTTCGGCGCCGAGCACTACTTGAAAACCAAGGAGACCTTTCCGCCCGCCGCCCTCGAGGAGATGCGCGGCCACGAGGCGATCCTCCTCGGGGCGATCGGCGACCCGCGGCTCCCCGCGGGAATGCTCGAGCGCGCGATCATATCGGGGATCCGCTTCGGGCTGGACCTGTACGTCAATCTCCGCCCCATCCGCCTCTTCCATGCCGACCTCTGCCCGCTGAAGGGGAAAGGCCCCGCGGACGTGGACATGATCGTCGTGCGCGAGAACACCGAGGACGTCTACGCCGGGATCGGCGGCTTCTTGAAGAAGGGAACGCCGGACGAGGTGGCGGTGCAGGAGATGATGTTCACCCGGAAGGGCGTGGAGCGGGTGATCCGATACGCGTTCGACCTGTGCGCACGCCGCAAGAAAACCAACAAGCTGACCATGGTGGACAAGGCGAACGCGGTCGGCGCGATGGACCTCTGGACCCGCACCTTCGAGGAGGTGGGGCGCGAGTATCCGGGCGTCATGCGCGACCACGCCTACATCGACGCGGCCTGCATGTGGATGGTGAAGAATCCGGAGAGCTTCGACACCGTGGTCACGTCGAACATGTTCGGCGACATCTTCACGGACCTGGGAGCCGCCATCCAGGGCGGCATGGGCGTGGCCGCGTCGGGGAACATCCATCCCGGGCGGACCTCGATGTTCGAGCCGATCCACGGATCGGCCCCGAAGCACGCGGGCAAGAACGTCGCCTCCCCCATCGGTGCCATCCTCGCGGGCCAGATGCTCCTCGAACACCTGGGCGAGGGGGACTCAGCTGCCCGATTGTACGAGTCCGTACGCTCCCTCTTCGCCACGAGGAAGCTCCGGTCCACGGGAACTGACAGCGGTATTGGCACATCCGAGCAGGGTGCCGCGGTCCGCGAGGAAATGCGGCGCCAGGCCGGGGCGCGCGCCGGCGCCTAGAGCCTCCGTCGTCGCCAATCCGCGGCCCGGCCAGACCCGGGAATCCCCGAAATTCCAACTTCTGCCTGCACGAGCCTCCCTTTGCTACAACTTTCCCTTCCCGGTCCACCGCCGGGAGGCCCGCGGCAGTCCATCGGGTGTGGCACCGGATCCCCCGAAAACCCGTCGGGACCCCTATGTGGCCCGTTCGTTTGCCCGAATCATGCGGCAAATCGGCCTGCCTGGCCCTCTTCGGGGCACTGCTGGAACGCCGCTTGCACGCGCGCGATAAGCAGGTTCGTACGTGCATCTCGTTCGGGGGTCGCCTGTCAGGGATTTCTCGCAGCACCAAGGAGGCATACATGAAGTTCGTTTGGCGGCTATTGGCACTGGGCGCGCTGCTTTACCTGCCGTTCGCGGCGCCTGCGTCCGCCCAGTACATGTACATGGACACCAACGGCGACGGGGTCCACACCTCCGCGGACGTCATGAGTCCGAACGGAACGCAGACCTCGGCCGACATCTACCTCATCACCAACAAGAATCGGGACGGCTCCACCGCCGTCTGCGACGACAACCCCGCTACCGAGCTCACGATCAATTCCTACGTGGTCAATCTTCTCGCGTCGGGCGGAGCGGTGAACTACTCGGGCTTCACGAACGCGATTCCCTCGTTCACCATCGTGGCTCAACCGCTTTTGAGCAACACGACCGAATTCACGGTGGGCTACGCGTCCGGAACGCCGCTGCCGCCCGGCAAATATATGCTGGGAACGGTGACGCTCACGGGGAACTCCGGCTCGACGTCTCTCGGCTTCGCGCCGATGACCTCGCTGGGGCCCAACCCGAACTCGTTCGGGACGGCCTGCGCGGGGACCGACTTCGACAACACCTACAAGCTGGGTCTCGACTGGAACAACGCGGACGGGCTGGGGGCAGCCGCCGGCGGGAATTCGAGCCCCGTGATCACGGCGGCGGCCAGCATCAACGCGACGGAGGGTGTGGCGATCACGCCGCTCACCATAACGGCGACCGACGCTGACGCAGCCGACGTCCTGAGCATCACGGCACTGAACGTGCCGAACGGCCTCACGGTGATCTCCACCCCCGGCACATCGCCGGTCACGGCGGTCCTCACCGGAATGCCCAGCTATGACACCCAAGGAAACGCGACGATCACGTGGAGCGTCTCGGACGGGGTGAACCCGCCGGTGACGGCGACCACGATCCTCACCATCGCGAACACCGATCGCGCGCCCGTCGTGACGGCGCCGGCCACGGTGTCGGGCACGGTGGGAACGCCCATTTCCATCGCGGTCACGGCCGAGGACCGGGACGCGGAACCCATCGTCGTCCTGAGCGCCGCGCCGCTTCCGTCGGGAGCCACCTTCACCACGGACGCTGCGAACACGGCGGGCACCCTGAGCTGGACGCCGACCGCGGGGCAGGCAGGCCCCTATGACATCGTCTTCACCGCCACCAACGGGCTCTCCGGAACGGCCGCGACGCACATCGACGTGGCCGCCGGCGGCGGCACCGATCATCCTCCGGTGCTCGACGCGATCAGCAACGTGACGGTCGCCGAAGGGGGCAACCTGACGGTCAACCTGCACGCCGCGGACCAGGACAACGACGTCGTCGTCCTGAGCGCGACGGGTCTTCCGTCGTTCGCGACCCTCAATGCGCCGACGTCGGGAACCGGTAGCGTCAGCACCACGATCACGCTCGCGCCCGGAACCGGGACCGCGGGCACGTACACCGTGATCGTGACGGCCACGGCGAACGGCGCCGTCAGCACGCATACGTTCGTCGTCACCGTGACGGCGGCCGGTGTCAACGTGGCACCCGTGGTCACGGCTCCCGCGAACGCCAATGGAACCGTGAACGCGCAGCTCAGCTTCACCGTCACGGCTTTCGACGCGGACGGGGACGCCATCAGCTCCCTGACGGCCTCGCCGCTTCCGGCGGGCGCGACGTTCACGGCAAACGCCTCGAACACCCTGGGGACCTTCACCTGGACGCCCACGGGAACGCAAGCCGGCAGCTACGACGTCACCTTCTCGGCGATGAACGAGCTGACGGGCAGCGCCGCCACGCACATCATCATCTCGGATCAGGGCAGCACGGACCGGCCGCCGGTTGTCTGCGCGCCGTCTTGCTGGACCGGCCTCGAGCTTTGCACGCTTTCGTTCCGCGTCACGGCCAGTGATCCGGACGGCGACGCCATCGCCTCCTTGACGGCCTCGCCGCTGCCCACGGGCGCCACGTTCACGACGAACGCGGCCTACACGTCCGGGACGTTTCGCTGGACGCCGACGATCACGCAGTCGGGCGACTATACCGTCACCTTCACGGCTTCGAACGCGCTCACCGGCAGCGCCACCACGCATGTCCGGGTTCGCGACAAGGATCAGACCCTGACGATCGCCGCCATCGAGGACGTCACGGTGGCCGAGGGATCGACCGTGGTCGTCAATGTTTCGGCGACCGACACGGACGCCACCGACACGATCCGCTTGACGGCTTGCCTGCCGGGATTCGCGACGCTCAACGCCCCGCTCACGGCAATGGGCTCGATCGCCAGCACCGTTACCATCTCGCCGACCGTTGGCAGTGCCGGGACCTACCAGGCATTCGTTCGGGCGCGGTCAGGCGCCACCGCGTGCGAGACCGAGCGCTTCACGATCACCGTGACCCCGGCGACCGGCGCGAACGTGCCGCCGACGATCACGGCGCAAGCCAACGTTTCGGTCAACGAGGGCGCGCTTCTCACGGTCAACGTCTCGGCATCGGACGTAAACGGAGACGCCGTGACGCTTGCGGCTTCCGGCCTTCCGACGGGCGCGATCTTCACCTCCACCGGCGCCACGGGCTCCATTACGTGGACGCCGACCTCGCTCCAGTCCGGTGCCTACACCGTGACGATCACCGCGGATGACGGGCACGGCGGCACGGCGACGGCCAACGTGCACATCACCGTGAACGACGTGGCGGGTGGCGCGGCGCAGGCGCTGGTGTTCCTGACCGGGAACATCGCGGTCATCCATCCGAACGAGGACCTTTGCCTGCACGTCGAGCCGATGAACAGCTCGTTCGCGGCGAGCAATGTGAACCTCTCCAGCATCACCGTGTCGTACGGCGGGCATACCGTGACGGCTTCCTCGTCGCAGGTCGTGGATGCCAACGGCAACTCGATCGATGAGGTCGAGGCATGCTTCACTGCGGACCAGCTCGCGACCCTCTTCGGCGACCTGGTGCCGGGCCAGACTTCGGTGACCCTGGCAGTCGGCGGCTCCCTGATGACCGGGGGCACGCTGGAAGGATCGCTGACCAAGAATGTCGTGGCGGGCGCGGGATTGGCGAAGGGTCACGGAGTCATGAACGTGATCGCCAAGCCGAATCCGCTGAACCCGAGCACCGACCTGAGCTTCCGCATCTCGCGCGCCGGGAGCGTGCGTGTCGATCTGTTCGATGCGAGCGGGAGGCTGGTGCGCACGATGATGGCGCAGACGCTGCAGGCGGGGCGGCACTCGGTTCCGTGGAACGGGACCAACGATCGCGGCGGCCACGTGGCGTCGGGCGCCTACTTCTTCCGGATTCAGGCTCCGGATGGAATGCAGGTGCAGAGGGTGACGGTCGTTAAGTAACTCTGGATAGCAGAAACGGGGCGGGCGGGGCGCTTGGAGCGCTCCGCCCGTTCTTCATTAGCGGTCCCGGGGGGGGGGAGCGGGAAAATCAATCCGTCGGGCTCTGTGAAACGTCGCCTTTGCTCGCTGCGCTCGCGCGGCTCCAATCGCCCGACGAATTGATTTTCCCGCTCCCCTGCAGCCATGACGATAACGGTGGGTTCAGCCCCCCTACCTACTCTTCGATGTGGTGTGGGGAGTGGGGAGTTCATGGACGAGCGGGGAGGAACGCGGAGGGGGCCTTCGCAGGAACTGCTCTGCTTGCAGAGCAGTTCCGAGAACAGCCCCCGGAGCGTTGCCTCCCCGCTCGCCAAAAACGCGTAGCGCCAGGCTGCCATGCAGTACGGCGCACGCACGGGCCGGCCCTTAGCGGGCCTCAGCAGTGCGCACCAAGGTGAAAAGCGCCAAGAGCACCGGAACCTCGATCCCCGTCTCACGCGCCGACCGGAGGATCGGGCCGAGGATCGCGTCCAGCTCCGTGGGCCGGCCGCGCGCGAGGTCCTCGGCCATGGAGGAGCGGTTGGCGCGCGTCTCGGCGAGGAGCCTCACGAGGCGGGGGATCGGATCGAAGTCGGCGGGGAGGTACCCCTTTCGCATTCCCACCTGCGTCGCCTCCCACGCGGCCCCGGTCGCCACCCGGAGGAGCGGTGGATCGTCGAGGAGCGCGCCGTTCGGGCGGTTGGCGAGCGCGGTCAGCGGATTCACCGCGGCGTTCAGCGCCAGCTTCCGCCAGAGGATCGCAGGGGCGTTCTCCCTCGCCTCCGAACGCATGCCGCCGCTCGTGAGCACCGTGGCGGCGTACTCGGCCCAGCGCGCCTCCGTCGCTCCCCACGGCGCGAGCAGCGTGGCGCCTTCGAGGGAGGCATGCAGCGCGCCCGAGTCGTCGAAGTAGGCGCCCAGGGCCGTGGCGCCGGCGATCAGAGGGGCACCCGGAAGCTCGCGCTCGAGCTCCGCCATGTGGTCCCAGCCGTTCTGGAGGGAGCAGACTCCCGGAAAGCGGGGGCCAAGCCGCGCCATCGAGCGGGCCGCGGCCACGGTGTCCCGAGCCTTCACGCAGACGAAGACGAGGGACGCGGGGCGGAGCACCTCGGGGTCCAGGTCCGCGGTGAGCCCGTGGGGGGCATCCCCCGAGAGCGAGACGCGGCGGGCCTCCGAGCGCGCGAGGACGCGCACCGAGTGCCCGGCGCGCGCCAGCTTCAGCGCGAGCAAGGACCCCAGCGCCCCCGCGCCGACGACTCCGACCGTCTCCGCCATCCGGCCCCCCGGGTTGTCCCTGCCGCGGACGAATCCGGACGGACTATACTCCCAATCCGCCATGAAACGGCCCCTGCGCGCGGTCATCTTCGATTACGGAAATACGCTCGTCGGCGTGGATCCGGCGCTTCACTCCAAGCGCACCGATTACGCGGACGTGGTGGCCGTACCGGCGACGGAGCGGCTGGCGCGCCATCTCGAAGAGCGCGGATTGATCTCGCGGAACGAGGGCGTGCGGTTCATGGATCTCTTCCTCGCGACCCGGGAGCGAAACCGGGTGCGCGCTGAGGAGTCGGGGGACGAGATTCCTGCGACCGTGTCCCTGGGGGACGCGTTTCGAGAGATGGGCCGTCCGGAGCCGGACCCGGCGACCGCGGTCGAGGCGCTCCGCCGCTTCTTCAGCGTCGAGGAAGAAGCGCTGCAAGAGCTGCCCGGCGCCGGCGCCACGCTCCGCCATGTGGAGGAGCGCGGCTTGGCGATCGCGCTGCTCTCCAACGCGACCGACGGGCCCTACATCGTGCGGGTGGTCGAGCGCATGGGCTGGGGACGTTACTTCCGCCCCCTCGTGGTCTCCTCGGACATCGGCGTCCGGAAGCCGCGCCCGGAGGCGTTCCAGGCGGTGCTCTCAGGATGGCCCTACGCGCCCGATGAGATCGCCATGGTTGGCGACTCGCTCCACCACGACGTCGGTGGCGCCCACGCCCTCGGGCTCCGCACGTTTCACCTCGCGTGGATTCCAAATCCAATGGATCCCCAGTACCTGGGGCGGATCCGTCCGGACGTCTCCGCGAAGAGCCACGCGGACCTGGCAAGCCAACTGCTCGAAGCCGCCGCCCCCGACGACTGAGCCAGGGGTTGCGCGGACGGAGTGGGGAGCGGGAAAATCAATCCGCCGGGCGATTGGAGCCGCGCGAGCGTAGCGAGCAAAGGCGACGTCTCACAGAGCCCGCCGGATTGCTTTTCCCACTCCCCACGGCCTTCTACCGCTTCTTCGGGGCCCCGAGGCGAAGACGCGACTTGTACGCGCCTCCCACAGAGGCTATGGTGCGTTAGTGGACCCCGGCGTTCGCCCGCCGGTGTATTCCTGTCATCCGCCCGCCTGCCTGCAGATCGTTCGACTCCCCCTGTAGAGATATGCCCGGCCTGCACCACGCTGTCCGTGGCGCGGCAACTACAGGAGGAGAGGCGAATGGCACCGAAGAGGCAGCACCCCGCCTTGCCCGCCGATCATCGGCAGATCACGCTCGGTGTCGTGAGCTTGCCGGCATTCTTCAGGGAATGCCTCATCAGTCGCGTCTCCCAGGAGATGGATCTACATGCCGAGGATCTGGGGACGGGTGGCCCGGACGCCGTCGAGAAAGCCCGCAGGGCGGACCCCGACCTCGTACTGGTGGACCTGCCCCAGGCGGAAGCGTGCCTTCTGGGCGAGGCGCTTCTCGAGTCGGTCCCCGGAACCCGGCCGATCGCGGTCCACCGCGCCGCGGAAGTCCACGAGCTGGTGCGGCTGGCGGAGGCGGGATACATCGGATTCGTCTCGACCGACTGCTCCTTTCAGGATCTTCTTCGAGAGCTGCGGGCCGCGATCCGCGAGGAAGCCAACTGCCCTCCGCGTTTGGCCGGAGCGCTTCTCCGCGCCCTTCGGAAACGCCAGCCCGACAGCCAGGGCCAGCCGGATCGTCATCTAGATGTCTTGAGCCGCCGGGAGCGGGAGGTTGCTGCCCTTCTGGAGCGTCGCTACTCCAACAAGGAGATCGCGGCCGAGCTCAGAATCGAGTTCGGAACCGTCAAGAACCACGTCCACAGCGTGCTGACCAAGCTGCACGTCCAGAACCGGTGGGAGATTCCGCATCTGGGCCGCCGGGGAACCTAGACCCGGTAGCTCGTCCCGTTGCGCCGTGATAGCATCTCTTTCGCGCTGACCTCCCGCGCTGACGTCACGCGCCGCCCCCGATCGGCGCTCCCCGCTCCAATCGTCCCGCTCCCCCTGGAAGGAACGTCATGCTCGCGCGCGTCACTTCCTGCGCGACAGTCGGAATCGAGGGGCTCCTCGTCGAAGTGGAAGCGGACCTGGGCGTGGGGCTCCCCACGTTCACGATCGTCGGACTTCCGGACGCGGCGGTGCGCGAGAGCCGGGAGCGCGTGCTCTCGGCGGTGCGAAATTGCGGATTCGAGTTTCCCGCGCGGAAGATCACCGTGAACCTCGCGCCCGCGCACGTGCGAAAGGAAGGCGCGCGCTTCGACCTGCCGATCGCGGTCGCGCTCCTGCGCGCGTCGGGGCAGATCCCGGGCGGAGCGCCCGTCGAAGAGGGGCTCTTCGTGGGCGAGCTGGCCCTGGACGGCGCGGTGCGGCCGGTGCGCGGCGTGCTCGCGGTGCTCGCCGCCGCCCGGCGCGAGGGGCGCGCTCCGGTCTGGATCCCCGCGGAGAACGCGCCCGAGGCCCGCGCCTATCCCGTCGTACGGACGGTGGCGATCGGATCCCTGGGCGATCTGCGGGGAGAGGGGGATGGCGCGCCAGCCGCGAGCGGCACCGCCGGATCGCTTCCGAGTCCCGACCTGCGGGGCCCCGACTCTTCGCCGTTTGACTCCGCCCCGTTCGACTCCGCCCCGCCCGACCTCTTCGAAGTCCGCGGGCAGCTCCTCGCGCGCCGCGCGCTCGAGGTGGCGGCGGCGGGAGGGCACAACCTTCTCTTCGTCGGGCCGCCGGGCGGCGGGAAGACGATGCTGGCGCGGCGTCTTCCCAGCATCCTCCCGCCGCTCCGCGACGAGGAGGCGATCGAGGTGTCGACCATCCACTCGGTCGCGGGACGCCTGCCGCCCGGCGCCGGCATCCTGCGCCATCCGCCATTCCGCGCGCCGCACCACACCATCTCCGACGCTGGCTTGGTCGGCGGCGGACGCGGCCCCTATCCCGGCGAGGCGTCGCTCGCGCATCACGGCGTTCTCTTCCTCGACGAGCTTCCCGAATTTCACCGGAATGCGATCGAGGCCCTGCGCCAGCCCATCGAGGAAGGGAGGATCACCATCGCGCGCGCGGGCTCCTCCGTCACGTTCCCGGCCGCCTTCGCGCTGGTCGCGGCGATGAACCCGTGTGCCCGCGTTGCCTTTCTGCCGCGCCACGAAGGGACCAGTCCGAACCCCTGAGTTGCCAAAGCATTACAAGAGGGAACCGGCAAACCTCGGGCAGCACCTCCTGAGGTGTCGTCTCGAGGTCGGACTTACCCAGCGGGACGCCGCTCGGAGTCTCGGCGTGAGCGAAGCGACCGTCCGGAACTGGGAGAGTGGGAGGTGCGAGCCGCTTGTCCGACAGATCCCGGGCATCATCCGGCTGCTCGGCCGTAATCCTGAGCCACCGGGGCGATCCCTAGGGGGCCGCCTCAGAGTCGCCCGGCGCAGGCTCGGCCTTACGCAGGCGGAACTGGCCCGCACTCTTGCCCTCGACGAGGGGACTCTCTCCGATGTCGAGAGGAGCAGGCGAAGCATCCAAGGTCGGGTCCGTCGGAAGCTGTTGGATTTCTTGGGATTTGCCGACGCTTCGGCCTGACTTTCCCCGCATCCGGCCGACGACGACCAGCATCTCTCCATCGAGGGGTACAGGCCCCACGCAAGGCGTATGATTAGTACCGAGACGACGCCAGCCGTCGGAATCGCCCACGCCGCAGAGAGCGGCGTGTCGTGGCAGTGGGAATTGGGAAGCGGAGGCAGGCGATGATCG
>DATGVG010000215.1:0-4515 GCA_035300625.1 Candidatus Limnocylindrales bacterium
CATAAGCGGGTGCGGCTGTCGCAAGTGAAAGGGCCGCCAACATCGCGGCCACAGGTAGGGCGTACAGTGCCGTTCGATGCACAGTGGGCCTCCGGTTCCTTTGGAGAGGGACCGCGGCGCGGTCTTACGCCCCTGGCCCTCCCAGGCTTTATCAAGCGGCGTGCCCAGCAGGTTGCGGAGATTCGGCAACAGGTTAGCACCCTCTCCGTCCCTTCGGGTTGTTACTTTTACCAGGACCCGCGCGGCTAATACTGTTTTACAACGGAACACTGGCGGTGGGGGCGCCGCCGGGCGATGGTACGCGGGGGGCTGGGGTACCAGGGGGCTCGCGCGTGAATGGTCCGCCGCATGCTAGGCCTGAGGGGACGAGCAGCTCACGCAGTCCGCTCCCTCCCTGACCGCCGCGGTCGACCACCGAGGAGATTCCGATCGCATCTCGCCTGAAGGCGACACTGACCCGCAGGCTCGGCCTGGAACCCGAGGAACAGTCCACCCTGGTGCTCATGGGCCTGTTGGTGGCGACCCTCCTCTGCGCGTACACCCTTGCCAAGGTGGTCCGCGACGCGCTCTTCCTCGCCAACTTCGGAGCGATGTCGCTTCCCTACGCGTATGTCGCGGTCGCGCTCGCCTCCGTCGGCTTCGTGTGGCTGGAGTCGCTGATCTCGCGGCGCTTCACTCGGATGAATCTGGCCCGGTTCAATCAGCTCCTGGCGGTCACGTTCGGCCTGGCCGCCGCGCTCTTCTACCCGTTCTCCCGAAATCTTACGACGGCCGCGTTCTATCTCTGGACCGGGAGCCAGGCCATGCTCCTCATTCCCCATTTCTGGGTACTCGCCCTGGACGTGTGGGATCCGCACCGGGCTCGCCGGCTCTTTCCGGTCCTGAGCGGATGCGGCTTGGTGGGGGCGCTCGCGGGGGGCGGGATCGCCGGGTGGCTCACGCCCCTGGTCAAGCGGGTCGGCCTCATCTGGATCGTCGCGACGCTCTTCGTCGTGGCCCACCTGCTCACGCGCATCGTCGAGAGGCGCCGCAAGTGCCGCATGAGCCCCCTCGAGTTCGCGACGTCCCTGTCTCGGTGGGACATCTTGAGGCGCTCCGGCTATCTCAAACTCCTGGCCGTCACGCTCGCCCTATCCGTGATGATCGGAACGATGATCGACTTCCAGTTCAAGCTCTTCATCCAGCGCGCCTACTCCGACCCGCACCAGCTCACCCAGTTCCTCGGAAAGTTCCAGGTGGCCATGAGTCTCTTTGCCCTGGTGCTGCAGTTCGGCGTGGTAGGGTGGCTGCTCCATCGTCTCGGCCTGTCCGCCTCGAGCCAGGTCCAGCCCGCATCGGTCATGGTGTCGGGCATCTGGGTCGCGGCCACGGGCGGCTGGTGGGCCGTGCTCGCGATGCGGTGGGTTCAGGGCGCCGTGCTCCAGACGCTGGGGAAGTCGACCGCGGAGATCTACTACATGGCCGTTCCCCCGCCCGAGCGGAGAAGGATCAAGCCCGCGATCGACACGCTCGTCGAGCGGTGGTCGGACGCGCTCGTCGGGGTGCTCCTGATCGTGCTGCTTCACGCCGTCGGCATCGGGCTCCGCACGCTGATGGTCGTGACGATCGGCTTCGCGGCCGTCTGGCTGGCCGTGCTGTTCCTCCTGAACCGCGAATACGGCCGCGCGTTCCAGGCGGCGCTGAGCCAGAGATGGATCGAGCCCGGGAGCGCTGCCGAGTCGCTGCGGACCGCGGCCGCCCAGAAGGCGCTGATCCTCTCGCTCAAATCCGACGACGACCGGCGCGTCGTGCTCGCGCTGGGCCTGGCGGCCGAGGTGAAGAACCGGAGCGTCGCCCGGGCGGTCCGGGAGACGTTGGCTCATCCGTCGTCCGCGGTGCGCGCGGCGGCGGTGCAGACGATGGAGTCGCTCCGCCTGCGCGACACGGGCCGGAACATCGAGCAATACCTGAACGAGCCCGACGAGGCCCTCTCGGCAGCCGCCCTCCGCTACCTGATCACCATGAGCCCGAATCCGACGACGTTCCTGCGCCGCCTGCTGCAGGGAGACGATCCGGCGCTTCGGCGTCGCGCCGTCGAGGCGCTGTTCGAGCGGCCGGACGCCGCGCCGGGCGCGTTGACCCTGGACTGGGTGGACTCGCTGATCGCGTCCGGCTCCACCGACGATCTCGTCCTGGCCGCGCGGGCGCTGGGGGCCATGCCGGGGAGCACGGCCCGGGCGCGGCTGAAGACGCTCCTCACCGATCCCGACGTGGAGGTCAAGCGCGCCGCGCTCCAGTCGGCGGCGCGGCGTCCCGCGGGACAGCTCCTCGACTCGGTGCTCCCGCTTCTCTTCGCGGCGGAGCTGGGCACAGAGGCGCGCGCGGCGGTGGCCGCCATGGGGGACGCGTCCATTCCGGACCTGGCCAAGTTCCTGAGCGGCGAGCACAGCGCCCGGGCCCAGGCGCTCACCGCGCGAACCCTGGCGGAGATCGCGAGTCCGCGGGCCGTGGACGCCTTGATGGCGCTGGTCCGGAGCGGAGAGCCCGGGCTCCGGGTCCTGGGCCTTCGCGGCTTGAGCCACGTCCGCGTTCAGACCGGACGTCCCGTCCTGCCGCGCGGGCTCGCCCACAAGCTGTTCTTGCGCGAGCTGCGCGGCTATCGCACCTGGATCGTTCCCGCGCGCCGGCTGGATGGCTCTCCGGACCCGGAGGTGCGGCTCCTGGCGGAGAGCTACGCCGAATTCGCCGAGGCCGCGCTCGAGCGCGGTATGCGCGCGCTGGCTTGCTGGTATGACCCGAAGCCGCTCTCGGGCGCGTTCGACCGTCTGAAGTCGACCCGAATGGAAGACGCGTCGCCCGCGCTGGAATATCTGTCGCATATCCTGCCCGCGAACATGTTTCGGCCCGTGGGCGAGCTGTTCCAGTCGCGTCTCACGGACGCGCAGGACGAAGAAGCCGACGGACCTCCGCCGATTCCCATCATCGAGACGATCCGCGTCGCCTGGGAATCCGGCGACGCCTGGCTCCGGGCGTGCGCGGTCCGGGCGTCGCGTCTCGTCCCCGAGGTGGCTCCCGACTGGTTCGTGGGAGGGCCGCCCAGCCCGATCGTCGAGGCCGAGCTGGCGGCGCGCTTTCCCGGTATCGGCACGTTCGCCTTGTCCGGGCAAGCCGCGGCGCCGCGGGAGGGGCCATGCTGACCGCGGTCGAACGGGTGCTGATCATGAAGGGGGCGGATCTGCTTCGCGGGGTCGGCCCGCGCCACCTGCTCGGGCTAGCGAACGTCGCCCGCGAAATCCCCATGTACCGGGGCGACACGATCTATCTGGAGACGGACGCGGCGGACGCGCTCTACATGGTGGTGGACGGACGGGTCCGGCTGCTCACCGAGGATCGCGTCACGTCCGAGGTGGGGCCGGGCGAGGCGTTCGGCACGTGGTCCTTGGTGGACGACTCGGCTCGCGGGCATCGGGCCGAGTGCATCGAGGACGGCGCGGCCCTGGCGCTCGCGCGCGAGGACTTCTACGAAGTGGCCGCCGCCGACCTGACCATCCTGAAAGAGCTGGTTCGCGTGCTGGCCAAGCGGCTCCGCGAGCTGGCGGCGGCGGCACCCCAGGAAGAAGCCCGGGTCGAGGGAGAGGGAATCGACAAGACGGAGGCGACCACCGAGGCCGAGGCGACGCGCGAGAGCGCCGAGGCGGCGCGGGAAGCGGCGGCGGGCACGGGCGCCGCGGCGGCCCCGAGCGCCTCGTCCGCGGGGAGCGCGGCCGGGAGCCAGGCGCCCGCGACGCCCGGCGCGGCCCTGGCCGCGGCCGCGGCCGGAAAGGCGGATCCCGAAACCGACGTCGCGGCTCCCCTGGTGCCCGCGGTTCCTGCCGAAATGGGCCCCGGCCTCGATCCCGTCGTAGGGCCAGAGCCGATCGCACCTGCCACTCCCGATGCCGGCGGGATTTCCGCGCAGCCGCCTCCGCCGCCGGCGGGTCCGGCCCGGTCGCGTTCCTGACATGGATCCGCGCTACGCACCCCCGGCGACGGGGGCGAGACGCGCGTCCCTGGGTTCGCGCAGGAGTGCCGCCACCGTCTGGATCAACAGCGCCGGCTCGACCGGCTTCGGGATGTGCGCGTCGTAGCCTGAGGCCAGGGCCTTGGCGCGGTGTGCGTCCTGCGCGTAGGCCGTGAGCGCGACGGCGGGGAGCCGCTTCGCGCTGTTTCTCTCCGCGTCGCGGATTCCCTCGATCAGGACATACCCCGATTCTCCCGGCATTGCGACGTCCGAGAGCAGCACGCCGGGGTTCCATTCCGCGAGGCTCGCCCGCGCCTCGACGGCCGAGGAAACGGCCCGCACCTCGGCGCCTCTCCATGAGAGGACCCGGGACAGGAGCACGCGCGAGTCGGGCTCGTCTTCCACGAGGAGCACGCGCACCCCGGCCAGGGAAGGGAGCGGAACGGCGCGCTCGGCCTCCGCGATGCCGGCCCCGGAGACTAAAGCGGGGCGCGTTGCCGCCGCGTGATGAGCCGGGAGCGTGACGGTGACGGTGG
>DATGVG010000216.1:0-12124 GCA_035300625.1 Candidatus Limnocylindrales bacterium
CACCGTCGGATCGGCGGGTTCCGGTGAGGAGCGGGCCAATCCGAACGATACCGTGCGCCGGATGACCGGCCGGTGGAACAATGGAGCGCTGGTGGTGGAGAGGACCGGCAGAGGTGGCGGCACGATGACGCAGACGTTCAAGCTCGACGACCACGGGCAGCGCCTGGAGATCAAGATGGAGCGGAAGGGCGGGTCCGGCGGCAGGGAGATCAAGCTTGTCTACCGGAGGGCGGCGTGACCTTCCTCCAGGTCCTCGACGATGGGGGCGGGGCTCGCGATGCGAGCCCCGTCATCCACGTCGAACATCTCCGGCGCGATTACGTGCTCGGGGGGGAGACGGTCCACGCCTTGAACGACGTCACCCTGACGATTCAACCCAACGAATACGTCGCGATCATGGGGCCGTCCGGCCCCGGCAAATCGACGCTCATGAACCTGATCGGGTGCCTCGACACGCCCACTTCGGGGCGATACTACCTGCGCGGCCAGCTCGTCTCCGGGATGACGGACGCCCAGCTCGCGCGCGTTCGGAATCGGGAGATCGGTTTCGTCTTCCAGACGTTCAACCTGCTGGCGCGCGCGAGCGCCATCCGGAACGTGGAGCTGCCGCTGATGTACGGGGGCGTCCCGTCCGGCGAGCGGCGCCGGCGCGCCGCGGAGGCCCTGGAGCACGTGGGCCTTGGCGACCGCCTGCATCATCGCCCCAACGAGCTCTCGGGCGGCCAGCGCCAGCGCGTCGCGGTCGCACGAGCCCTCGTGAACCGCCCGGCGTTGATCCTGGCGGACGAGCCGACCGGCAATCTCGACAGCCGGACCGGCGACGACGTGATGAGTCTCTTCGACCAGCTGCACGCGTCCGGGCAGACTCTGATCGTCGTCACCCACGACCCGGACATCGCGGCCCGCGCCGCGCGCCGGGTGGTATTCCACGACGGTCAGATCGTCGCCGACGAGCCGGCGGAAGGCGCCGGCGCCCGGACATCGTCAACGGCCGGCCGCGAGCCGGCGCACCCGCGCTCATGAGGACCGCGACATGAAGATCCTGAGTTGGCTGCTGCCGCTCCTCCTTACGTCGGTCCCCGCGTGGGCGGAGCCCGGCCCCCGGCCGATCACGTTGCAGGAGGCCGTTCGCCTCGCGCGGCAGAACGCCCCGGCGGTGGTGCAGGCGCGGGGGCAGGAGCGCTCGAGCGACGCCGCGATGCGGTCGGCGTACGCGGCGTTCCTTCCGAACCTGACCCTGACCGCGGGCGCCAACCGCCAGTTCGTGGGCGGATCGCGCACCCGGATCGACTCCAACGGGCAGACCGTCACGGTTCCCAGCGAGCCCTGGACCTATAACGCGGGCTACGCGGCGAACGTCCTTCTGTTCGACGGGGGCCGACGGTTCTTCGACATGCGGCAGGCGAAGGCCCGGGACGTTGCCGCCGAGGTCGGGATCGTGAACGAGACCTACACGGCAACGCTGAACGCGAAGCAGCAGTTCTTCAACGTGCTGGCCGCGCGCGAGTCCCAGGGGGCCGCCGCGGCCCAGCTCCAGCAGGCGGAGCAGCAGCGGCGCACTTCGGTCGCGCTGGCGCGCGCGCGGGAGGCGACGCGGTCCGACTCCCTGCGCGCGGAGATCCAGATGCGAAACGCCCAGCTCGCGGTTCTCGACGCGCAGAACTCGCTGGAGGTGGCGAATGCCGGGCTGACGCGAGCGGTAGGCGTGGACGAGCCCGTCACGGCCGCGCCCGAGTCGGAAGACACGACGGTGGTGATACACGCGATCGGCCTCGCGGTCGCCGACGCGGACCTGGCCGCGATGGCCGAGCATGGCCCCCTGGTCCAGCAGTCGGAGTCGCTCCTCAAGGCGGCGCGCGCGGCCAACACGGCGTCGTGGGCGGATTACCTTCCCGCCTTGAACATGAGCTACTCCCGCTCGGGAAGCGCCGCCAACAAGCAGTTCACCGTTCCGGACAACCTGGCCTATTCCGGAGCGCTCCGCTTTTCCTTGTCGCTTCCCCTGTTCGACCGGCTCCAGCGGGAGGAGCAGCACGTGGCGGCCGACGTGGCCGCGGAAAACGCCGGGGCCTCGCTGCGTGACGCGCGCCTCGCTGCGCGCGAAGGGTTGGTCCGGTGGCTCGGAGCCTACCGCGTGGCCGAGGAGCGCGTGCGTGCGCAGGCGGCCACGGTCGACGCGGCCGTGGAGGATCTGCGCGTCCAGCAGCAGCGGTATGCCGTCGGCGGCTCCACCCTGCTCGACGTGCTCACGTCCCAGACGCAGCTCAACCAGGCGCGCCGCGACCTGATCCAGGCCCGTTACGACCAGCGGGTCGCGAAGGCCCAACTCGAAGCCCTCATCGGCAAGGATCTCTAAAGGAGTCCATGAACCGCTCACCCGTGGAACCCCAGTACCGCGATCCGAACAGCGCCGCAAGGCGCGGCGTCGAGGCAGCCCCGCACGTGCCGCCGCCGGACGCTCCCCCGAAAGGGGCGGTCCGGGTGGGCCGGTCTCGCAGGAACCAATGGATAGCCGTGGCGTCGGCCGCCGCGCTTCTCCTCGTGGTCCTGTTTGTCGTGCGCGGCGCCGGGAAGCGCGACGCCAAGGTGGCGATCCCCTTCGAGCCCATTTCTCTCCGCGACATCTCGCTCACCGTGGAGGCGACCGGAACGGTGGAGCCGATCGACCTCGTCGAGGTGAAGTCGAAAGCCTCCGGCCAGATTGTGAAGATGCCCGTGGAGGTGGGCTCGACTGTACGGAAGGGAGACCTCCTCGCGCAGATCGACCCGCGGGACGTTCAGAACCAGTACGACCAGGCCCTTGCCGCGCTCCGTGCGGCGCAGGCGAAGGACCGGATCTCGAAGGCCCAGAAGGACCGCTCCGACGGCCTCTACGCCCAGGCGGTCATCACCGCGCCGGAGCACGAGGCGGCCACGCTGGACTTCGCGAACTCCGAGGCGCAGGTGGTCAAGGCGCGCACCGATCTCGACCTGGCCAAGCAGCGGCGCGACGACGCCACCGTCCAGGCCCCGATCGCGGGAACGGTCATCGCTCAGACGGTGGCCAACGGTCAGGTCATCTCGTCGGCCACGTCCTCGGCCAGCGGCGGCACGACGCTGCTCCAGATGGCGGACTTGAGCCGCGTCCGGATCCGGGCGCTCGTGGCCGAGAGCGACGTGGGCAACGTGCATCCCGGCCAGACCGCCACCGTCACGGTTGACGCATTCCCGAACCGTGCCTTCCAGGGAACCGTGGAGAAGATCGAGCCACAGGCGGTCGTGCAGCAATCGGTCACGATGTTCCCGGTGCTCATCTCCATCTCGAACGAGGGGGGCCTTCTCCTTCCCGGAATGAACGGCGAGGTGTCCATGCTCATCGAGGAACGGAAGAACGTTCCCGCGATTCCCGTGGACGCCGTGCGGAGCGCCCGCGAGATGCCGGCTGTCGCTGCCCTCTTGGGACTGAAGCCGGAGAAGGTGAAGGCCGAGCTGGACCGCCAGGCGGCCGCGCGGATGAAGGAACGCCAGGCCCGTTTCGCCGCGGGTGACTCGACCCGCGGCGGCGGCGGAGGCGGAGGCGCGGGGCGCGGCGCGAGCCGGTGGCGGGGCGGCGCGGGTGGCGGCGGCGCTGGCGGCGGTGGCGGCGGCGCCGGCCGCGGCGGCGCGCGTGCGAGCGGCGGTGGCGGGGGCTCCGCGGGAGGAGCCGCGGGCGGCACGGGCCGGCGCGCCCAGGCCGTGTTCGTGAAGACCGCGACCGGCATCGAGCCGCGCCTGGTCCGTCTGGGGCTCTCCGACTTCGATTACGCGCAGGTGATGGACGGCCTCAAGGAAGGCGATCAGGTCGCGCTCCTGGGAGTGGCCGAAGCCCAGGCCCAGCGCTCGCAGACGCAGAGCCAGATCCGCCAGCGGATGGGAAGCGGAGTCCCCGGACAGCCCGCCGCGGGCGGCGGTGGGCGCGGTAGCGGTGGTGGCGGAGGCGGAGGGCGCTGACATGCCGATCTTCGAGATCATCAACGTGGCGCTGGAGTCGCTCCGCACCAACAAGCTCCGGTCCTTCCTGACGATGCTGGGGATCGTGATCGGCGTGGGCGCGGTAATCGCGATGATCGCCCTGGGGCGAGGCGCGCAGGAATCGGTGAAGCAGCGGATCGCGTCCCTGGGGACCACGCTCTTAACCATCTCCCCGGGACAGGCGCGGGGAGGCGGTCCCGTGGCGTCCGCCACCGACCGCGCGCCGCTCCTGTTGTCCGACGCCACCGCGCTGGAAGAACGCGGGCGCTCCATCCTCGCGGTCGAGCCGGAAATGCAGCGCCAGCTCCAGGTCACGTACGAGAGCCAGAACACCAACACCAACGTGGTCGGTACCTCGTCGAATTACCTCGAGGTGCGCAAGTTCGCCATGGACGCGGGCCGCATGTTCAGCGCGAGTGAGGATGCGTCACGGCGGCGCGTCGCCGTGCTCGGCTCCCAGGTGGTTCAGGACCTGGGGGTGACCGACCCCAACATCCTGATTGGAGAGCCGATCCGGATCGGCGGCATCCAGTTCGAGATCGCGGGGGTGCTCGCCTCCAAGGGCGGCACCGGCTTCCAGAATCCGGACGACCAGGTGCTGGTGCCGCTCCAGACCGCCCGTTACCGGCTGATCGGCGCCGACCGACTCCGCTCGATCAGCGTCCTCTCGACCAGCGAAGAGGACATCCCGGTCACCATGGCGGAAATCACCCGCATTCTCCGCCGCGAGCACCGTCTCGCGCCCGGCCGTGATGACGATTTCCAGATTCGGAACCAGGCCGACTTCCTGACCACGCTGGGGGAGACCACGCAGGTCTTCACCTACCTCCTGGCCGGGATCGCCGCGGTGAGCCTCCTCGTGGGAGGGATCGGGATCATGAACATCATGCTCGTGTCCGTGACCGAGCGGACCCGCGAGATCGGCGTGCGCAAGGCGCTCGGCGCGACACAAGCCAACATCCTGATGCAATTCCTGATCGAGGCGGTCGTGCTCTGTCTGTTGGGGGGAATCATCGGAATCCTCTTCGGCGCGGGAACGGCCGTCATCCTCCGGAAGGCCTTCGGCTGGACGACCTCGGTGGGGCTTTCCTCGGTCGTCGTCGCGTTCTTCTTCGCGGCGATCGTCGGTGTGGGATTCGGTGTGTGGCCCGCGCGGCGCGCCGCGGCGCTCGACCCGATCGAATCGCTCCGATACGAGTAGGCGAGGCGGGTCACGGCGCAGTGTCCCCTCGCGGCCGTTACAGCGAGGCCACCGCCTGTTTCCTCCGGAGCTGGAGGATCCGCACGTCAGGGTCGACGACGACCTTGTCGGGCTTGAACGGGCAGCGGATCGACACCCGCTTCGACTCTCCCGCCGCGAGTGCGATCGTAGTCCTCGCCTCCCGATAGGCGGGATCCTGGCGCGACCGTGACCAGTCCACCGCGCCCGCCGGGACGACCCCCTTGCCCAGGTTCGACGGCTTGGCCCAGCGCTCCCCCGCGGTGGCCGCGATCTCGACCGGCATCGTACCCGTCCCCGCGTTGCGCACCGTGGCGGTCACCTCATACTCCACCCCCTGCTTCGTCTCGGCCGCGCCCGTGATCTGGTACTGAGGAACGACCCGATCCTCGAACCACTGCTTCACGAAGGCGTCGTACGCGGCGGAATCCGCGGCGTACGGGCGCATTGCGGCAATCAAATCTTGGAGCGCCGGATGGTCGCGGCTCACGCTCCAGGTCCGGAAGAACTCCCGGTACCCCGCGAGCGCCTGGTCGTGGCCCAGGTAGTCGTAGAGCATCCAGAACACCCACCCGCCGCGGTCGTAGATCACCGTCTCGTCCGCTTCCCTCTTTCCGTCCACGTCGTACATAGCCCGCTCGTCGTCCACGCGCCGCCGGTCCCCGTAGCGCGCCTCCAGTCCCTTCGCGAATTCCATCCGCTCGCGAGGCCCCAGCACCTTGTCGAACAACAAGAGGGTCGAGAAGTGGGCCATCGCCTCGCTCAGGAAGTCCGCGCCCGGACCCTTGGCGGGCGTCACGATGTTCCCCCACCACTGGTGGGCGGCCTCGTGCGCGGTGACCAGGAAGGTCGCGTTGGTCTTCGCGTCGTTCCTCGTGAGGAAGCCGATGTTCTCGCTGAACGTGATGTTCGTGCCGAAGCCCTGCGCGTAGCCGGCGAGCCCGGGAAACTCGGAGAGCTTGAGGTCCCTCCAGGGGTACGGCTGGAACCACTCGGAGTACCAGCGGCGCGCGGCGTCGAGGGTCGCCGACATCTGCGCGACGTTGGTCGCGTGGGCCGGGTTGTAGTAGATCGCCGTGCCGTGCCCCTGCTTCACCTGCCATCTCCCGCAGATGACGTTCAGGATCTTCACGGGGTGATCGCTCTCCCACACCTGCGTCCGCCACCCGTTCGCCACCGTGTCCGACGTGCACACGCCCACCGAGTTCAGCGTGTAGCCGGCCGGGCCGGTCACCGCGATGCGCGCGGGGAACCACGCCGTCGCGCCATTGCCGGCCTGGGTCATGCCCTTCCAGTAGTCGCGCGGATAGCGCCGCGGCTCGGTCTTGTTCTCCTTCGTCTCCCCCACGTCCTCCATGAAGCCGAGCACCGGCATGAAACTGGGGGTGAACCCGGTGAGCACGACCCCCGACGGAAGGACGAACTCTTCGATGTTGCCGCCGTTCTTGCTGATCCCCGCCGGGAGCCGCGCCGCGAAGTTCCATCCGATGACGACGCTGTCGCCCTTCGCCAGCGGGCGCGGCGGCGTGAATACGTAGAGACGCTTCGAGTCCTCGGGCTTGTAGCCCTTCCCGTTCATCGTCCACGAGAGGTGCTCCCACTCGAGCCCGCCGGTCAGCGGAATCTGGGCGAGCGTCGTGTCCAGGCCGTTCACCAGCGCGAAGGTGCCGCGGCTCTCCAGCCGGTTCTTCGCGGGGTAGATCTTGAGTGCCACGTCCGCCCGCGCGATGTCGGGGAGCGGCGCGTCCAGCCACGTCTTGAGATTCTTCGCCCAGTAGTCCTTGCGCTCCTTCTTGGCCGCGCCGCCGCCCGGGCCCTGGCTGACCTGGAACAGGAGTGTCGCCCAGAGGCACAGAGGCACGACGGCGAAGGGCGCGAGCCGAACGGCGGAGCGCATCAGCTGTTTCGGCTGAAGCCGGTGCAGGGTCCGCACGGCGTCGGCACCACGCCGCCGGAAGAGTCGCATCGCGAGTGCCGTGAAGAAGAGTGCCGCCCCCAGCACCATCAGGCGGTTCAGGATGAGCGCGCCGCGATCCCGCTCGAAGGCGCCGAGATCGCTCCACCGGAGGACGCCCCACAGGGGCCAGTTCCCCGCCCAGCTCAGCTTCTGCGAGAGCGCCCGGTAGCCTGTGTACGCGAGGGCCGCGAGCGATATGGCGTAGGCCCCATACCGGCTCCCCACCGCGGCGTACGCGGCGGTGACGAACGCGGTCCAGACTAAGAACGTCGGAAGGATCAACAGGCCCCAGACCAGGATGTACGGTCCGAGCGTGAAGGAAACCGTGTGTTGGATCTGGATCGCCAGCCAGCAAGCGGCCAGCGAGGCCATCAAGACCGTCGCCCCGACCACGCTGTTCGCGAGGGCCTTGCCCAGGAGGAAGGCGCCGGTCTTGAACGGGGCGGCGTACAGCATCGACGCGATGCCCGTCGCCTGTTCGCGCTGGAGCGACTCGACGGTGTAGAAGAGGAGCAGAAGACAGACGTACGTGGTTACCTGGCCCGCGACCGAAACGGCCGTGGTCCCGGGCGTGAGAAGGATGGGCGTGTCGAACGCGCCGATCGCGAGGAGCGTATTCCCCAGAATCTGGATCAGGATGATCGGGATGAAGAAGTAGAGCCCGGCCTGGCGAAGCAGCTCCCGCAGCTCGGTCCATGCGACCGCGCCCACGGCCCCGAAGAACGAGGGGGACCCGCTCGCCATGCCCAGCCCTTGGATCGGGGTGCGCGACGGCGCCTCCTCCCACGGCGTGGGGACGAGGGCGCTCCGGCGGGTGGCCTTCTTCCGTTCCCGAGCGCTTTCGGCGCCCCGGAGGGAGCGCGCGACGGAGCGCTGGGTGAGGAACACGGAGCCCAGTCCCAGCACGATCAGCCATAGCCGGTTCAGCCAGAAGAGGGCGTCGTAGGGAACGGACCGCGTGTTGTAGAACTGCACTCCCTTGTCCACCTTCAGGTACGTCTCGTTGAGCCAGCGGAACCCGGAGGGCTCGATCACTTGCAAGAGCTGGTTCACGCGGAAATCGAGCCAGGAGGGAGACCACGTCCAGAGGAAGAAGCCGCAGAAAAGAAGCGCGGCGATCGGCGCGAGGTAGACGAGCACCGCGTTCCGCGTCTTCTCCCCGATGAGCATCGAGAGCCCGCCGAAGAAAAGCAGGAACGGCACTCCGATCAGGAGCGCGGGCCGCAGGTAGTGGCCCCAGGCGAACGGGCCCCGGATTTCCTTGGCCGCCCCGTTCGGGATCGCGTGATTGAACAGCGCGGCCGTGATCGCCTGCCAGAGAAGGAGCAGAAGAAAGGTGGCCATCACGGCCAGGAACCGCCCCCAGACGTATTCCCCCGCCGTGAGCGGCGTGGACCCAAGGATCACGTCCGCCTTCGTCTCGCGGTCATGGAGCAGGGTGAGCCCCGCCGCGGCAGCCACGAAGACCGCGAAGTAGAGAAGGGTGAGGTACGTCATCATCTGGGTCTGCGCGAATTCGGAGGTGATCCACGCCTTGGTGCCCCCGACCGAGCTGTCGCCCGAGGAGATCGAGAGCCCGCCGGTGGAGAGGCCCCAGGAAGTAAGCAGGATGATCAACGCCAGGATGATGAAGAGCGGCCGCCGGAAGGAGTGGCGGAACTCGACGTCGAACGTGGCGGCCAGCCGTCGGAAGCTCATTCTTGCGCCTCCGCCGCTGTGGTGAGCGCCGCGGCTATGCCGGACGGGCGCGTCACGGGCGGACCGGAGCCGTTGCCCCCGTCGGGAAGCGCACCCAGGCGCATCAGGACGAGGTAGGCATCCTCGAGGGTGGCCGGCGCGGGCGCGAAGCCCGGGGGCGCCACGCCCGACCGCTCGAAGACGCGGGCGCGGTTCTTCCCCTCCACCAGGAGCGCCTGCGTGACCATTCGCTCGCCGCGCATCCGGGCGAGATCCTCCACGCTGACGGTCCCCTCGAACATGGAGCCGCGGATCGAGGCGCGCGCCTCGCCGGGCGTGGTTACCGTGAGGAGCTTTCCGGATCGGATCACGGCGAAGCGCGGGCACAGGACCGCCACGTCCTCGACGATGTGGGTCGAGAGGAGCACGATGCGGTCGGCTGCCAGCTCGGAGAGAAGGTGGTAGAAGCGGAGGCGCTCCTCGGGGTCGAGCCCCGCGGTGGGCTCGTCCACGATGATGAGACGCGGGTTTCCCGCGATCGCCTGCGCGATGCCCAGCCTCTGCCGCATGCCGCCCGAGTACCCCTTCACCGGGCGCTTCGCGGCGAAGGCGAGGTTCACGCGGTCGAGCAGCTCCGCGACCAGCTTCTTCCGCCCCTGCGGCGCCTTCACGCCCTTCAGCGTGAGGAGGTGGCCGAGCATGGCCTCGCCGGTCAGGTGCGGGTAGAACCCGAATTCTTGAGGCAGGTAGCCCAGTCGCGGCCAGACCGATTCCGGGTTCTTGACGATGTCCGCGCCGTCCAGGGTGGCCGTGCCTGATGTCGGCTCCAAAAGACCGGCCAGGATCTTCATGAACGTGGACTTCCCCGCCCCGTTCGGGCCGAGAAGGCCGAACATGCCCGGGGAAACGTCCAGGTCCACGCCGTTCAAGGCCGTAACCGGGCCGGGGTAGATCTTGACCAGACCGCGGGTGCTGAGCATCGGGGCCTCCTGGGGGTGGCGACGACGACGGGGCCGACGAGCTAGGTACGTTCGGGTTGTCGGATTGGTTTCCCGGGGCGCATTCTACCGTAAATGAAACCAATCCTCGTCTACGACGGCGACTGCGGCTTTTGCCTCGAGTGGATCGCGCGATGGCGGATCGCGACCGGCGATCGGGTCGATTACGCGCCCTATCAGGAGGTCGCCGCGCGCTTCCCCGATATCCCCCGCGAGCGCTTTGCCCAGGCGGTTCAGCTTCACGAGCCGGGCGGCCGGTGGTCGAGCGGCGCCGAGGCGGTGTTCCGTGCACTCTCGTACGCGCGCGGCCGGGGCTGGCTCCCGTGGCTCTACCGGCATCTCCCGGGCTTTGCCCCGGTCAGCGAGCTGGCCTACCGATTCGTGGCCGGCCATCGACCGGCGCTCCTCCGCGTTACCAGGCTGGTTTGGGGGGCGCACGTCGTCCCTCCGGGGGAGAGGCTCACCACGTGGATCGCGATCCGGCTCCTCGCCCTGGTCTACCTCGTCGCATTCGTGTCCGCGTGGCTCCAGATGCCGGGCCTCGCGGGATCGCACGGAATCCTCCCCGCGGCCGACTATCTCCGCGCGCTTCACGAGCGCTACGGATCGCTAGCCCTGTGGGCAGCCCCGACACTCGGATGGATCAGCGCGAGCGACGGCTTCCTGCATGCCCTGTGCGGCGCGGGCGCCCTCCTCTCCGTGCTCCTCGCGGTGGGCGCCGCTCCGATCGTGTGCCTCGCTCTTCTCTGGCTCCTCTATCTCTCCATCTCGATCCTCGGTCAGGATTTCTTCTGGTTCCAGTGGGACAGCCTTCTCCTGGAAGCGGGGCTTCTCGCTCTCTTCCTCGCACCGTGGCGTTGGCGGTCGAATCCCCGATCAGACCCGCCCCCGCGGCAGGCCGGCCTCTGGCTCTCGCGCTGGCTCCTCTCCCGCCTTTCCATGTCGTCGGCCGCGGTGAAGCTGTTGAGCGGCGACCCGACCTGGCACGCGGGGACTGCCCTCCAGTATCACTTCGAGACGCAGCCGCTCCCTCCCTGGACCGCTTGGTACGTGCACCATCTGCCCGCGGGCGTGCTGCGTGCCGCCACGTTCGGGACGATTGCGATCGAGGGGCTCGCGCCGCAGTTGCTCTTCGCCCCGCGCCGGATCCGGTTCCTGGGCGCCGGGCTGATCGCCGCGCTCCAGATCCTGATCCTGGTCACCGGCAACTACGGCTTCTTCAATTGGCTCACGCTCGCGCTCTGCATCTTGTGCCTGGACGACGGGGTCTGGCCGAAGCGGTGGCGGCCCCGTGCTCCCGAGCCGGGAACGAGTCCCTCCAACGGTCGCCGCGGCGCCTGGACGCGATGGACCGTGCTCGCCCTTGCGTTCTTGTGCTACCTGCTCAGCCTTGTCCCGTTTCTTCATACGATGCGACAACCGACGAAGTGGCTGGGGCCGGTCAACCAGGCGTCCAGCCTCGTCTCGCCCTTCCGCTCGTTCAATCAGTACGGCCTCTTCGCGGTCATGACCACGCGGCGTCTGGAGATCGTCGTGGAAGGCAGCGACGACGGGGCGCACTGGCTGCCCTACGAGTTCCGCTACAAGCCCGGCGACCCGATGCGCGAGCCCCCGTTCGTCGCGCCGCACCAACCCCGGCTGGACTGGCAGATGTGGTTTGCCGCGCTGAGCGACTTCCGCCAGCAGCCGTGGTTCCTGCTCTTCTGCAAGGACCTGCTCGAGGGGTCGCACCCGGTGGCGGCGCTCCTCGCCGCGGACCCGTTCCCCAGGGCGCCGCCGAAATACCTGCGCGCCTTGGCCTACGAGTATCACTTCACCGATCCGGTCGGGCGGAAGCGCACCGGGGCCTGGTGGCGCCGGGAAGTGGCGGGCCTCTACTGCCCGATCCTGACCCTGGAGAACGGCCAGCTGGTGGCGGTCGGGGGCGTCCCGCGGTGATACACTTGTAGGCGGGAGTTAGCCGTGCATCCCATTTTCACAAGCCAGCACTGCATTCCCGTGTACGCGGAGGAACCGATTCCATGACGCAGGCACAGGTATTGAAGAAGCTCCAGCGCAGCCATTGGCGAAGTCTCGAGCGGGTCATCCGGCGCGCCTACCAGGCCGGGTTCGAAGCGGGCGTCGTCCGCGCCCGCGGCGCATCGCGCCGGGGCCGCACCATTCGCGCGGACGCGACGGTGGAGGGCTTGCTACGGCGGATCGACCGGCACTTCGGCCTCGATCGCTACGGCTTCGAGGTGCGGGTCGTTCACCCCAAGTCCGGGCGCCGCATCCCGTCCCGCG
>DATGVG010000217.1:0-16748 GCA_035300625.1 Candidatus Limnocylindrales bacterium
ATGCTGCGCGAGATCCGCGGCTATCCGCTCCTGGAAGGCTATCGCGGGTCCTTGCCGGTCAATCAGGCCGCGCTCCTCGATCTCCTTCATCGGGTGTCGCAGCTGGCGCTGGATCACCCCGAGATCAGCGAGCTGGACCTGAACCCCGTGCTTGCCCTCCCCGGGGACGAGCCGGCCATCGTCCTCGACGCGCGGCTCAAACTGGCCAAGCCCGCCGGTGCGCGCGTGCCGGCCGCGGCGGGGGCATGAGGGCGAAATTCTCCGGCGCGCCGCACCGGGCCACGGGCGACTGGGGCCCTCTCCGGACCATCCGGAGACTCCTGTTCACGCTGCGCCCCGAAGAGGTGATGACGCTGATCCTGTTCGTGCCCGTGGCCTATGCGCTGGCGGTCATCGCGGCGAATCCGTCCCTCTACCCCGTGGACCCGGCCGCGGCGGGCTACCCGGGCGCGCTCCCGCGGCTGATCGCCCTCGCGGCCACCGTGGTGATCATGCTGTGGATCGCGCGCGTGGAGCCCCGCTGGGAGCTGATCCGCGACTCCCTGCCGTTTCTCTTCTGCGCGAACATCTACGTCAGCCTCCACGACGTGATCCGCTTCTACGCCTTTTCGGACGTCACGCGGGCGCTCTATCGCTGGGACGTCGCGCTGTTCGGCGTGGAGCCCACGGTGTGGGCGCAGCGTTTCGCGCAGCCGCTCCTGACCGACGTGTTGACGATATGCTACTGGCTCTTCTACGTGACGCCGCCGCTCCTGGGGCTGCTTCTCTACCGCAAAGGGAAGCGCACGGCGTTCCGGTACACCCTGCTCAGCATCGTTCTCTGCCTCTATCTGGGATACATCGGGTATGTGGCCTGGCCCGCGTCGGCGCCGCGGCTGATCATCGGCGACCAGTACGGCGCGCCGCTTCACGGCCTATGGCCCCTGCTCGATCAGACGCGGGCGGCGACCAGGGCCATCCCGCTCACCGCCCGCGGCGCCTTCCCGTCGCTGCACTGCGCGGTGGCGCTCCTCGCGGTGATCCTGGCATGGAGACACCTTCGCTGGTTCTTTCCGATCCAGCTTGTCCTGGCTACGGGGCTGATCATCGGCACCGTCTACCTGCGGCATCACTGGGTGGTGGACATCCTCGCGGGGTTCGTCCTGACGTTCGCCTCGCTGTGGGCGGGGCCGCGTCTGGAGCGCTGGTGGGAGAAGACGGCCGAGCGCTACGTGCCGGCCCGGGCCCTCGCACGCGCCAACATCGATTCCGGCGCGCGCACGAAAACGGGGCTCCCGTCGGGGAGCCCCGCCTCGTAGTTTCGCGTCGCTCGCGCGGCGCGCTTTCGATTACGACATCCGGCTAATTGCCGCCGTTGCCCCGGCCGTTGCCGTTGCCGTTGTCCTGCCGGTTGCCATGTCCGTTGTGCCGGCCGTTATTGCCGTGTGACCGGCCCTGCCCCCGGTCCTGGTTCTGGTTCTCGGTGCGGTCGTCGACCCCGTTGTTGTTCTGGTCGGGGAAGCTGTTCCGCACGTCGCTCCGATTCCGATCCTGGGTCTGGTCGCGGCTTCCGCTCCCGGCGCCGTTGTCACGGTAGCGCGGGTCCTGGTTGCGGTCGCGCGGATCCTGTCCCTGGTAGCGAGGGTCCTGGTTCCGGTAGCGCGGGTCCTGGTTCTGGTAGCGCGGGTCCTGGTTCTGGTAGACCCGATCCCGGTTGTAGGGATCCCGGTTGTAGGAATCCTGGTTCGAGCGATCCCGGTAGTTGCCGTAGCGATCGCGCATCCTGTAGCCCCGATACTCGCTGTCGCGGTACCAGGTCTGACGGCCGCCGTAGTAGCCGTACGATCCGCCCCAGTGCCGGCGATAACCCGTCGGCACCATGTAGACCTCGCGGGGCACGAAGCGGAAATCAACCCGGTAGAATGGGCCGCGGTAGGAGCGTGCCCGATACCAATAGCCGTCCTCGACGAAGTACCATGCTCCGCCGTAGCGGTAGATGTCGCGGTCATAGTCGCGGACGTAATAGACGTGCGATCTCGGAACAAGGACCAGGTCCGGCTCGGACTGGAACCGGATCGACGTCCCGCGATACGGATCACCAATGCGGACCGAGAAACCCACGCTGGTCGCCGCCTGCGTGGTACTCGGTGCCACGGCGAAGGCCAGCGAGGCCAGCGCGGCGGCGATCATGAGAATTCGCTTCATGTGATGACTCCTCTCGTTGTCCAACTGAAAGTCCCGAATTGCGGGGCTGGGCACGGTGCCTCCAGCCTGTGCTCCCTTAGACACCGAGGTTCACGTCGGGATTGCCTCTGCCACACAGTTGCCCAAACTTGTCACACACGGACACCCCGTCCATCTTCGTCGTAAAGGAGCGCGGGCTCCCTCGAAGGAGCCCCGCTCCCGCGACGCCCCCTTTGGATCGCGGGATCGCGGTCTACTTATGACCCTTGCCTTGGTGCTTTCCGTTGCCGCGCTCGACTCCGCGGTTGTCGCGAGCGTCCTGCCGCTTGTCGCGCCCCTTCTCGACCCACATGCCATCGCGGATGTCGCGCTGGCTCCTGTACCCGCGAGCGACCGCGTGAGGCGGCGGTCCCCCCCAGTGCCTGCGATAGCGAACCGGCACCCGCTCGATGGAGCGAGGCACCGACGTCTCATGCACATAGAGGAACGGACCGCGATAGCTGCGGGCGCGGTACCAGCGGCCGTCGTCGATGAAGTACCAGTAGCTGCCGTACCGATAGACGTCATAGTCGTAGTTGCGCACGTAGTAGACGCGCGTCTCCGGCACCAGGACGACATCGGGCTCCGATCGGAAGTGAAGGGCGGCTCCACGGTAGGGGTCGCCGATGTTGATCGACACGCCCACTCTCGTGGAAGCCATGCTCGAGGCCGGCAGGGCGATGAGCCAAAGCGACGCCACTGCGGCAACCATGACCAGGAGTCGTTTCATCGAATCCTCCCTGTCCTATCGCGGGGCATGTCCTCACCCCGATCACCAAGGGCCTAAAGCAATGCCCATGCCAAGGCAGCGCAGGGTGCCCATTGGCAATCCGTTTGGCAGGCGTAACTTAGAGGGAATGCGGACGTAGGGCGCGTCGGCAGGGGGATCGAATCCGAGCGAAACAAGGCGCCTCAGATGCACAGTGAAAACCCAGGGTCCCACCCGGGCCGGCTAAAAAAATGCGGGACGCCGATGGCGCCCAACCCCGGCGCCGGTAAATGTCGTTATGGGGGTCTCGGAAGCACCCTGCTTTACACAGGCGGGTACGGATCGCGGTTGGGCGCCGCGCGGCTTGAACTGCCACCAAAAGAAGCGGGGCCCCGTATGGAGCCCCGCGACCACTGCTCTGAAAGCGCTCGAGAACCTAGTTCCGCTTCTGGTCCCAATTGGGGTCGTTCCACTTGTTGTCGTAGTCGCGATTGCGCCAATACTGGTAGTCGCCATGCCAGCCCCTGCGGTAATCCGTGGGGACCGCATAGATGGCGCGAGGTACGGCACGCGCGCGAACGTAGATCCACGGTCCGCGATAGTTACGAGCGCGGTACCAGCGTCCGCTATCGTTCGCGTAGTAGAAGCCACCGTAGCGGTAGACGTCCGCGTTCCCGTTGTTGATGTAATAGACATGCGTTCTCGGCACGACCTCCATCTGGGGGCGCTCTCTGAAGACCAGCTGGTCGCCCTGATATCGATCGCCGATTCGAAGCGAAACGCCGACATCCGCGGCCTGGCTGCGGCTGGGTGCGGCGCCTACCAGAAGCGGCGTCAGAAACGCCGCCAGAATCATCAATCGTCTCATTTCGGGATCCCTTTCCATGGATGGGACGGCACCTTGCCGGCCCTGCGCACGGGAGAATGCATCGCCTGTGCCACGGCCCCTCTCGCTATTCCGCGCGTCCGTATCGGGAGATTTCTTCCCGGTACACCTCGGCGCTCCCACGCTTCACGCGGGGCCTCTCCGGATCTTCGAAGTCCACGGCGTACAGCCCGAAGCGTCCCTCGAATCCGTCCGCCCATTCGAAGTTGTCGAGCAAAGACCAGTGGAAGTAGCCGCGCACGTCCACGCCCGCCCGGCGAGACCGCTCGATCGCCGCGAGACTCTGGCGAATGAACTCCGGCCGCCAGCGGTCGACGGAGTCGGCGATGCCGTTCTCCGTGACGATGACCGGTAGGCCGAACTGCCCGAGCTCGCGCAGCGCCCGTTCCAGGCCCTCCGGGTAGATTTCCCATCCCACGTCGCTCAGCGGGGCCCCACGGCGCGCGCATCGCGGGTCCTTGCCTGTCAGCGTCACGAGCCAGCGCGTGTAGTAGTTCAGCCCCAGGAAGTCGGAGGACCCGCGCATCAGCTCGCCGGTCAAGCGCGCCGGTTTCGAGCCGGGGATGCTCAGCTCGATCGGCCGGCCGGCGAGCGCCCGCGCGACTGCCACGTTGAACACCCCGTGCTGCAGGGCCGCCGCCAGGATGTCGGGCGGCCACCACCGGCGCTTGGGATCGAGGAGGGCCCAGTGCTTCGCGACGCCGATCCACGTGGCGCGCCCGTCGCCGTCGGCGTCCGTCCGGTCGGTGTCGCGGAGCGCATGCGCGGCGAGGGCGTGGCCTTCGAGCATGTTCGCGATCACCTGGAGCGCGCGGGATCGGTCGGTGGCGCCCGGCGGCCACATCCCGCTGTCGTAGGCGTAGAAGCCGTAGACTTCCGGCTCGTTCACGGTGATCCACGTATCGACGAGGTCGCCGTAGCTCTCGCCCATCAGCCGCGCGAAGCGCTCGAAGTGAGCCAGGTTCTTCCGCTCTTCCCAACCGCCGAGAGCAGCGAACCACCGCGGATTCGTGAAGTGATGCAGCGTGACCATCGGGACGACGCCGCGCGTCCGGCACGCTTCCAGGACTCGCCGGTAGTGCGCCAGGGCCTGGTCGTCGTAGCGGCCCGGCTCCCGCTCGATCCGGCTCCACTCCACGGAGAAGCGATAGGCGTTCAGGCCGAGGGCCCGGAGGAGATCGAGGTCCTCCTCGTACCGTTCCCAACTCTTGCAGGCCGACCCCGAGCGGGCGCCGCCGCGGATCTTTCCCGGTATCTGCTCCCAGTCCCACCAGTCGTTGTACTCGTTTCCTCCCTCGATCTGGTGCGCCGAAGTCGCCGCCCCCCACAGGAAGCCCGGAGCCATGAGCCGCGGCGGAACGCCGGCGACTGCGTCAGCCGGACTAGGGTTGGCGAGCATGCGACCGCCACGTTGTAACGCGCCCCGGCTCCGGCGCAAGCGAGAAGTTGGAGGGCCCGCGCCGGGCTTTAACCCGCCGCCGGCTCGCGCTACAATGCCCGGCCATGCCCGCGACCTCCGTACCCATCCGGGTCCTGATCGCCGGCGCCGGCTTCGGCGCCAAGGTGCACGCGCCTGGATTCGCTTCCAACCCCGATTTTCGGATCGTGGGGATCGCGAGCGGACACGCGGCGACCGCGCGCGAGGCGGCCGCGGCGCACGGCGTCGCGTACGCCACCGACGACTGGAAGAAGATGCTCGACGAGGTGGAGGCCGACCTGGTGAGTATCGCCACGCCGGTCGACCTCCACTACCCGATCGCCCGCGCCGCCCTCGAGCGGAAGCGCCACGTGCTCTGCGAGAAGCCGTTCGCGATGAACGTGCCGCAGGCGAAGGAGCTCGCGGCCCTGGCGAAGACGCAGGGTGTCGTGAACGTGGTGAATCACGAATTCCGCTACATGCCGGCACGGGCCACGTTGAGCCGCATGGTCCAGGAGGGGAAGCTGGGCCGCCTGGAGCACATCGCCATCCAGGACCGGTTGCCCGGGTGGGCGCGCGATCCGGCCCGCCGGATCACGTGGCTCGCCGATCGCCAGCGCGGCGGCGGATTCCTGGGCGCCTTGGGATCGCACCACGTTGACGCCGTGACCCACTGGGGCGGGCCGGTGCGGCGCGTATTCTGCCACTTGCGCACGCTGGCGGCGACCGCGCCGGGCGTGACCCCCGCCCATCAGGCGATCACCGCCGACGACTGCTTTACGCTTCTCCTGGATCTGGAAGGGGGCGCGACCGCGGTGATCGACCTCTACGGTGGGAGCCGCGTGCGGCGCGAGAGCATCGAGGCGTACGGCTCGGACGACGCGTTCGCGATTCAGGGGGCGCGGACCATCGGGCGTTGGAGCGGGGAGCGCGGGTTCGACGCGATTCCGATCCCGGCCGATCTGGACGTTCCCGAGACCCTCGAGATGCCCCTTCTCGCGCCGTTCCGCGTCATGGTGGCGAGGCTGCGCGACGCCATTCTGGGCGGAGCGCCGGCCGGCCCCACCTTCGCGGAGGCGATCGAGACCCAGAAGGCGCTGGACGCGGCCCGGCTCAGCGACCAGTCGGGGACCTGGACCACGGTCGAGGGGTGAGCGGGCCGCGCTCAGCAGCCGAGGAGCCAGAACGGCGCGAGCATCAAGAGCACGAAGAGCAGGAAAAGGATAATCGGGTTGTGCGGGCTCACCTCAACTTGACGATTCGCGACGTCCGCTCGGTACCCGCAGCATCCAGCTTCACGAAGTAGATTCCCGCCGGCGCCGCGCGTCCGCGCGCGTCCTTTCCATCCCATGAGACGCGATGCACCCCGGCCGGCCGGTCGCCGTCCGCCAGCGTCCGGACCAGCCGGCCAGCCACGTCGTACACACGGATCGACGCGCGAGTCTGCGCGGGCAGAGCGAAGGGAATCTCGGTGGCGCCGTCGAACGGATTCGGCCGCGCACCGTAGACCGCGGGCGCCGCGATCGGCGCTGCGGCCACGGGAGCGGTGTCGGCGGTGACATCGGCCGCGGAGATCGACCCGTCCCAGGAAGCGTTGGCCACGCTGCCCAGGCGAAGCGATCCGGCGACAACGCCTTCGGCCGAGAGCGGCTCGACAGACAACGTGAGCCGGACGCTGCCCGCCGGGGCTTCGTCGGATTGCCGGAGCAGGAGAGCGAGGACGCGGCCGTCGACGTCGGGCACCCAGATGAGGCGCAGTCCCGCATCGCTCGCCAACTCCAGATCTGTGATGCGCACGCCCGCCGGAGGCTCGATTCGGAACAGGATCCCGCCGAATCCGGTGCCGGGCGCGACCTCGATCACGGCGCGTCCGGAGAGCGGCGAGGACCACGTGGTCGAGCCCGTGAAACCGATCCGCGTCTCGAGGGTCCCCGTTTGCGTGGCGGGCGCCTGGAGCCCCTGCGGCTGGATGAAGAGGAGCTTCCGGACGCAGCAGATCACGTCCCGCACGTCCACGGCTCCGTCGCCGTTGCAGTCGGCCCGCGCGGCGATGGTGTCCGGGCAAGCGGCGCCGGCGAGAGCGCATCTCACCAGCCGGATGATGTCCCGGATGTCCGAAACGCCGTCCCCGTTCAGGTCGCAGCCCTGGGTAGATCCAATGCAAAATCTCCCGACCTCCTCGCGGAACGTCGGGCACAGCGGCAGCTCCCGCCCCTCGGGATCGGCCACCAGCGGCTGGTCGAACGCGATCCGATCGACGCCGGGGAGGGCGCCCTGGCCGACGGCATAGCAGAGGTGGAGGATCGGTCCGCGGCCGGGAAGGATCACCGCGTCCGTCGGCGAGAAGAGGAGCAGCGACAGGGTCGACCCGTCCGATTCCCACGTCGCCTGGAGGGCCGCGGATCTCGGCGTGGTCGTGACCGACTTCGGTGAGAGAAAGGATGCCGGCACCGGCGCGCCCTGCGCATCGGTGATGCGGATGCGAAGCTGTGCGCCTCCAACGGGGACGCCGTTCGCCAGGTCCACGTCGAAGCAGCCCTCTCCGCCGGGCTGCCCCGATGCGGTGCACAGGAGCCCCGCGACGGGGCCGGGCGGCGGCGAGAAGGAGAGGAGGACGCACCGGGTGGCGGTGCACGTGTCGCCTGCCGAAACGACGAAGGAAGTGAAGACCCTGCTGGAATCGTACGTGGTTCCGTCCGGGGCGAGCACCCGCTCGACGGCGCTGACAAAGTGCTGCCCCGCGGGCATGCGGCCCATGGAAAAGTCGCGCGCATAGGGCGTCGGAACCAGCACGCACGGTTCGTACGTGCTCTGCTGCCGCAACGTGATCACGATGCTGGTCCGGTAGGCGGGGAGGGGCCCGACCCACTCGGGGAACGGCTCGGGCCCGGAAACCACGGCGCTCTCGAGATTCAGGCAGCTGTTCGGGATGACTCCTTCGGCGTGGAGCGTCACCGAATCGCACACCGTGGGGGAGCGCGGTGCCTCGGAGACGGAGGTGACCGTGGCCTGCGCGGCGGGCGCGAGGGCCAGGAGCCCGGCTCCGATGAAGCGGCAGATCAGGTCGCGAGGGGTCATGGCCTTCCTCCCCTAGGTCCGGCTGATCTCAGTCGTTCGACCCGGCGAGATCGTCATCCGGCTCGCCGTCGTGATTCCCATCCAGTCCCACCTTGACCGCATTGCGGATGGCCTGCCGGATCAGCTGGTCGTTCTCCGCGACGCGCGGATCGAGGAAGTGCCCGTCGTTGCCGCGCAGGAAGGCGGAGAGATCGAAGACCACGAAGGAGGTCACGGGGGTGCTTCCGGCCACGTCGAAGGACCCGTGGATGACGAACTCGGTGTCGATCCGCGAGGAGTACAGGAAATGGCCGCCCCCCTCGCCCGCGATGTTGCCTTCCAGGAGCACCGTGCTTCCAACCAGGTCGGGATAGAGACCGGCGGGCGCATCCCCCTGGTGGAGGGGCTGGAGGTGTCCCATGATCTTCGTGTAGACGCCCGCGGGAACCATTTGCGTTCCCAGGTTCTGGTTTGATCCCGCGAGAAGATCGATGACGAAGGGCCCGGCGAAGCGGACCTGGCCGGCGCCGTCTTCGCCGTCGTCCTCATGCTCGACGTCCGTGCCGGTCGAATCGCCCTCGCCTTCGTCGACGCCCAGCGTATCCTCCTCGCCGTCGTCTCCGCCGGCGCCCGGCAGCACGAAACGGATGTCACGCACCACTAGAAGCGCGCGCGTGAAGGTCACCGGGATCGTGTCCTGTGCCAGGGCGGGAGCGGGGGTCGCGGCCGCAAGCCGCTGGACGGCTCCGCCGACGCCCCGGGCTTCGAGCGTCAAGGGGACGCGCTGGGGGCCGGCTGTTTTCCCGCTGCCGCACCCCAGGAAGGCGCCCATAACGAGCGGCAGGCTCAAGAGGACGGCGGAGAGAGCGGTTCGGCCTGGGAAGCGGCGGAACGTGGAAACTGCCTGGATGCGGCTCGAATGGTCCTGGTTCACGGCGTCGTTCTCCTACCCCACGCTGTCGTGTCGGCCCGGCGCCCCCGAGACCTCCGTGTCTGAGGTTTGTACCATTATAACACCACAGTTTGGCTTTCAAGGTCCCGAGTGTCCCATGAGATACTCGCCCGATCCTTAACGGCCCCGGAGAAATCCCATGAAATTCAGCGCTTTAGCCCCCCGCGGCACGCTGGTCCGCTCCTCCGTTCGCACGTTCCTGCTCGCCGTGGCACTGGCGCCGCCTGCGTTCGCGGACGAGGCGCGGCTTCCGACGGACGTCATCCCGACGTTCGAGGCGATCCACCTGAATCTGGACGCGGACAAGCCCGACTATTCGGGCACGGTGCAGATCCAGATCACCGTCCAGAAGCGCACGGACGCGATCCGGTTCCACGCGCAGGAGATGGACTTGAAGCGCGTTGAGCTGAAGGGAGCCGCCGGCACGGTGTCGCTCGTCGCGGGCCCCGACGTGAAGGGCATCGTCACCGCGACCTCGAAGGGACCGATCGAGCCCGGGGCGTACACGCTCACGATCGATTTCACGAACGACTTCGACCGCCGCGCCTCTTCCCTCTACCGCCTGGAAACCGGCGGCCGGTGGTACGCCTTCACCCAGTTCGAGGCGGTCGATGCGCGCCGCGCCTTCCCGTGCTGGGACGAGCCCGCCTTCAAGTTTCCCTACCGGCTGACGCTGACGATCCCGGCCGCGCACGAGGCCGTCTCCAATACGCCGGTCGAGAAGGAGACGGCCGAGGGGAGTCAGAAGACGCTCGTCTTCGCGGCGACGAAGCCGCTTCCCTCCTATCTCCTGGCCCTGGCGACCGGGCCCCTCGAGTTCGTTCCCATCCCGGGCCTCCGCGTGCCGGGACGGGTGGTGGTCCCGCGCGGATCGAAGGAGCTGACGAAGACGGCGGTGGCGATGACGCCGCCCCTCTTCGCGGCGCTCGAGCGCTACTTCGGGATCCCGTATCCCTACGAGAAGCTGGACCTGATCGCGATCCCGGAATTCGCGCCCGGCGCGATGGAGAATCCGGGCGCCATCACCTACGGGGACCGCTACCTCCTCTTCGACGAGAAGACGATGAGCGCGGAGCAGCGCCGGACGTTCGCGATCTTCACCGCGCACGAGATCTCGCACATGTGGTTCGGCGACTACGTCACGATGAAGTGGTGGGATGACCTCTGGCTCAACGAGTCGTTCGCGGAGTGGATGGGGGACAAGATCGCGGACGAGGTCTTTCCCGAGTACCTGGTCCGGTTGCACGCGTTGACGGACGCGAACCAGGCGTTCGCGATCGACGCCCAGCTTTCGACGCGCGCGATCCGGCGCCCGGTCCTGACCATGGAGAGCCTCTTCGAGGCGGCCGACGTGCTGGCCTACCAGAAAGGGGAGGCGGTCCTGGGCATGACCGAGCGGTGGATCGGCCCGGAGGCGTTCCGGAAGGGCGTGATCGCGTACCTCGACGCCCACGCTTTCGGGAGCGCGGAGGGGAGCGACCTCTGGAACGCCCTGGGCAAGGCGTCCGGGAAAGACGTGCCCGGCGTCCTGGGCAGCTTCCTCGACCAGGGGGGCGTTCCGCTGGTGCACGAGGAGATGAAGCCGGACGGCTCGATAGAGCTTTCGCAGCGGCGCTTCCTGAACTACGGAGTCACGGCGGCTCCCGTGCTCTGGAAGATCCCGGTCACGCTTACGTGGGTATCGAAGGGGAAGCCCCGGTCTCTCACCGTGGTGCTCGACAAGGAGCGCATGACGGTTCGCCTCCCGGGGGGCGGACGGCCGGAGTGGGTTCACCCCAACGCCGACGAAGCGGGCTACTACCGCTGGAGCGTCGACCCCGCGACGCTCCGCCGCCTGATCGCCGTGGCTCCCACGGCGCTCACCGCGCGCGAGCGGATCGGCTTCGTCCAGAACGCGGGCGCGCTCTTGCGGTCGGGCGCGATTCACGGCGACGAGTATCTCCACATCCTCGCCGGGTTCTCCGGCGATTCGAATCCGCTCGTGATCTCGGCCCTTGCCGCCGGGCTCGCCGCGGCCAAAGAGTCCTTCCTGACGGACGAGAACGAAACCGCGTTCGCGGCCTATGTCCGGAGAGTTCTGGGGCCGGCCCTCCGCCGCTACGGCCTCGACCGGAAGCCCGGGGAAGATGAATCGATCTCCCTGGCGCGTCCGACACTCTTCGGCTGGCTGGCGAACGAGGGGAAGGACGAGGAAGTGCTCGCGCGCGCCGAATCCATGGCCCGCTCGTTTCTCAAGGATCGCGGCTCGATCGACCCGTCCATGGTCGAGCCGGCGCTGGAACTCTCGGCCATCCGCGGGGACTCGACTCTCTTCGAGGAGTACCGGCGGCGGTTCGAATCGGCGACCGCGCCGACCGACCGCCAGCCCTTCCTGATGGCGCTGGGCACCTTCCGGGCGCCGGAGCTTCGGCGCCGTGCTCTCGCGTACGATTTGACTGGACCGCTCCGGCCCCAGGAGTTGTTCTGGATTCCCGCAGCCATGGCCGACGTCCCGCGCCAAAAGGACGAGGTCTGGGCCTGGTGGGAAGAGCACTACGACCAGTTGGCGAAGCGGATGCCGCCGGAATACGCGGCCTTCGTGCCCTTCATGGCGCGGGGCTGCTCGGAATCGCGCCTCAAGTCGGCCGAGGCCTTTTTCGCCGATCCCAAGCACAGCCCGCCGGGAACCGAGGGCTCGCTCGCGAAGATGGCGGAGGCCACCCGCGACTGCGTGGGCCTTCGCGGCCGGGAGGGGGAAGCGGTCACGCGCGTGCTGACGGACCTGTCGCAGGCGCCGTAACCGCGCCGGCCGGGGCGCGCGGGCGGCGGGGACGCGAAACGGGGTCGAGGGATGCGCACCCTCGACCCCGTTCGCAATTGGTTGCGGGGAGAGGATTTGAACCTCTGACCTTCGGGTTATGAGCCCGACGAGCTACCAGGCTGCTCCACCCCGCGGGGCAATATTCCTCGAAGGACGCGCTCGTGTAAAGTGCTTTCCTCGCGGGCGCCGGGCGGCATCCCGGTGGCATCCAAGAAGAACGATCGGGGGGTTCGTGGAGCTACCGGGCAAAGCGGGCGATCCAGCCGTCGGGCGCGCCCCGCAGCGCTACAGGATTCTCGGGCCGCTCGGTGCGGGCGGCATCGGAGAGGTGTTCCGCGCGCGCGACGAGCGCCTGGGGCGCGACGTGGCGCTCAAGATTTTTCGCACCGGCGACGGGCGGGATCCCGATGCCCGGGATCGCCTGCGTCGCGAGGCCCGGACCCTCTCCCAGCTCCAGCATCCGGGCATCAGCACGATCTACGACGTGGAGTCGGCAGAGGGGGTCGACTTCATCGTGATGGAGCTGGTCGCCGGCGAAACCCTGGCCTCGCGCCTCGCGCGCGGAAGCCTGACCGAGGAGGTCGCGCGCGGTTACGGCGCCGAAATGGCGGACGCGCTCGCGGCGGCACACGAGCGCGGCGTCATCCACCGCGACCTGAAGCCCGGCAACGTCATGATCGACGAGCACGGACGTTTGAAGCTGCTCGATTTCGGCCTGGCGCTCTACCGCCCTTCGGCCGCCGCCAGCACCGATACCACGGCCGACGCACTGAGCGGCGCGATCGTGGGCACGCTCCCCTACATGGCGCCGGAGCAGCTCCTGGGGCGCGCGCTGGACGCGCGCGCCGACCTCTATTCCCTGGGGGTGGTGCTGTACGAGATGACCACCGGGCGGAGGCCCTTCAACGCCGAGCCCGCGACGGCGTTGATCAACGAGATCCTGAACGCGCCGGTCCGGCCGGCGCGCGAGTGGGCGCCGTCGTTGTCCGAGGACTGCTCGCGCCTGATCCAGGCGCTGCTCGAGCGCGACCCCGGGAGCCGGCCGGCCTCGGCCGGCCAGGTTGCCGCCTCGCTCCGGACCGGGCGCGCGCCCGTGGGCACGCCGTCCGCGGGCGAGCCCCGCGCCCAAGGGGGTGTGATCGCCTCGATCGCCGTGCTCCCGCTGGCCAACCTCACCGGCCTTCCCGAGCAGGAGTTCTTCGTCGACGGCATGACCGAGGCCCTGATCTCGACCCTTGCCCAGTTGCGCGCCTTGCGCGTCATCTCGCGCACGTCGATCATGCGGTACAAGGGGACGACGGTCCCGCTGCCCGAGATCGCGCGCGCGCTGGACGTGGACGCGGTAGTGGAGGGCTCGGTCACCCGCTCCGAGGACCGCGTGCGCGTGACGGCCCAGCTCATCGACGCGCGCACCGACCATCATCTCTGGGCGCGGAGCTACGAGCGCGATGCCCACGACGTGCTCGCCCTGCAATCCGAGGTGGCGCGCGCCATCGCCGACGAGATCCGGGTGCAGGTCACGCACGAGGAGCGCGCGCGGCTGGTCAACCCGAAGCGGGTGGACCCGCGGGCCTACGAGGAATACCTCCGCGGCCGCTTCCTCTGGAACCGAAGGAACGAAGCGGCCGCGCGGCGCGCCATCGAGTGCTTCGAGCGCTCGATCGCCTTGGACCCCGGCTACGCGCCCGCTCATTCCGGGATCGCCGACGCGTACCTGACCCTGGCGACCTACGACTACGTGCCGCCGCTGGAGGCGTTTCCCCGGGCCGAGGCGGCCGTCGCGCGAGCGCTGGAGCTGGACGACATGCTGGCCGACGCGTTCGTCTCCCTGGGCGCACTCCGGACGTCCGCCCAGTGGGACTGGGCCGGAGCCGACGCCGCCTTCAGCCGCGCGCTCGACCTGGATCCGAACAGCGCGTCGGCGCACCACTGGCACGCCGATCTCCTCTCGCTCACCGCGCGTCACGATCAGGCGCTCGCCCAGTCGCGGCGCGCGCGCGAGCTGGACCCGCTGTCTCTCATCGTCAGCTCGGGAGTGGGGATTCACCTCTTCTACGCGCGACGGTACGAGGAGGCGGCGGAGCAGCAGCTGCGCACGCTGGAGCTGGACCCGACCTTCGCTCCGGCGCTCCGCAGCCTGGGGGGCGCGTACGAGGAGCTTCGCCGCTACGACGACGCGATCGAAAGCTACCGGCGGGCCCAGGCGCTCCTCCCTTCGGAGCTTTCCGCCACGTCGCTCCTCGCCCACGCCTACGCGGTCTCCGGGCGCGAGCGCGAAGCGCGCCAGATTCTGGACGAGCTCCACGCCGAAGCGGGCCGGCGCTACGTGTCGCGCTATCGGCTCGCGGCCATCCATCTGGGGCTGGGGGAGCGGGAGACGGCGTTGGATCTGCTGGAACAGGGCCACGGCGCGAGAGACCGGGCGATGATCTGGCTCAGGGTGGCGCCGCGCTTCGATCGGCTGCGGGACGAGCCCCGCTTTCGCGCGCTCTTGAAGGCGATGGGCCTGGACGGCCCTCCCGGCGCGCCCTAGCGGGCGGAGTCGGCTTCGGCGTCCTTGTAGCGGTAGATTACCTCGTCCTTCTTGACCAGGTGGAAGCGCTCGCGCGCCACGCGCTCCTCCAGGAGGGGGTCGCGCGCCTGCTCCTTCCGCCTTTGCTCCATCGTCTCCACGCGGCTCGCCAGCTCCAGCTTCCGCTTTTCGAGCGCGCTGTTTTCCCGCTTCAACGCCGCCGCGCGGATCACCCCCGTGTCGCTGCCCACGAACGACCAGACGAGACAGCCGAGGAGGACGAGCGCGAGGATCCAGAGGCCGGGGTGGATCTTCCTGCTTTCGGGCGGCGGCAGGCGGAGGAACTTCTTGGCGCGCTCCCGCGGCGGCGGCCGGTCGGGACTGCGATACGGCGAGCGGAGCACGCGCTAGGCCTGGGCCGCGACGGCGCCCGCGCCCGAGCCCGCGCGCCGGAACGCTTCGGCTCCAGGGTAGCGAGCGGCGTCCGCAAGCTGCTCTTCGATGCGGAGAAGCTGGTTGTACTTGGCGACGCGGTCGCTCCGCGACAGGGAGCCGGTCTTGATCTGGCCGGCGTTCACCGCCACCGCCAGATCGGCGATCGTGGTGTCCTCGGTTTCGCCCGAGCGGTGCGAGATGACCGTGGTGTACGCGGCCCGCTTCGCCATCTCGATCGCGTCCAGAGTCTCGGTCACGGTCCCGATCTGGTTCAGCTTGACCAGGATCGAGTTGGCCACGTCGTCGTCGATGCCCCGCCGGAGAATCTCTGGATTGGTGACGAAGACGTCGTCGCCCACCACCTGCATGCTCCCGCCCAGCTCCCGCGTCAGACGGCGCCAGCCTTCCCAGTCGCCCTCGGCCAGCCCGTCTTCGATGGACACGATGGGATAGCGGTCGGCCAATCCTTTCAGGTACGCGATCATCCCCGCCGAATCCAGGCCGCGCTTGCCGTCCAGCGAGTACGAGCCCTTTTCGTACAGCTCCGACGCGGCCACGTCCAGCGCCAGCGCCACGTCGGCGCCCGGCCGGTATCCCGCCTTCTGGATCGCCGTGACCAGGAAATCGAGCGCCTCGGCGTTGCTCTTCAGATTGGGCGCGAAGCCGCCTTCGTCGCCCACGGCGGTGACGAGCCCCTTTTCATGCAACAGCTTCTTCAGCGTGTGGAACACCTCCGAGCCGTACCGGAGCGCCTCGCGGAACGAGGACGCGCCCACGGGGACGATCATGAACTCCTGGATGTCGAGGTTGTTGTCCGCGTGTGCGCCGCCGTTGATCACGTTCATCAGCGGCACGGGGAGGGTGCGGGCGCCGGCCCCGCCGAGGTAGCGGTACAGGGGCAAGAGATGCGCGTCGGCCGCGGCCCGGGCGCAGGCCAGCGACACGCCCAGGATCGCGTTGGCCCCCAGGTTCTTCTTCATGGGGGTTCCGTCCAGCTCGATCAGGATGGAGTCGATCCCCGCCTGATCGGCCGCGTCCTCGCCCACGATGTGCGGGGCGATGGTCTCGTTCACGTTCAGGACCGCCCGGGAGACCCCCTTGCCGAGGTAGCGCTTGGGGTCGCCGTCCCGGAGCTCCAGGGCCTCCCGCGAGCCGGTGGACGCTCCCGACGGGACGGCGGCGCGGCCGACCGCCCCTCCGGTAAGGGCCACGTCCACCTCCAGGGTCGGTTGCCCCCGGGAGTCGAGGATTTCGCGCGCGAAAACGGATTCGATCTCGGTCATCGTGCTCGGACGCTACGGTGGCGGGAGCATGCGATCAAGGGAAAAGCCTTGACGGGCCTTGGAGGCGCCGCCTACGGTCCGCCGCCGGGCTCCCGGCCCGCCCGTGGGGGCCCCTGGAATCCCCGATGACCCTGTTTCGACGAAACTTGGCGGTGCCACGATCCGTAGAGAACGTGACGGTCCCGCGATGAGCCGACGCTAGTGGCCGGCGACGACCGGGAACTGGTCCGGCGGTGCCTGGCCAGGGACGAGCGCGCCTATCGCGAGCTGGTTCGGGCGTACCAGACGCCGGTCGTGAACCTGGCCTGGCGGATCACCGGGAACGCGGACGACGCCGCGGAGGTGGCTCAGGAGACCTTCATCCGGGTGCTCCGGTCCCTTCACACCTACGACCCGGATCGTCCGCTCAAGTCCTGGCTCTTCAAGATCGCGTCCAACCTGGCGCTGGATCTGATCCGCCGGAGGAAGCGGCGCCCCCTGGCCCTGGAGGACCTG
>DATGVG010000218.1:0-8501 GCA_035300625.1 Candidatus Limnocylindrales bacterium
CCCGACCGCTTCTTCGACCACGGCTCGCGGGAGTCGCTGCTCCGCGCGGCCGGACTCCATCCCGACCTGCTCGTCCCCGAGATCCTCGGCTGGCTCAAGGACGAAACGCGCTCCACCCCGGAACCGCTCGCCCCCGCCGCCCCCATCGCCACGCACGCATGATCCGCCCGCCCCGGCACCTGGGGATCGTCGGCAATCGAGGCAAGGAGGGCGCGCGCGCCCTGCTCCCGCCGCTCGTCCGCTGGGTCCGCGCACAGGGCCGGCGGGTCACGCTGGAGCGCGGCCTGGCGCGCGGGATCCGCGGCGTGGGCGTGGGCGTGTCGCTGGATTCCCTGGTGCGCCGCGCGGACGCGATCCTGGTCCTGGGCGGAGACGGCACCATGCTGAGCGCCGCACGCGCCGCGTCGGAAGCCGGGGTCCCCATCCTCGGCGTGAACCTGGGCGGGCTGGGCTTCCTCACGGAGACCGCGCAGGAATCGCTCTATCCGGCGCTGGCCCGCCTCCTCCGGGGTGAGGTAGAGCTGGAGCGCCGCATGATGGTCGAGGCGACGGTGCGCACCCGAGGGTCGAAGAAGGCCTGGACCCAGATCGGACTGAATGACGCCGTCATCCATCCGTCGGAGCGCTCGCGCGTGATCGCGATGGACCTGCGCATCGGCACCAAGGAGATCGGCACCCTGGTGGGGGACGGCCTCATCGTGGCGACTCCCACCGGTTCCACCGCCTACTCCCTTTCCGCCGGCGGACCCATCGTCCGCCCCACGGCCGAGGGGCTCTTGGCCACCCCCATCTGTCCCCACACGGTCACCTGGCGGCCGCTCCTTCTCGGAGGGGACGAGACGATCCGGCTCAAGCTGCGGCCCGGGCATCCGCGCGCCAGCATTACGATCGACGGCCAGGTGGCCCACACCGTCACGCCCGACGACGACATCATCATCCGCCGGGCCCGGCGGCGCGCGTCCCTGATCGTGCTGGAAGGCGATTCCTTCTACGAGACGCTTCGCACCAAGCTCGCCTGGGCCACGTCGCCACGGGGGCGGGTTCCGGGCCAATAACTCGTGCTCGTCTGGCTCTCCATCCAGGGGCTCGCGTTGGTGGATTCGATCGAGCTCGAGTTCACCCCGGGGCTGAACGTGCTGACCGGCGAGACCGGGGCGGGGAAGTCGCTGATCCTGGGCTCGGTCGGGCTCCTCCTGGGAGAGCGTGCCGACGCCTCGTGGCTCCGCTCGGGCGAGACTCGCGGATCGGTGGAGGGCACGTTCGATCTTTCAGGGCGCCCCGATCTTGTGGCCGCGATGCGAGCTCTAGATGTCGAGCCCGAGGAAGAGCGCGTCGTGTTCCGCCGCGAGATCGGCGCCGACGGAAAGAGCCGCGCCTTCGTGAACGGGCGGGGCGTGCTGGTGACGCAGCTCCGCGCGGCCGGCGACCTGTTGGTGGACCTGCACGGCCAGCACGAGCACCAGCAGCTCCTTCACACCGACCGGCAGACCGACTTCTTCGACACCTGGGCGGAAACTCTGGAGGAGCGGCGCGAGCTGGAGGTGGAGCGCGCGAGACTCCTCGAGGACCGCCGCCGTGTCCAGGCGTTGCGCGCGGCCCTGGAAAGGGACCGAGCGCAGGAGGAAGCCCTTCGCGCCGACCTGGCCGAGCTGGAAGCAGCCTCTCTGGAGCCGGGCGAAGAGGCCGCGCTCTTGCGCGACCGCGAGCGGCTGGCGCATCGCGAGCGCCTGGTCGCGGGGCTGACCGAGGCGCTCGCCGCGATCGGGGCGATCGGGGACGAAGACCAGGGCGCCGAGCCGCGTATCCGGCGTGCGGTGAAGGCTCTTCGCGCCGCGTCGGTGTTGGATGCGGGGCTGGTCCCGCTGGTCGGCGACGCGGAGAGCGCGGCCGAGGCTCTGGCCGCCCTCGCGGGCCGGCTGGAGCGGGAGCGCGACACGCTTCTCGACGAACCCTTGGATCTGGATCGGGTGGAGGAACGGCTTGCCCAGCTCCACCGGCTGAAGCGGAAGCACGCATCCGACGTTCCGGGCCTTGCCGCGCTGCGCGAGGAGCTTCGGGGACGCATCCGCTCGCTCGATACGGGGGACACGGGGAACGCGGGCGCCGCGGGGGACGCAGGGGGTGCGGGTGGCCTCGGCGGCGGGAATGTGGCGCGGCTGACGCGCGAGCTGACGGAGCGGACGGCCGCCTACGACCGCCGGCTGGACGCGCTCACGGCGGCGCGCGCCGCCCGCTTCGCGCCGTTCGCGGGAGCGGTGGGCGGGCTTCTCGGGCGGCTCGGGTTCGGAAAGGCGGCGCTCGCGGCCGTCCCGGTCCCTTCCGACCGGAGCCGCCCGGCGATTGACCCTGCTCCGATCCCAGCCCTAGAATTCGAGTTCCAGCCGAATCCCGGCGAACCCCCGCGTCCGCTCAGGCGGATCGCTTCGGGAGGGGAGCTTTCCCGAGTCATGCTCGCGGTCAAGTCGCTGATGGCCGAGAGGGACCAGGTGGCCGTCCTCGTCTTCGACGAAGTGGACCAGGGAATCGGCGGCGCGGTGGGCGAGGAGGTGGGACGGCTCCTGAGCGCGCTCGGCGAGCGCCGGCAGGTGCTCTGCATCACGCACCTTCCGCTGATCGCGGCGTTCGCCGGCCGGCAATTCCAGGTGACGAAGACGTCGGTGAAGGGAAGAACGGCGACTTCGGTGCAGCCACTCAAGGAGGAGGACCGCGTGGAGGAGATCGCACGGCTGCTGGCGGGCGCGCGCGTCAGCGACACGACGCGCCGTCAGGCGAGGGAGCTGTTGCAGGCGGCGCGTGCCCCGCGGGCGCCCGAGCGCCGAGCGGCGCGGGGCAAGCGATGATCTCCCCCAGCCTCGAGGAATATCGCTTGCTCGCCCGCGGCTACAACCTGGTGCCGGTCGTGCGGGAAGTCCTGGCCGACTTCGACACGCCGGTATCGGCGTTCGCCAAGCTGAACCGCGGCGACGCGGCGTTCCTCCTGGAAAGCCTGGAGGGCGGAGAGACGTGGGGGAGGTACTCCATCCTGGGATTCCGCCCCTCGGTTGAGTTTCGCTCGAAGGGGCCCGTGGTGGAGATCCGCCGGGGCGAGAGGACCGAGCGCACCGAGATCAAGGACCCGCTCGAGGCCCTTCGCTCCCTCCTCGCGCAGGTCAAGGCGGCGCCGGTGCCCAATCTCCCGCCGTTCAGCGGCGGCGCGGTGGGACTCGTCGGGTACGACTACGTCCGCTTCCTGGAAAAGCTTCCCTCGCGCGCCGTGGACGACCTGAACCAGCCCGACCTCCACTTCGTCTTCCCGGACCTGGTCCTGGCCTTCGACAACTTCCGGCACCGTCTCCAGCTGGTCGCCAACACCCGCCCCGGAAGCGATCCCGACCGCGCCTATCGCGACGCCGTGACCGCCATCGACGAGATGCTGCTCCGCCTGGGGCAGCCGCCCGCGCTTCCGGAGCGGGTTCCGCGATCCAACGGCCGCGTGGAGTTCACGAGCAACCTCGGCCAGGCGGGATACGTTCGCGCGGTCGAGACCGCCAAGGAGCACATCCGCGCGGGAGACGTGGTCCAGGTGGTGCTGGCTCATCGCCTGGAGGCCACCGCGGCGGTCAGTCCTTTCGACGTCTACCGGGCGCTTCGAATCCTGAATCCGTCCCCCTACATGTACTATCTGCGTTATCCGGATCGCTCGGTGGCGGGCTCCTCGCCCGAGATCCTGGTGCGGACCAGCGGACGGCGCGTCGCCCTCCGCCCGATCGCGGGCACGAGGCGCCGGGGCGCCACGCGCGAGGAAGACGCGGCGCTGGAACGGGAGCTTCTGGCCAGCGACAAGGACAAGGCGGAACACGTGATGCTGGTGGACCTGGGGCGAAACGACGTGGGGCGCATCGCCGAAATCGGGAGCGTGCGCGCCACAGAGTTCATGGGCGTCGAGCGCTACTCCCACGTCATGCACCTGGTGAGCCACGTGGAGGGGACCCTTCGCGAAGGGCTCACCGCTTTCGACGTGCTCCGCGCCTGCTTTCCGGCGGGCACGGTGAGCGGCGCGCCGAAGAAGCGGGCGATGGAGATCATCGAATCGCTCGAACCGTCGCGCCGCGGCGCCTACGCCGGCGCCATGGGCTACTTCGACTTCCACGGAAACGCCGACTTCTGCATCACGATCCGCACCGCGACGTTCGAGGGAGGGCGCGTCCACCTGGGCGTGGGCGCCGGGATCGTCGCCGACTCCAATCCCGAGGAGGAGTGGACCGAGACGCGAAACAAAGCGCTGGCGGTGGAAGAAGCGGTGCGGCTCGCGGCGGGAGGGCTGGACGCGTGATCCTGATGATCGACAACTACGATTCGTTCACGTGGAACCTGGTCCAGTACCTGGGCGAGCTGGGCGACGTGCCGCGCGTGGTGCGGAACGACGAGATCACCGTGAAGGAGGCGCTCGCCAAAAAGCCCGACGCGATCGTGATCTCCCCCGGACCCGGGCGCCCCGACGACGCGGGAATATCGAAGGCGCTGATCGAAAAGGCTTCCGGAACGATCCCGATCCTGGGCGTCTGCCTGGGGCACCAATGCATCGGCGAGGTGTTCGGGGGACGCGTCGTTCGGGCCGATCGCCTGGTGCACGGCAAGACCTCGGCCGTGATCCACAACGGACGGGGCATCTTCCTCGACGTGGACAATCCCTTCCAGGCCACCCGGTACCACTCGCTCATCATCTCGCGCGACGGGCTCCCCGAAACGCTCTCGGTGGTCGCATGGACTCCGGAGAACGAGATCATGGCGGTGCGCCACCAGTCGCACGAGACGTGGGGCGTGCAGTTCCATCCCGAGTCGATCCTCACGACCCATGGGAAGGAACTCCTCCGGAATTTCCTCCGGCTCGTGCCCGGCCGCGCCGCGGTCGCCGCGGGGCGCTGAGCCCATGCTCCGGGAGCTCCTCCCGCGGCTCCTCGCGGGAGAGACGCTCACCCGCGGCGAGGCGGCCGCGGCGGTCCGCGCCATGGTGCGCGGCGAGATCGACGACCTGGTGGTCGCCTCCTTCCTCACGATCCTCGCGCAGCGCGGCGAGACCGAGGCCGAGCTTCTGGGCGGAGCGGAGGCGCTCCGCGCCGAGGCGGTGCCGTTCCCGAGGCCGGCGGGCCCGCTGTTCGATACCTGCGGCACGGGCGGCGACGCGTCGGGCACGTTCAACGTCTCGACGACGGCCGCATTCGTGGTCGCGGGTGCCGGGGTCCGCGTGGCGAAGCACGGCAACCGCTCCGTATCGAGCGCCTGCGGCAGCGCGGACGTGCTGGAATCGCTGGGCGCCCGGATCGAGCTGGGTCCGGCGGGCGCCGCGGCCGTCCTGGGCGAGACGGGATTCACGTTCCTCTACGCGCGCCGCTTCCACCCCGCGATGCGGCGCGTCGCCGGCGTGCGCCAGACGCTCGGCTTCCGCACCCTGTTCAACTGGCTCGGACCGCTGGCCAATCCTGCGCGGGCCACCCACCAGCTTGTGGGGGTCCCCGACCGCGCCCAGGTGGAGCCGGTTGCCCGCGTCCTGGGCGGGCTGGGTGTGACGCGCGCGCTGGTGGTCCACGGAGCGGGCGGACTGGACGAGCTTGGCTTGAACGGCGGGAACGTCGCGGCCGAGACGGGACGCACGGACACCGGCGCTCCCACCGCGTTGCCCCGTACGATCGATGCGCAGCGCCTGGGGTTCACCGCGGCGGGGTCCGACGAGTTGCGCGGAGGGGACGCCGCGCGGAACGCCGCGATCCTGGTGGAAGTGCTGGAGGGCGGGATCGGACGGCGGCGCGATGCCGTGGTGCTGAACAGCGCCGCGGCGCTCTGGATCGCGGGAACGGCGGCGACTCTGGAGGAGGGGGTGGTCCGCGCCGCGGAGTCGATCGATCGCGGCGACGCGCGCCGGGTCCTCGGACGCTACGTCGAGACATCGAACCGGGTCGGAGACGAATGAGCGACTTCTTGAGCAGCATGGTCCGCGACCGCCTCGCCCGCGTCCGGCAGGATGCCGAGACGGGGCCGTCCGCGGCCGCCCTGCGCGGCGAGGCCGAGGCCAGGCGAGGCGACCGCCGTCCCTTCGAGGCGGCGCTCCGCCGGGACCCGGGCGCTCCCCTGCGCGTGATCGCCGAGGTGAAGCGGGCGTCCCCCTCGGCGGGGACGCTGCAGACTTTCTACGATCCCGCGGCGCTGGCGGAGGAATACGCCCGGTGCGGCGCCGCCGCGATCTCGGTGCTGACGGAACCCTCCCGCTTCCTGGGCGGGATCGAGCATCTGACCCGCGTGCGAGAGGCCGTGCCGCTGCCGGCGTTACTCAAAGACTTCGTCGTGCACGAGCGGCAGATCTTCGAGGCAGGAGCCCGCGGCGCCGACGCGGTGCTGCTCCTGGTCGCGGCCCTCGAGAATCCACAGCTCTCGGAGTTCGCCGCGCTCATCGTGGAGCTTTCGATGACGCCCCTGGTCGAGATCCACGAGCCGCGCGAGATCGACGCCGCCGTGTCGGTGCCCGGCGTCCTGGGGGTGAACAACCGCGATCTCCGGACCCTGGCGATGCGGCCGGGGCACGCGGAATCGCTCCTCCCGCTTCTCCCGGCCGACCGGGTGCGCGTCGCCGAGAGCGGCTACAAGGATCGGAACGCCATTCTCCAGCTGGAGCGGACCGGCGCGGACGCGGTGCTGGTGGGGGAGACCCTGCTCCGCGCGAGCACCGTCGCGGCGGGCTACGCCGCGCTCTTCGGCGGTAAGGACGGCGCCGTGGCGCGCGTCGAGGGCGCGAGACGGGAGCGGCCGTGAGGGGAAGGAGCGCCCGGTGAGGACACGCATCAAGGTCTGCGGGATCACGAACGCGGACGACGCGCGCGCCGCGCTGGACGCCGGCGCCGATTTCATCGGCCTCATCCTGACCGAGTCGCCCCGCCGCGTGACCCCGGAGCAGGCCCGCGCGATCCGCGAGTCGCTCCCTGCCCAGGCGGGCGTCGTCGGCGTGTTCGCGTCGGAGCCGGTGGAGGAAGTGGTTCCGCTCGCGCGCTCCCTGTCGTTGGGGGCCGTGCAGGTCGCGGGGTGGCTCGAGCGCGAGGAGCTGTTCCCGTTCGACGTCTGGCACGTCCTGCGCGGCGACACCCTTCCCGATCCGACGGCGCTCCCCATGGTGCCCCTCCGCACCTACCACCTCGACGCCTTCGATCCGGTCCTCGCCGGGGGAACGGGACGGCTGGCCGACTGGGGCTGGGCCCGGACCGCCGTCCAGGTGGGCCGCCGCGTCATCGTCGCCGGAGGTCTCACGGCGGAGAACGTGGAGCCCCTGGTGCTGGACGTGCGTCCGTTCGGCGTGGACGCCTCGAGCGGGCTGGAGTCCTCGGTGGGGAAGAAGAGCCCGTCCAAGATGCGGGCCTTCGTCGAGCGCGTCCGCGCGGCCGACCTGGCCCGGCCGAAGCGGTCATGAGCGCGGCGCCCAAGCCGGCCCCGAAGCGCGTGGAGAGCGCGTCGCCGGGCCGCTTCGGCGAGTTCGGCGGACGCTACGTCCCGGAAATCCTGATCGGCCCCGTGCTCGAGCTGGCCGTGGCCTACGAATCGGCCCGCGGCGATCCCGAGTTCCTGGCCCGCCTCCAGAGCGAGCTTCGCGATTTCGCGGGAAGGCCCACACCGCTCGCCCTGGCCCCGAGGTTCGGCGCGCGCGCGGGACTCAAACGGCTCTACCTGAAGCGCGAGGACCTGCTTCACACGGGCGCCCACAAGATCAACAACGCGATCGGCCAGGCGCTCCTGGCCAGGCGCATGGGGAAGCGTCGGGTGGTGGCAGAGACCGGTGCCGGGCAGCACGGCGTCGCGACCGCGACGGCCGCCGCGCGCTACGGCCTCGAGTGCACCGTCTACATGGGCGAAGTGGACATGGAGCGGCAGCGGCCGAACGTGGACCGGATGCGGCTCCTGGGGGCCGAGGTGACGCCCGTCGCGTCCGGGTCGCGCACGCTGAAGGACGCCATCAACGAGGCCATGCGCGATTGGTCGGCGTCGATCCGGACCACCCACTATCTCCTCGGGTCGGTTCTGGGACCGCACCCCTACCCGACCATGGTTCGCGACTTCCAGGCGGTCATCGGACGGGAGGCGCGAGCGCAGATCCAGGCGCTCGAGGGCCGGCTGCCCGACCTGCTGGTCGCTTGCGTGGGTGGCGGAAGCAACTCGATCGGCCTCTTCCATGCGTTCCTTCCGGACCGGGAAGTCCGCATGGTCGGCGTGGAGGCCGGGGGAGAGGGGATCGCGACCGGCCGGCACGCGGCGCGCTTCGCCGATCCGGTGCCCGGCGTCCTCCACGGGACCCGGACGCTGGTGCTCCAAGATGCAGCGGGGTTGGTCCGGGAGACGCACTCCATCTCGGCGGGGCTCGACTACCCGGCGGTCGGGCCGGAGCACGCGATGCTGGGGGCTTCCGGCCGCGTGACTTACACCTCGGTGACCGACCGGGAGGCGCTCGACGCGTTCGACGCACTCGCGACCGAAGAGGGGATTCT
>DATGVG010000219.1:0-15435 GCA_035300625.1 Candidatus Limnocylindrales bacterium
CGTCTACGTCTCCGCGGGCGACGGCACCACAAGCGAGGGCGAGTTCTGGGAGGCGATCAACACGGCCGCCACCGCCCAGCTCCCGGTGCTGTTCCTGATCACCGACAACCAGTACGCCATCTCGGTCCCCGTCGAGGCGCAGACACCCGGAGGCGACATCGGCCGCTGCATGAGCGGCGTGCCCGGGCTTCGCGTGATGCGCGTGGACGGCACCGATCCGCTGGAGTCGTTCAAGGCGGTGGTCGAAGCGTCGCACCACCTCCGCGCGGGGCGCGGGCCGGTGCTGCTCCACGCGATGGTGATCCGCCCGTACGGACACTCGATGTCCGACGACGAGGTCTCGTACAAGCCGCCCCAGGAGCGCGAGGCCGAGGCGAAGCGCGATCCCGTGCTCACCTATCCCGAATTCCTGGTGCGCGAGGGACTGGCCACGCGGGAGCAGATCGAGCAGATCCGGAAGGACGTGGAGGCGGAAATCGCCGAGGCTGAGGCGGCCGCGCTCGCGGCGCAAAAGCCCGACCCGGCCACGATCTACGACAACCTCTATTCGCCCACGGTGGACCCGGCCGGCACGGCCTTCGACACCGAGCCGCGCTTCGAGGGACAGCCCGAGACGATGGTGACGCTGATCAACCGCTGCCTCAAGGACGAGATGGCGCGCGACGAGCGGATCGTCCTCTTCGGCGAGGACGTGGCCGACGCGACGCGCGAGCAGGCGCTGAACACGGTGCCCGGCAAGGGGGGCGTGTTCAAGGTGACCTACGGACTGCAAAAACAGTTCGGGAAGCGGCGCGTCTTCAATTCCCCGCTCGCCGAGGCCAACATCGTGGGCCGCGCGATCGGGATGGCCACGCGCGGGATCAAGCCCGTCGTCGAGATCCAGTTCTTCGATTACATCTGGCCCGCGATGATGCAGATCCGAAACGAGCTGACCATGCTCCGGTGGCGGGCGAACGGCGACTTCTCCTGCCCTCTGGTGGTGCGGGTCGCCATCGGCGGATATCTCCAGGGCGGGTCCATCTACCACAGCCAGAGCGGCGAGAGCATCTTCGCGCACATGCCGGGGCTCCGGGTGGTGTTCCCCGCGAACGCGGTGGACGCGAACGGGCTCTTGCGGACGTCGATCCGCTGCGACGATCCGGTCCTCTTCCTGGAGCACAAGCACATCTATCGCCAGCCCTACGCCAAGGGCCCGTATCCCGGTCCCGACTTCATGATCCCGTTCGGGAAGGCGCGCGTGGCGCGCGAGGGCAGCGATGTCTCGGTGATCACGTGGGGCGCGACGGTGAATCGCGCGCTTCTCGCGGCGCAGCGGCTGGAGGTGGAGGGAATTTCCGTCGAGGTGGTGGACATGCGGACGCTGCTCCCGTTCGACCGGGAAGCGATCGCGCGGACCGTCACCAAGACGGCCCGCGCGCTGGTGCTGCACGAGGACGTGTTGACCGGCGGATTCGGGGGCGAGATCGCCGCCATCATCGCCGAGCACCACTTCGAGGCGCTCGACGCGCCGGTGCGCCGCATCGGCGCCGCCGACACGCCCGTCGGCTACGCTCCCGTGCTCGAAGAAGCCATCCTTCCGCAAGTGGACCGCATCACGAGTGCGATCCGGGAGCTTGCCCGCTACTAGAGCTTGGTCTTACAGCTTCGCCGCCAGTACCCCCTCGGACGTGACCGGATCGATGATCGCCTTCACCTCCGAGATCTTGTTGGCCGGAAAGCCGCCGCGCTTCGCGTGCTCCCGAATCATCTCCTCGTTGGGCGCGTTGTAGACGCAGTAGATCTTGTCGCCGGTCACGTAGCTGTGGACCCACTGGATCTTCGGACCCAGCTGATCCAGCACGCTGCACGACTTCTGCGAGATGGCCTGCAGGTCCCCGTGGGAGGTGTTTCCGACCTTGGGGATTTCCCGCTCGATGACGTACTTGGGCATGGCTTTCTCCTTGGTTTGGGGCCGGGGAAGGAGTCTACATCATGGAAAGATACGCGCGCCAGGGACCAACGGCGTCCCGGTATTGCCGTCCCAGCGTCTGCGCGATCTGTCGGAGGTGACCCAGATCGTGGGCGGTCCAGGTGGCCAGGTGCTGCCCCAGCGTGACCGCTCCCAGCTCCGGGTGGCGGCCGCGGCGGGCCAGGTCGGCTGGAGAGAGCGCGAGCGCCCGGAGCGTGGCCACGTTCGCCGCTCGGAGCGACGCGAACTCCTCCAGGAGCGCCTCCATCGTCTTCCCCCGGGAGGCCGAGAACATGGCCTCGCGGTCGAAGGGCGTGAAGGGCTCCGATTCCCCCTTCTCGAGGATGTGCCGCACTCGCGGGATCCAATCGGTCTTCTCGCCGTGGATCAAATGCCCGACCACGTCGAAGGCGCTCCACGTGCCGGGGCCGTCCACGGCCCGCACCCATTCGTCCGGAAGCCCACCGAGGAGCGCGCGCAGCACCACCGGCGTTCGCTCCAGAATCGGGATGGCGAGGTCGAGGGAATAGTTCATCAAAGCCCCCCCGGTGGGAGGTCCGAAGCCAACCTCACTGTTCCGCTCTCGGTGACCACGCGCCCCTCCTCCTCCAGTTTTTCCACATGAGCGCGGAGGGTCTTCGCGGCCAGCGCCGGATCGGCGGCGGGGGTGTCCTCGTAGACTCGCTCCCGGAGGGCTTCTTCCGCCAGCGGCCCGGCCTCCAGCGCTCGTAAGATTCGGCTCTCGCGCATCCGCCGGTGCTCGATCAGCGCGTCCAGGAGCCGCGCCACGCCGCGGTGGGGCGCCCCGTGCCCCGGGATCAGGGCCAGGATTCCCACCCGGCGCAGGCGCTCCAGCGTCTGTACGTACGCGCGCATGTTTCCGTCGGGCGGCGCGATCACCACCGTGCCCAGCCCGGAGACGACGTCGCCCGCGATCAGGGTGCGCGACGTCTCCTCGAAGAACGAAAGGTGGGACCGCGCGTGTCCCGGCGTCGCGAACACGCGCAGGCGGCGCGGGTGGCGGCCCGGAAGCTCGATGCGGTCCCCTTCGGCCAGGACGCGGTCGATCGGGATCCGCTCCGCGATCTCGGCGTGCGCCCAGACCGGCGCCGCGTAGCGGGCGCGCACCGCCTCGACGCCGGCGAGATGGTCGCGGTGGCGGTGCGTGAGAAGGATCGCGACCACGCGGCCGCGCGCCCCCTCGGCCTCCTCGACCACGCGGTCCAGCGCCTCCAGCTCATCGGGGTCGGCGCTTCCCGGATCCACGATCACCACGTCTCCGTCCCCCACCACCACCGCGTTGGTGTGGGTCGCCGGTGGCAACGTTTCGCTCCGGAGCGGGATCATCGTGATCGCGGGGCGCACGTGGACGCGCCGGGAGGGAACGCCGTTCGCCTCCGGAATCTGGTGCAGGCGCGCCGGGAGCCCGTGCGCGCCCTCCGCCAGGATCTGGATCGTGTGGAGCGTTGGCATCGCGAGGACGACCCGGTCCTCGTCCCACAGACGGAGCGCCTCGCGCGGGTCGATCCACTCGCCCGACTCCAGCTCGCCAGGCCACACGTCGGGCTCCAGGGGCTCGGACATCTCGACCAGGAAGAAGTTGGTGTTGAAGCGCGCCCGGCTGAAGTGCGGGGTGATCCATCGGCCGGCCGGGACGTAGGTCGCCGCCTCGAACCGGAGAGCCCAACCCCGCTCGGCCGTCTCCCAGAATGGGGTCTTCCCGTCCAGCACGTCGCGGCGATGGCGGCGCTGCTCCTCGACCGGCGGGTGCTTTCCGGAGAATCCGACCAGGAGGCCGGTCTCCTCGAAGGTCTCGCGCGCGGCGCAGCGCGCCATGGTGAGCAGATCCTGATCCGGGTCGCCGTCCAGGGGGCCGTCTTCCTGCGCGTAGCGCCCGCCCGGAAAGGAGTGGAAGCCCCCCAGGAACGGGTTCGCCTCCGAGCGGCGGACCCAGAGAAGGCGCACCCCGCCGGCGCGGCTGATGAGGATGGCGCTCGCGGCGGGGCGGAGCGCCTCGGCGGCGGTCACTCCACCAGGACCGACGGCAGCGCCTCGCGCAGCGCCCGGATGTGCTCGGGGGTGGTGCCGCAGCAGCCGCCCATCAGCTGGGCTCCGTGCCGGACCCACTCCCCCGCGAAGGAGGCGAAGCGCTCGGGCGTGACCGAAGGGTCGAAGCTCGACGTCCCGCCCGCGCCGGCCGAGCCCGCGTTGGGATAGCAGCCGATCGGAATCTGCGTCGCCCGGCTCATCGTATCCAGACAGGCGGCGGTTTCCGAAAGAGGGGTGCAGTTGACCAGGATCGCGAGGGGCTCCAGCCGCTCCACCGCCCGCACCGCGTCGGCGAGCGATTCGCCGGAAAGGATCGCGCTCCCGCTGGAGCAGACGAAGCTCACGGTGAACGGGAGGCCGGTGCTCCGCGCGGCGCGTCCCGCGGCCATCGCCTCCTCGATCGTGTTCATCGTCTCGAGCAGGATCAGCTCCGCGCCCGCGCGCTTGAGCCGGGCGGCCTGGTCGTCGTGCTCGCGCTCCATCTCGCCGCGCGGGGGCGCGTCGCCGGGGCGGTAGCAATCCTCCAGCGGCCCGAGCGATCCCCCGATCCACACGTCGCGGCCCTGCCCCGCGCCCGCGTGGGTGCGCGCCTCCGCCGCCAGGCGCACCGCCAGGTCGGTGAGCCGATCGGCGTCCGATTCCGGGCGCCCCGCCTTCCGCATGACGCGCGGGGTGGTGCGGAAGGTGGCGGTGGCCAGGACGTCGGCCCCCGCTCGCGCGTACTCCTCGTGCACCTGCCGCACGATGTCGGGAGCGTCGATGAGCGCCTGGGCGCTCCACAGGGGGAGCGGCGTCGCGACGCCGCGGCGTTCGAGCTCGGTGCCCAGCGCGCCGTCCAGGAGGACCAGCTCGCCGCGCACGAGACGCTGATGGATCGGATGGAGTGCCATTTCGAATTCTCGCGAACCGCCCCTTACAGGTGGCGGCTCAGCCTCCCGCGAGCGCCTCGTCGGGGGGATTCAGGCCGTGGAACTGCATCAGCTCCTGGATCACGGCCCGGCGGCGCTTCAAGATCGAGGTCATGGAAGTGTACCCGTAGCGGAGGATCGCCTCGCGCTCCTGGACGCTCATCATATTGTGGAGGAACAGGATCACCTCGCTGGACGAGGGCTCGATCCGGTACATCTTCACCTCCGGGAATTCAGCCTGGTAGCGGCGGATCTCCCCGTCGAGGCGGACCCTCGTCTCGATGCGGGAGGCCTGGTCGTGAATGAACGACATCCCCTTCTCGCGGATGCGCGCCGCCTTTCCGTCGCGACGCGGGATGCAGACCGCCTCCTGGTCGTTCGAGATATTCACGAGCGGATTGATGATCAGGATGGTCGAGGCCCCCGCCTTGATCGCCAGATCCAGGTGGGCCACCTTCCCCGTCGAGCCGTCGATGTAGTCCCGCCCCTCGACCTGGAAGGGGCGGAAGAAGAGCGGAATGGCCGAGGAGGCCGCGATCGCGTGGGAGAGCGGCACGGTCTCGCCCTCCGAGGCCCCGAAGACGCGCCGGGTCCCCAGATCCAGGTCGGTCGCGGGAATGTACAGCTCGCGCTCGATGTCGTCGAACGAATCGGTCTTGCCGTTCGCCTCGAGCACCTTGCAGAAAAACTTCTGGTAGTTGTCGAGAGCGAAGACCCCCGCGGGAAGCCGCGCCTCGACGTAGTGCATGAACTCGAAGGGCGTCGGCCGGATCCCGTGCCGCAGGCAATTCACGAAGTAGCTGGGGACCGAGCCGCCGACGTTGAACGCGGAGAGGAGAATGGCCCAGCGATTCACGTCGTACATGTCGCTGCGCTTGAAATGGAGCGACGGGTCCGAATTGGTGAGCAGCGCCCAGTAGATGCGGCGCACCGGGATCCCCTTGGCCAGAAGCCCCGCCACCGACGCTCCCGCGCTCACGCCGATGTAGATGTCGAATCCGGTGGAGGAGAAATCGAAGCCGAGAAAATCATCGAGGGCGGCGAGGCAGCCGATCTCGTAGTAGGCGCCGGTGAGGCCGCCTCCCGAGAGACTCAATGCGACGCGCTTCCTGCGCGACGAGGGGCCGTCCTTGGCCATCCGCCGCCACGAAACGGGGCCGTCGCCGGCGGGGTTCTCCGTGTCCCCTAGGTCGGAATAGTGTTGGGTCATTGCTCTCGTTCAGGATACCGGAAGAGAGCGTTCACCAGGCGGTCGGAAATGCCGGGGAGAACGAGGTTGAGCCACGCGAGGCCGCGGGTCCAGAACGGTACGTAGACGTCCGCGGGACCCCGTCGCAGGGCGCCCACGATGGCGGCCGCCACCTGATCGGGCCGGAGCACGACGCCGGCCGGGCCCACGCCCAACGCGCGCGCGCGCCCGGCGCGCTCGAGGAACGGCGTCTCGACGGCCGTGGGAAGGAGCAGCGTGACGCGCATGCCGCGGGGGCGAAGCTCGCGGCGCCACGACTCGGTGAGCCCGGCCAGCGCGTACTTGGTCGCGCTGTAGTAGCCGTAGTAGGGAGGAGCGATCCGCGCGGCCAGGGAGGCGACGTTGACGAGAGCGGCGCCGCGCCTCCGGAGGAGCGCCGGGAGCGCGGCCCGCGTCATCCGCACGGTCCCGAGGAGATTGACGTCCAGCTGGCGCCCGATCTCCTCCTCCGTGGCCTCTCGCAGGGTCCTCATGTAGCCGATGCCCGCGTTGTTGACCAGGGCGTCGAGGCCGCCGAACCGCCGCACGCCTTCGTCGACGGCGCGAGCGCAGTCCTCCGCGCGCACCACGTCGCACGCGACCCCGTGGGCCATGCCGCCCGCCGCGGTGATTTCCGCGGCGAGCGCCTGGAGGGGCTGGGCACTGCGGGCGACCAGCACGACCCGCGCGCCCGCGGCGGCCAGCCTGTGCGCCGTGGGCCGCCCGATCCCGCCGGTCGCGCCGGTGAGGAGGACCGTCCTCCCGTTAAGCTCCAACCCGCCGCGTTCCCGCCAGGGCCGGCTCGGCCGCCGTGGCCACGCCGCTCACCGGGGCGGGGGCCCCGTCGGGCCCCAGATACCGCACGAACCAGTCGCGCATGAGATGCATCCGCGCGACGCGGCGCGACGGCGTGCCTTTCCGCGAGAGACCGTGGCTCTCGTCGGGGAACAGCACCATTTCCACCTCGCGGTGAAGCGCCTTCAGCGACTTGTAGAGCATCTCGGCCTCGGTCACGTCGCAGCGCTGGTCCATCAGGCTGTGCGTGATCAGGAGAGGCGTGCGGATGTTTTCGACGTAGTAGAGCGGAGACTGCCGGCGCAGTATCTCGGCGTCCTCCCACGGCTCCGCGCCGAATTCGGGCGTGGCGGCCGGACAAAGGTCGTCTCCCAGGAGAAGGGTCTGGATGGTGGTCACGCAGCGCTGCGTGATCGCGGCCTGGAATCGGTCGGTGTGCGAGACCACCCAGTTCGTCATGTAGCCGCCGTAGCTGCCGCCCGTCACGCCCAGCCGCTCCGGGTCGATGTCGGGGTGGCGCTTCAGCGCGGCGTCCACCACGAGCATCAGGTCGTCGAACGCCGGCGCCGCCCAGTCGTGGACGATCGCCTTGGTGAACGCCTCCCCGTAGCCCTGCGATCCGCGCGGGTTGGAGAAGAGCACGTAGAAGCCGGCGCTCGCGAACATCTGGAACTCGAGGAAGAAGCACGCCCCGTACTGGACGCGCGGGCCGCCGTGGATCTCGAGGATCATCGGCTGCTTCCCGCCGGTCTTCGGTGGAGCCAGAAGCCACGCCTGGACCCGGTGCCCCGACGGCGACGGAACCCACATCTCCTCCGGCTCCGTCAGGGCGAGCGTGGCGAAGAGATCCCGGTTGGGCGTCACCACGTCCGTGAAGCGCTTCGTCCCCGGGTTGAAGCGCGCGACGGTGCCCGCGTCCAGGTGGCCGCAGCGGATCACCGTCAGCTCCTCGGCTTCGCGCCCCCGCTGGACGGTCAGGATCTGGAGCCCGCCCTCGGTGAGGCGCTCGGGCTCGTCGGCTCCGCGCGCGGGAATGCGGTAGAGGTGCGTCGAGCCGAATTCGCTCGCCAGGAAGTAAAGGCTCATGCCGTCCCGCGACCAGACGGGATTTCCACCCGAGTGGAAGTCGCGAAGGTCGCTCCCCACGAGGTCAGCCGCGTAGCGGTCGAAGCGCGGCGTCAAATCGCGCGGCGCTCCGCCGGCCGCGGGAACCGTCCAGAGGTGATAGTTGGGGATTCCCCACCAGTCGTCCGGCCGGTCGTGGCCGACGAATGCGATCGTGGAGCCGTCGGGCGACCAGGATGGGGCCACCGCCATGCCCGGCCCCGGCGTGAGATTCCGGGGCTCTCCGCCCGCCGCGGGCACGACGAAGATGTCGCTCACGGTGTAGGACGAATACTCCTCGTCCTCTTGCCGGTTGGCCGTGAAGGCGAGGGACTTGCCGTCCGGGGACCAGACGGCCGGGCCGTGATCGAACTCGCCGCCGGTCACCGCGAGCGTCTTCCGGGTGGCCAGATCGAGAACGTGAACGTGGCTGCGGGAGCGCGGCAGCCACCCGGTGCCGTCCAGCTTGTAGAGCATCCGCGTGATGTGCCGGAACGTGGGCTCGGGCGCTTCCTTCTTCTCCGCCTTCGCCTCCCGCGCCTTCCGCTCCGGCGTCGAGCCCGGCAAGTGCCCGATCTCCGGCGGATCCGCGGGGCGGAACACGAACGCGATCGACTTCCCGTCCGGCGACCACTCGAGCGACGAGACGTCTCCGTCCACGTCGGTCAGGCGCTCGGCTTCGCCGCCGTCCAGCGGCAGGCGGTAGATCTGCGGCTTCTTGTCGCGCCGGGTGGAGATGAACGCGACCGATTTACCGTCCGGGCCCCAGGCCGCGCCGAAGTTCTTGTGCTCCCCCTGCGTCAGGCGGCGCGGCTCGCCTCCGGCGAGCGGAATCAGCCACAGGTGGGACTCGTATTCGTCCTTCTCCTTGTCGACGGTCTTGATCTCGTAAACGGCGCGGCTCCCGTCCGGCGACGGCGCGACCGCGTCGAGGAATTGGAGCTCGAACAGCACTTCTGGAGTCACCGGACGCTTCGACATGATCGCTCCTCGCTATTTCGTCCCAGTCTTGAAACGGTTGAGCTGCTCGGTCAGGTAGCCGCTGCCCGGCTCGAGGGCCAGGGCCCGCGACTCCACCTCGACGGCCTTGTCGCGATCGCCCATCCGGAAGTGCACCTCGGCCAGCGTATCCAGGATTCCCGTGTTCTGGGGCTCGAGGGCGACGGCCCGCTCCGCGGCCTCGAGCGACTCTTTGAGGTAGACGCCGTTGGTCGCGCAGGTCCACGCCAGCCCGTTCAGGTTGGAGGCGTCGTTCTCGCCGCGCGCCAGGGCGCGCGCCAGCGCCTCACCGACCCGCTCCCGCTCGACGCGCGCCAGATCCTTCTTCCCCTTCTTCTCGTACGCCTCGGCGAAGCGGAGGTGAGCTTCGGCCAGCCGCTGCGATTCCAGGATCCCGAACACTCGCTCCAGCTCGTGGATCGGCTCTTTCGCGTCCTCCACGCGCAGGTCCACGTAGCGCGTGCGGTACTCCGGGAATTCGTCGCTGGGGCGCACCACGATGAGCGCCGCCGACTGCTGCCCGCGCTTGTCGCCGCCCGCCGCCTGCGCGGCGTCGAGCGCGGCGAGGAGCCGCTGCGCCAGCTCCCCCTTGGTCTCGAGGTAGGCCCGTTCCATGCCGGCCACGACGGCCTCGCTCGCGAGGATGTTCCCCTGGATCGAGTAGCCCGGGCCCGTCCGTTGCCCCGCCCACGCGCTGCAGTCCTTGCCGGTGTGCGCGGCGCTTCGTCCCTTGGCGTCCACGATCCCCACTTGCCGGTGCGCGGCGCCCGAGTCGGCCGCGAGCAGGGTCCGCAGGGTCGCGGCCGCGTTCCTCCCGCGCCGCATCAGCTCCAGCCCCTTCGGACCGAACGACTCGTTGGTGTTCGCCTGCGTCGCTATCGCGCCGACGCCCGCCTCCGCCCACGGCACCGCCATGCCCACGCTGAAGGCGCGCGACTGGACCGCCACGCCCAGCTCGTGGGTGGTCGAGTCGTACGCCACGATCGAGAACGTGGCGAACGCGGGTGAGGGCGCGAGCGCCCACGCCATCGCGAGCGCCGGCGCGAGGCGGGCGGCCCGCCGGAGGGTCCCGGTCACTTCTCGTCTCCCCTGAAGCGAACGATCTGGTCTTTCAGGTACTGGCTCTTCGGGTCGATCATGGCGGCGCGCGTTTCCACCTCGACCGCCTTCCGGTTGTTCCCCATCCGGAAGTAGACCTCGCCTAGCGTGTCCAGGATGTCCACGTTCCGCGGTTCGGCCCGCGCGGCCCGCTCCGCGGCCTGACGCGCGCCGTCGAGGAAGATGGCGTTGGTCGCGCACGCCCAGGCCAGCCCGTTCAGCACCGACGCATCCCGTTCATCGCGGGAGAGGGCGCGCTGGAGCGTCTCGCCCACGCGCTCCCGCTCCAGCTTGGCCAGCTCCGGCTTCCCGGCCGCATCAAACTGCGTGGCGTAAAGGAGGTGGGTGTTCGCCAGGTGGAAGCCCTGGTGGATTTCCCAGACGCGCCGAAGCTCCTGGATCGGGGTCTTGTGGTCCTCCACGCGCAGATCGATGTAACGCTCGCGGTACTCGGGGTTGGTGGCGCTGGGCCGCGCCACGATCAGTGCGGCCGACTGCATCCCGCGCTTGTCCCCGCCCGCGGCCTGGGCGGCCTCGAGCGCCGCGATGAGCCGTTCGGCCAGCTCGCCGTGCGTCGCCAGAAACGCCCGGGCCATCCCGTCGACCACGGCCTGCCCAGCGAGGATGTTCCCCTGCACGGCGAAGCCGGGTCCGGTGCGGCCCCCGGCCCAGTCGAGGCAGCGCTTTCCCGTCCAGTTGGCCGCGCGGCCGGCGGCGTCCACGATGCCGAACTGCCGCCCGTCCCACCCCGAATCGGCGGCGGCCATGGCGCGCATGACCTGGGGCGCGGAGAGGCCCGCCCGGAGCATCGCCAGAGCCTGGGGCCCGAGCGAGGGGTTCACGTTCGCCTGCGTGGCGACGGCGCCCACGCCCGCCTCGGCCCAGGGCACCACCCCGCCCACGCTGAAGTACTTGGACTGCACGGCGACGCCCAGCTCCTGGGTGACGCTGTCGAAGGCCACTATGGAGAACGTCCCGGTGATCACGTCCGCGGCGGCGCGGCCCGGCGCCAGCGAAAGGCAGGCGAGCGTCGACGGGATCGCGAGCGCGAGGACCGGCGGAATCGCGAGCGCGAAACCGATCCTGCGCGCGAGTGGCGCGATGCGAAGCGTCATCGAAGGCACCCCCCTCGAGGCGGAATGGAGCGTGGGATACGGAGCCCTTCGAAGGTAGCAAAACGGGGTGGCGATTGCGCCGGGATTTAGGAGCGCGCGGGACGCTCCACGGCCGGGGGCCGGGCGAGGGCGGGGCTTTCTCCAAGAGGGCACGGACGGTGACAGGGAGCCGGGGCGACGGCAGCGTGGTCATGCTTCGCGACCGGAAGCGGGCGTCGGTAGTATCCTAGCCAAACTGAGGGCGCGGCGCTTCTGATGATGACTCTAGCGGGAGGTGGATGATGAGACGACTCGTCGTTGGATTGGGAGCGGCGATCCTGTGTGCCGCCATGGCGCCCGGCGCGGCCCGTGCGGATGCGAAGAAGGTCCCGGACGGGAAGCCGGTCTTCATCAAGTACAAGTGCGGCTCCTGTCACACCATCGAGAGCCAGGGCATCGGAAAGAAGCCGGCGGCGGCGGCCGCGGCGAGGGAGACTCCGGCCCAGGAGGCCGCGGAGGTGAAGCCGGTCGCGAGAAAACCCCCCGACCTCTCGGACGTGGGCGGCGAACGGAACGCGAAGTGGATCGCCGCGTTCATGAAGAAACAAGAAGCCATCGACGGCCGGAAGCACATGAAGCTGTTTCGCGGCACGGACGCGGAGCTGGCCACGCTGGCCGGGTGGCTGGAGACGTTGAAGACCGAGAAGCCGGCCAAAGGGGGCGCGGAGAAGTCTGGTAAGTGATCGTTCTCCTGATCTCCGCGTTCCTCGCTCCGCGACACCCGATTTTGGGGCTTCCCTCCCGCGCGACGAAGGGTCTAGACTTCCGCTAGTTCTCCCCCCGGCACCCCCTCGACTCCCCTCCCGGTTCACGGCGTTCCTCGCCCCCCATCCCATGGAATACAGGGCTCGAGCCGGGCGTAGAAGAGGGTGCGATGAATCCAACGTCCGTCACCCCCTCCCCTTCCGTGAATGGTCCGGTCCGGCCGCCCGGCCGCCGGTACGACTCCCGCTGGTGGCAGATCTGCTGCCTGGGGGGCCTCCTGACCTACGGGCTTTTCCGGCTGCACTTCGACACGCCGGCGATCCAGGTGGCCGCGACGATCGGAACGGCGCTCCTCGCGCAGTGGATCTTCACGCGGTTGTTCCACATCCCCACGTTCGAGTGGAAGAGTGCCTTGATCTCTGGCTTCGGCCTCTGCTTCCTCTTCCGCGCGAACGATTGGCGGCTGGCCGTGCTGTGCGCCGCGATCGCGATCGGGAGCAAGTTCCTGATCCGCTTCCATGGCAAGCACCTCTGGAATCCGACCAATATCGCGCTCGTCGTGATGATGCTGGCCTTCAACCAGGCCTGGGTCTCCCCCGGGCAGTGGGGCAGCGGCCCCACGCTGGCGTACGCCATGGCCATGGCGGGATCGTTCGTGGTGAACCGCTCGGCGCGCAGCGACACGTCGATCGCGTTCATCACGGCCTTCGCCGCCATCCTTGTCGGGCGGTCGCTATGGGTTGGCGAGCCGCTCACGATCCCCGTTCACCGGCTGGAGAACGGCGCGCTCATGATCTTCACCTTCCACATGATCTCCGACCCCAAGACCACGCCCAACACGCGCGCGGGACGGATCCTCTTCGCGTCCCTGGTCGCCATGGGCGCCGGGTTCGTCGCCTTTGGCCTCTTCCGCCCGAACGGCCCGATCTGGGCGCTGGCCGCGCTGGCGCCCATCGTCCCGCTGATCGATCACGTCCTCCCCGGCCCGAAATACGAATGGAAGCGTCCGGTGGTCGGCCCTCTCTGGAAAGGAGATCCACATGAACCGATGGATGCTCGCGCTCACGATCGCGTTGGCCAGCACGCTCTCGGCGCCGGCCGCGCATAGCTTCTGCGGTTTCTACGTCGCGAGCGGCAACGCCAAGCTCTTCAACAAGGCCTCGAAGGTGGTGCTGGTGCGGGACGGCGATCGGACCGTGCTCACCATGGCCAGCGACTTCAAGGGCGACCCCGAGGAGTTCGCGCTGGTCGTGCCCGTGCCGGTGGTGCTGGAGAGAGGACAGATCCACGTCGGCGACCCGAAAGCGGTGGACCACCTGGACGCCTACACCGCGCCGCGGCTGGTGGAGTACTTCGATCCGGATCCGTGCCAGATGCGGGCCATGGGCGAGGCCATGGGGATGCGCAAGATGGCGGTGGCTCCGATGGCGGCTCAAGACGCTGCCCGCGAGCGATCTCTGGGCGTGCGCGTCGAAGCCCGTTACACCGTCGGCGAGTACGACATCCTGATCCTGTCGGCCCGTGAGAGCTCGGGGCTGGAGCAGTGGCTGGAGATCCACGGATATCGCGTTCCCGAAGGCGCGGGGCGCGTGCTCGCGAGCTACCTGCACCAGGGAATGAAGTTCTTCGTCGCGAAGGTGAACCTCGCGGAGAAGGCGAAGCTGGGCTACTCGTATCTCAGGCCGCTCCAGATGGCGTTCGAGTCGCCCAAGTTCATGCTGCCGCTCCGGCTCGGCATGGTGAACGCCGACGGACCGCAAGAGATGTTCGTGTACGCCCTGACGCGGAACGGCCGCGTGGAGACGACGAACTATCGCACCATCCGCCTCCCCTCGGACGCCGAGATCCCCGAGTTCGTGAAGGACGAGTTCCCGGACTTCTACCGGGCGATGTTCGCGGAGCAGCACCGGCAGGCGGGCGGCGACGCGGTCTTTCTCGAGTACGCATGGGACATGTCCTGGTGCGATCCCTGCGCCTCGGATCCGCTCTCGCGCGAGGAGCTGGCCGGCCTGGGGGTGTTCTGGCTCAACACGGGCATCGCGCCGCCGGGACAGCTAGGTATCGTCCCCCCGGGCGCGCCGCAGTTCGTCCCGCCGGGAAACCCGCAGGAGGTGTTCGTCACCCGCCTCCACGTCCGCTATGACGCGAGGCACTTCCCCGAGGACCTGCTCTTCCAGGAAACGGGCGACCGCACCAATTTTCAGGGGCGGTTCGTTATCCATCACCCCTTCCGCGGCCAGAGCGAATGCGACGGAATCGGCGACTATCGGCGCCAGGTGCGGGACCGCCGCGCGAAGGAAGCCGAGACTCTGGCGGACCTGACCGGCTGGGATTTGCGCCGGATCTACCGGAAGATGGGCGGCGAGCAGGCGTGGGCCGATCCGCCGGAGAAGTCGAGGAAGTGGTGGGATTGGATGTGGCAGAAGCAGTAGACGGCGGCCGCCCCCTCCATCGTCCGGCCGGCAGGAGTTGGCGATGGACAAGATCCGGCAGCGCTTCGCGGTGGGTTCCATTCTTCTCGTGATGTTCGCGGCGGCTCTCGCTCTAGCGGGAGCGCCGCGATCCGCGCGCGCCTTTTGCGGCTTCTACGTCGCGACCGGCGACATGCGCATCTACAACCATGCCTCCAAGGTGGTGATCGCCCGGGACGGCGACCGCACCGTCCTCACCATGTCGAGCGATTTCCGCGGCGATCCCAAGGAATTCGCGGTCGTCGTCCCCGTGCCCGTGGTGCTGGAGAAAGGGCAGGTGCACATCGGCGATTCGACGGCCGTGACGCACCTGGACGACTATTCGGTGCCGCGGCTGGTGGAGTACACGGATCCGAATCCGTGTCCGGAGCCTAAGGAGGCTGCCCAGAAGATTTCGGTCGTGGCGGAATTGGGTAGCGGCGAGATTCACTATCGAGGAGGCAAGCTGAGTGAGATCCGGATCTTGGCTCAGTACAAGGTCGACGAATACGACATCCTGATCCTGTCCGCCAAGGAGGGCCGCGCCCTCGGCGAGTGGCTTCGGGCGAACGGCTACACGATGCCTCCTGGGGCGGCTCCAGTACTCTCCTCGTATATCAAGCAGGGGATGTACTTCTTCGTCGCGAAGGTGGACGTGGCCGAGCAGCAGCGACTGGGCTTTGCCTACCTCCGACCCATCCAGGTAGCCTTCGAATCCCCCAAGTTCATGCTCCCGATCCGGCTCGGCATGGTGAACGCCAAGGGGCCACAGGAGATGATCGTGCTCACGCTGACGCGGCGAGGCCGGGTGGAGACCACGAACTACCGCACGGTTCGCATGCCCACGGATCTCGACGTGCCCGAATTCGTGAAGGGGGAGTTCGTCTCGTTCTATCCGCTCCTCTTCGACAACATGCGGCGCAAGGAAGGCGAGGACGTGGTGTTCCAGGAGTACGCGTGGGTCGTGATTCCCAGCCGCCCGAATTGCGATCCCTGT
>DATGVG010000220.1:0-11936 GCA_035300625.1 Candidatus Limnocylindrales bacterium
GAGGAGGAGCGTGCGGCGCCCCGCCTTGGCCAGCGCGGCCGCGGCCACGAGACCGTTCGCGCCGCCGCCGATGACGGCGGCGTCGTAGCCGGTCCGGGTCACGAGGACCCCCGGAGCATTTCCAGTGCGGCCAGGCGGCCCGAGGCGCCCATGATGCCGCCGCCCGGGTGCGTCCCCGCGCCGCACTGCCAGTATCCGTGGATCGGCGTCCGGTACTTGGCCCACTCGGGCACGGGGCGCAGGAAGAAGAGCTGCTGCAGCGCCAGCTCACCCTGGAAGATGTTCCCCTCCGTGAGCCCGGTGATGCGCTCGATGTCGTGCGGCGTGAGGACCTGGCGGTGCAGGATCAGGGACTCGATGTTGGGCGCGTAGCGCGCCAGCGTCTTCACCACCGCGTCCCCGAACGCCTCGCGTTTCGCGTCCGTCCAGCCGCCGTTTACGGCGTAGGGCGCATACTGGACGAAGATGCTCATCACGTGCTTTCCGGGCGGCGCCATTCCCGGATCGATCATCGAGGGGATCACGATGTCCATGTACGGGTGGCGCGAGAACTCGCCGTACTTGGCGTCGTCGTAGGCGCGCTCCAGATACTCGATGCTGGGGCTGATCGACATGGCGCCGCGGAGGTGCGGCCCCTCGCCGGGCATGCAGGTGAAATTCGGGAGCCCCGAGAGGGCCAGGTTCACCTTCCCCGAGCTGCCGCGGAACTTGTAGCGGCGGATCCCCTCGACGAGCGGTCCTGGCAATTCTTTGGGGTCCACCAGCCGCGTGAAGGTGAGCCGCGGGTCCAGGCCCGAGACGACGAGGCTCGCCGCGATCTCCTCTCCGCTGGACAACGCCACGCCGGTCGCGCGTCCGTTCTTCACCAGCACCCGCTCCACGCCCGCGCCGGTCCGGATCTCCGCGCCGTGCGCGCGCGCCGCACCCGCGATCGAGTCGCTGATCGCGCCCGTCCCGCCCTTCTGAAACCCCCACGCGCGGAAGGCGCCGTCAATCTCCCCCATGTAATGGTGGAGGAGTACGTAGGCCGATCCCGGCGAGCGCGGCCCCAAGAACGTGCCGATGATGCCGCTCGCCGACTTGGTGGCCTTCAGCGCGTCGAACTCGAACCACTCGTCCAGGTAGTCCGCACTGCTCATGGTCATCAGCTTGTGGAGCGCGTGGAAGCGCTCCGGCCCCAGCGAGCGGAAATGGCCTCCCAGCTTCAGGAGGCCCGCGAGGTCGCGCGGCGAGAGGGAGGCCGGGTCGGGGGGAACCATTCCCAGGATGGGCCGCACCGCCATCGCCATGTGGTGCATCAGCCGCCCGAAGACCACGGCGGCGTCCGCGTCGCGCGGCGAATGGCGGCACAGCTCCCGGCGCGTCTCGTCGGGATCGGACCACGACGCCAGGTAGTCGCCGTTTTCCAGCGGCGTGACGGTGCTCTCGAGGGGCAGGATCTGGAGGCCGTGCTTCGGCAGGTCCAGGTCGCGGATGATCTCGGGACGGAGCAGGCTGACCACGTAGGAGAACACGGAGAACTTGAACCCGGGGAACACTTCCTCGGTGACCGCGGCGCCTCCGATCATGGGACGGCGCTCCAGCACCAGGGTTTTCCGCCCGGCGCGCGCGAGGTAGGCCGCGGCCACGAGGCCGTTGTGCCCGCCTCCAATGACGATCGCGTCGTAGCGCTCCCGGCTCATGCCTTCTTCCGTTCCGGGTCGAAGAAGGGGAGTTTCCGCACCACGGCGTCGGCCAGCTCTCGGCGGTGCTCGACGGTCACCTCGACCTTCACCGGGCTGCCGGGCTTGAAATGGGGCGCCCGGAGGTGGGCGAGCGCGAGCGACTTCTTCAAGAGCGGCGACCAGCACCCGCTGGTCGCGTAGCCCACCTGCCGACCGTCCTTGTACACGGGCACGCTCACGCGCCAGGCCACGTTCGAGATCTGGGGCGGCAGCCCGCGCGCGGCGAAGAGGCGCTCGAACGAGTCCCAGCTGATCTCGAGGCCGACGAATCCCCAGGCCGCGCCCCGCGCGCGCTCGGCCGCGAGCGCGCGGCGCCCGTTGAACGGGCCCTTGTCGGGGCTCACCGCCCAGCCGAGGTTGATCTCGTAGGGGGAGGACTTGCGCGCCTCGATGAGGGCGTGATGCGAGGAAAAGTAATCCACGTCCATCATGATCAGACCCGCCTCGATGCGGGCGATGTCCAGCGCCCATACCCCGGCGGGCGTGACTCCGAACGGGGTTCCGGCCTCGATCAGCGCGTCCCACAGCGGGACGGCCCGCGCCGCATCCACCCAGATCTCGTAGCCCAGGTCCCCAGTGTAGCCGGTGCGCGAGACGGCCACGGGGATGCCCCGAACGGCGGTCTCGATCATGCGGAAGTACTTGAGCGACGCGAGGTCGGCGCCGGTGGCGCGCGAGAGGATATCGCGCGAGAGTGGGCCCTGGATCGAAAGCGCCGCCGTGCGCTCCGAGATGTCCTCGATCTCCACCGACAGCCCCACTGCGTTCAGGTGAAGCCATCGGAGCGATGAGTCGGCGCTGGTCAGCCGGTACGCGCTTTCCGACAGCCGGGTCACCGTTCCGTCGTCGATCACCTTCCCCTCGGCGTCGCACCAGGGCGTGTAGTAGACCTGCCCCGCCTTGAGCTTGGCCATGTCGCGCGTGATCATGCGATCCAGGAGGCGCGCCGCGCCCGGTCCCGTGATCCGGTACTTGTACAAGGGGGAAACGTCGATCAGCGCCGCCGCGTTCCGGATGGCCGCGTACTCGCGGTCCGGGTGCGGATCGTAGGCGCTGGCCATCTGGTATCCGGCCCAGCGCCGCCACGTCTGGGCGCGCACGAGCGCGGACGTGCGGGGGTGAAACGGCGAAGTTTTGAGCATGGAGTCCGGGATTTTAGGCGGGATCGGCGGGGGCCGCTACTCCATTCGTAGAACGCTCGTTCCTCGCCTAGACAAGCGTCTCATCCACGTAGCACCAGCGCCAGTCCTCGCCGGGCTCGAAGGACTGGACGATGGGATGATGGGCCTCGCGGGCGTGCCGGCTCGCGTGCTTGTTCGCGGAGGAGTCGCAGCATCCGACTTTGCCGCACGTGAGGCAAAGCCGCAGGTGAACCCAGGAGCTTCCGACGCGAAGGCACTCCTCGCACCCCTCGGGGGTCTTGGGCTCGACGCTCTTGATCAGGTTCATATGGGCGCAGCGGACGGTTGTCTTGGGCATGGTCGCATCCTCCCTGAATCCTCGACTGAGTTCCCTGGCAGCTCTCGGAAATTCTACCAGAAGGGAAACGTCACCTGGCCAGGAGCAGGACCTTCGAATCGAGCCGGGATCCTCCGGCCATGAGCCGCGCGAAGTAGACGCCCGTCGCCGCGCGCGCGCCGGCATCGTTTCTCCCGTCCCAGGGCACGGCATGCGGCCCCGCGTCCAGAGTGGCGTCAACCAGGACGCGCACCCTCCGGCCGGAGGCGTCGTAGAGCGTGAGGCGCGTGCGTCCGCGCGCCTTGAGCGTGAACCGAATGGCCCCCGAGCCGGCCATGGGGTTCGGAGCGGCGCCGGCCAGCGAGAACGCGGGCACGTGAGAGTCCAGGGCCACGGCAGTGGGCCCCGAGGTCACCGCCCGGGACGCGTTCACTTTGACCCCGACCGGGTGGTCGTAGGCGACGGCGTCGCCGGTCGCGATCACCTGCTGGATCACCAGCTCCGGCGTCAGCGACGGATATCGCGCGCGCACCAGGCCGCAGACGCCGGCCGCGAGCGGACACGCGAAGGAGGTGCCGTCGCCGTACATGTACGGGTCCACCCCGTCCCACCCGAACAGGAAAATGTAGAAGAGCTGGTCCAAGTCGGTGAACGTGTAGTTCTGGGAAATGGTGGACCACATGGTGCTGCCGGGAGCGGCCACGTCTACCCAGGAACCCCAGTTCGAGAAATCGGCGCGGACGTTGTTGAAGTCGGTGGCTCCCACGGCGAGGACGTGATCGCAGGCCGCCGGATAGACGCGGACGCTGTCGCCGTCGTTTCCGGCCGCGGCCACGCAGACCGCGCCGGCCCGCGTGGCCATGTCCACCAGGGCCTGGAAGAATTCCGGGACTCCCGGATCGCCGGGCCCGCCGAAGCTCATCGACACCACCGACGCGCGTTCATCCACCGCGTACTGGAACGCGCCGGCGATGGCTTCCGAGGTGATCCCGCTGTCGGGATGCGCCACCTTGAGCGGCATGATGCGGCAATTCCACCCGGCCCCCGCGATGCCGTCGTTGTTGTCCGTGGCCGCGGCGGCGATGCCCGCGCAGAACGTTCCGTGGAAGCCCACGTCGATCCCGGAGGCGTCGGACGTGTACTCCGGGTTGGGATCGTTGTCCCCCACCCCGAAGTCCCACCCCTCGACGTCGTCGACGAACCCGTTTCCGTCGTCGTCCAGCCCATTGCCCGGAATTTCGCCCGGGTTCCTCCAGATGCGGCTGGCCAGATCGGGGTGCGACGTGTCGACGCCCGTATCCAGGATGGCGATGACGACCGACGTGTCGCCGCGCGCGATATCCCAGGCGTATGGAAGGCGGATGTCGGCGAAGTCGCCGTCGTCCACGTACCACTGGTAGTAGAGGTACGGATCGTTCGGCTGGGTGATGAAGAGGCCGAAGCGATAGTTGGGACTCACCGCGCGGAACGCGCCCGTTGCCTGGAGCGCCCGGGCGGCTTCTGGCGGATCGAAGCCGGTGCGGTCGCAGGTGAGCACCCAGGTCCGCTCGCGGCGGGATCCGTTCGGGCGTCGGACCGGCCCCACGGCACGCGCCCGGTCCAGCCCCAGGCTCGCGAGCACGCCGGCCGCGCGAAGGTTGCGCGTAAGGGGGGAGCCGTCTGCCGCGGCATCCAGGGCCTCCGCGTCCGCGATCACGACCACCTCGCGCGGCGCGAAGCTCAGAGTCTTCGGCGTACGGCGAGGCGGAGCGCCGTGTGGAACGGGGGCGTGCACTGGGTGGACGGCGGCGAGGGCCGGGGGCACCCAAAGGGCCGCGGAGACCGACAGGGCCAACGCGCAGGCGATGAATCGGGCGAGGCGGGTCACGTCAAACCTCCTTCCCTGGAGGATTGCGCAATGTGAACGGCCCCAATGTAGCGCCTCCCGCCCGGTCCGTCATCAGCGGGGGTTGATCCGGAGACCCCTGGGTTCCCGGAGCGATCGGCCGTATACTCCATCCTCGATCCTTGCCGGGTCCGGAGAGGGCCATGAAAACGCGACTTCTCGCCTCCGCACTATTTGTAGGGCTCTCAACCAGTGGCTCAGTTCTCCCGCCCTCGGCGTCAGCCGAATACTCGCGCGACCCATACAACTCCCTGCGAGCCGGCGCCACTTCCATCCAGTTCCTGGCTATCGGAGGCGCGTCTCGCCCTTCGTTTCGACCCTCTGGACTGTATCTCAAGTGGCACATGAGCGATCGAAACGCGTTCCGCCTCGGCACCGATTTCAGCCTGGACGAATCCTCCGGAAAGAACCTGTCCCCTATCTCCAGCCCACCCTATTTCGGTAGGAGGACCTACCAGAACGATCGGAACTACTCGGTATCGGTGAGCGCGGAATTCGAGCGGTATGTGGACGCGACCGGTCCAGTGACGATTTTTGTCGGATTTGGCCCATTCTGGTCGCGGGGCCGCGCCTACTACGACGAGACGGTCTTCTATGACAGCTATCCCATTGCCTCGACCCAAACGTACCTTGACGAGCAGCGATCGTGGGAAGTGGGAGCATCCGCTTCGATCGGGTTCGAATGGTTCTTCAAGCGGAAGCTGAGCCTTCTGGGAAGGGTTGGGGGCAACCTGGGATTTGGCGAGAGACACCAGAATCGTCGGGTCACCTTCTCTGACGGCGCCCAGACTCAGCTTCATGTCGACCGCTTCGACACCACCACGGCCGAGGCGGGCATCGGAGCGGCGGCCATCGGCGCCGCGGTCTACTTCTAGGGTTTGCGCGCCGCCGCCGCTTCCGGCAGCTCCAGCTCCACCGCGAAGTGCATGGCTTCGATCCACGGACTTTGCCCCGGTCCCAGTCCGCCGAGCTTCATGTCGCCGATCGTGAGCGTCCCCTCGCCATGCGTGACCCCGTCCAGCAGGGCCTGAGCCGAATCCAGCCCCGCATCCGATATCCCGTCCGGCCATAGCAGGCGATCGACGGCGTCCCTGCACTTCGCGAAGTCCGGCGCACTGGTCACGAAGGAGAACCCGCGCTTGTCCCGGGGAGCGTTGACGCTGCCGTCGTTGGGCCCGCTGTTCTCCGCGTTCCGGAAGTGCCAGGCCTGGACGACGGCTTCGTTCACGCCGCGGTAGGGGGGCGTCACAACCCAGACGTAGTCGCGGGTCGAGTCAGCCCCCACCACCTCGATCCGCCAACCCTCAGTGGGGTCCGGCTCGAGCAGAAACCGCAGGTCCCCGGAGATGGCGCGCGTGAAGCGCTCGCCGCGCCGCACGTCGCCCGAGAAGCGAACGACCTTCGAATTCGCGGGCGGCGCCGGCGCCGGGCTCGCCGCGCACGCGGGCTGGATCGCGCATACCAGCGCCAGAGCCGCCAACCCCCAGTCAGGCTTGCCCGTCATCCCATCCCTCCTCGGCCTCGACGGCGCCAGGCCGCGAATGTACATCAGGCATCCGCTGGTACATACTCCGGCCACATGGGCATTCTGTGGATTCCGGCCGTGGTGATCGGCGCAATCCTGCCGTGGGTCACCCTGGTGTTGGTGATCGGGTACCGCCGTGATGCCCGGGATCTGCGCGCCCGGATCGAGCGCCTGGAGCGCGACGCCGCGTCCGGGGTTCCGCGCGCCGCACACGAGCCGCACCTCGCAGCGCGCGAGTCCCCCGCCCCCGTTGCCCCTCCGCGGCCCGCCGCGCCGCGCACCGCCGCAGCACCCGCGTCCCGCGATCGTTTGGAGCAGCAGATCGGCGGTATCTGGATGCAGAACGTCGGGTCCATCCTGCTCCTTCTGGGCGCATTCTTCCTGATCGTCTGGGGCTACGCGAACGGGCGGATCGGGCCGGAGGTGCTGGTCCTCGCGGGCGTCGCGCTGGGAACGTTGGTCTCGTGGCGCGGAAGCGTCATAGCCCGCTCGTTGAACGCGCTGGGGAACGCATTGATCGGCGTGGGCCTAGGCGTGGTCTACATCACGCTCTACCTTGGCCATTTCCGGATGCACGTTTTCCCAGAGTGGCTGGCCTTCCTCCTCCTCGCCTCCGTCTCGCTGGTCACCGTCGGCATCGGACTCAGACGCCGCGAGCCGATCATCGCGACCCTGGGTGTGCTCGCGGCCTATCTCCCCCAGCTGCTCGCGGTCTGGATTCCGCTCCAGGGGTTCCGGCTTCCGTTGCCGGCGTTGCTCGGATATTTCGCGGTGGTCAACCTGGTGGTCTTCTGGCTGGCGGCCACGATCGGCTGGAGCGGACTCGTGCTCCTCTCCCTCGCGTTCACCACCGGCACCTGGAGCGCCAACTCCGGCGCGCCGTGGGGCCTCGGCATCCAGCTCGGACTCTCGGCGCTGTTTGTCGCGCTGGGCCTGGCCCCGGTGGCGAGGCTCTCCCGTTCGCCGAATCCCGTGCGCGCTGTCGATCTGGCAGTGGTAGCGGCGGCCCCGATGCTGCTCCTCGTTTCGTCGTGGCCCTTCCTGGGATCGCCCGACCGGGTTCGCTCCGCGCTCCTCCTCGCGGGGCTCGCCGCCCTCTACTCGCTGGCTTCCTTCTGGGTCGACATCCGCCGTCCGCAGCGGGATCTGTGGCGGCCCCTCACCGCCGCCGCCGCGGTGTTTCTGGCCGGGGCGATCGAGCGCGGCCTTCTTCCGAACTACCTCGCGCTCGCGTGGTGCGCGGAGGGAGCCGCCCTTGTCTGGCTGGGCCTCGGGCCGAATCGGGGGTGGCTCCGCGTGCTCGGCTACGGCGTTCTGGCGATCGCGGCGATCCGGCTCGCCTTCGTCCTGATCACCGCTGGGACGCCCGTCATTCCGACTCTCTTGAGCGGCCCCTCGCTCCGCGACCTGCTCTGCCTGATCGCGTTCTTCCTGGTGTGCGACGTGGTCGGACGCCGGAAGGATCTCCTCACGCCCGGGGAGCGCCACGTGCCGGGCGCCGGCGCGTTCGTCTCGAACGCGCTCTTGATGATCTGGAGCGCCCGCGAGGCCGGGCAGCTGCGCCATTTCCTCCCGGACGATGCCGCGGCCGACGGGATGGCCGCCGTCACCCTCACGGCGGCCGCCTGGCTGCTCCAGGCCGTGGTGCTCTTCTGGCTGGCGCCCCGGCGCGACGCGCCGCCGCTCCGCCACGCCGGGTACGCGGTCGCGGTCGTGGCAACCCTGGCCGTGGTCACGGGGCACGCGGCGAGGGACCAGTGGGCTCCCGGAAGCGCCCCGCTCCTGAACACGTGGGCTCTCCTTGTCGCCGCCGCCATCGGGCTCCTGATCGCCGGCGCCGAGCTCCTGGCGCGCCAACGGAGCCGTCTCGCGCCCTGGGAGCTTCGGACGCCGGAGGTCGCCGCCGGCGTCGCCAACGGGATCCTGCTCCTCTGGTGGGCCCGCGAGGCGGGACACATGGCTTTCATGGTCGCCGGCGCGACGGCCCCGGAAGTCTCGAGCGGTCCCGCCTCGCCCAGCCTGGCTGTGCGCACGCTGGCCGCCGTGTTCACCAGCGCCGCATGGACGCTCCAGGCCGTGGCGCTCTTCGCGCTGGGTTGGCTCCGGGGCTCCGCGTTCCTCCGGTGGAGCGGCCTGGTCCTGTTCGGACTCACCGTCCTCAAGTTCCTGCTGGCCGATCTGGACCGCGTGGACGCCTTCTGGCGCTTCGTGAGCGCCATCGGTATCGGCGCGGCTCTCCTGGTCGTGTCGTTCCTCTACCAGCGCAAGGCGCGGCGGTCCGCGAAGACCCCCATATCTCCGGGCTAAACCCGGGCTTCGGAGGTGCCGATACCCCCTAAATGGCCCTCAGCGTCCACTCCCGGACCAGCCTCCTGATCGCGGCCACCCTGGCCGCGTTCGCCGTCATCTTCGTCCTGGTGCAGCGATCCGAGAGCTCGCAGATCGACCTCTTGCTCCGCGATCAGATCGCGGAGCGGCAGAGGGTACTTGGGCGGATCATGGAGCTGCGCGCGAGCACCGCGAGCATGCACGCGGACGACTACACGCGCTGGGACGAATTCGTCGGGTACATGAAGCACCCCAATCAGGCCTGGGGAAAGCTGTACCTGACGGAGAACATCGGAACGTTCAGTCTCGATTGCGCGTGGGTGTTCGATCCCGAATTCAACCTCGTGTTCACCGCCAACCCGAACAAGGACCCCGCCCTCGAGCAGCTCCCCGTCCGTATTTCAGATTTAGCCACGGCCCTTCGCCACAATCCGGTCCGCCACCTGTACGCGGCGACCTCGAAAGGGGTCCTGGAGCTGTGGACCTCGTCCGTCCAGCCGTCGGACGACTTCGAGCGGAAGACCCCTCCGAACGGTTACTACATCGTGGGCCGGCTCTGGACGGGAGCGCGTGTGGCCGGCCTTTCGACGCTCCTGGACGGAACCGCATCGCTGGGTGGCCCCCAGAAATGGCCAATCGGTTCGGTGGGTTCGGCAAAGACGGGCCAAATCCGGATCGTGGTGCCGCTCCCGGACCTTTACGGTCACCCCGTGGCCCTCCTGGCTTATCAGGGAGAGTATCGGGTGGCCCACGAGGTCCACGGCGCCCTGCGGCAGTCCCTGATCGTCATGCTCAGCGCCGGAGTCGTCGCGTTCCTCCTGGTGGGCGTGGCCCTGGCGCGCTGGGTCGCCCGGCCGCTAAGCACCATCACAGACTCGCTCCGCGCCGAGAACCCGTCCCTCCTGCACAGGACGATCGGCCGCCACGACGAGTTCGGGGTGCTGGCCCGCCTGGTTCGCGACTTCTTCGCCCAGCGTCAGAGCCTGATCGTGGCCCGGGAAGCGGCGGAAGCCGCCGGGCGCGCCAAGGAGCAGTTCCTGGCCGGCGTCTCGCACGAGCTGCGGACCCCGATGCACGGAATCTTGAGCTACGCCCGATTCGGGATAAAGGACGCCGCGACATCGGAGCGCGGGGAATTGACCGACTACTTCAAGCAGATCGACGAATGCGGAACCAGCCTGCTCTCCCTGGTGGACGACCTGCTCGACGCGTCCAAGTTCGAGGCCGGGCAGATGAGGCTGGAGTTCGAGCCGGCCCCATTGGGCGACGTCGTCCAGCAGGCCGCGGACGAGCTAACGACCTTGTTCCAGGAGCGCGGGCTGGTGTTCGAGCTTCGGAGGGACCGCACCCTGCCGCCCGTGGTGCTCGACCGCCTGCGGGTGCTCCAAGTCCTGCGAAATCTCCTGTCGAACGCGGCGAAGTTCACCCCCGCGGGCGGGAACATTCTCGTGCGCGTGGCCAGCGGCAAGGGGGGCGCCCGCGTCATCGTCGAGGATTCGGGGCGGGGCATCCCCTCCGCCGAGCTGGAGCTGGTCTTCGACAAGTTCGTCCAGGCCAGCAACACCAACAAAGGCTCGGGTGGAACGGGGCTGGGGCTGGCCCTGTGCCGGGAAATCGTCGAGGCCCACGGGGGAACGATCTGGGCCGAGAACCGCACCCCCGGCGGAACCCGGGTGGTCTTCGAGCTCCCCTTCGAAGGCCCGGCGGAAAACGCCGGGGCCGACGCGCCCCAGGCAGCGTGAGCGCCCGAGCCGGCCGGTCCCCCGCCCTTGTCCCCGCCTACTTGGCTTCCGCCGTGATCCGCATCCGGTAGAACGACCGCCAGACGAACGTCATCGAGACGATGAAGAAGAGCGCGGCCAGGACGCTGGTCAGGACGGATCCGTTCTGTCGTGCCAGCGAGACGGCCAGCTCCACCGCCAAGAGGCCGAACAGGGTCGTGAACTTGATCACCGGGTTCATGGCCACCGACGACGTGTCCTTGAACGGGTCGCCCACCGTGTCTCCCACCACCGTCGCGTCGTGGAGCGGCGTTCCCTTTTCCTTCAACTCCACCTCCACGACCTTCTTCGCGTTGTCCCAGGCGCCGCCGGCGTTGGCCATGAAGATGGCCTGAAAGAGGCCGAAGAGCGCGATGGAGATGAGATAGCCGATGAAGAAGAACGGCTCGACGAAGGCGAACGCCAGGGTCCCGAAGAAGACCGCGAGGAAGATATTGAACATCCCCTTCTGGGCGTACTGGGTGCAGATCTCGACCACCTTCTTCGAATCGGCGACCGAAGCCCTCGTGCTCCCCTGCAGATTTATGTTCCGCTTGATGAACTCCACGGCGCGGTAGGCGCCGGCCGTGACGGCCTGCGTCGAGGCGCCCGTGAACCAGTAGATCATCATGCCGCCCGCGATCAGGCCGAGCAGAAACGGCGCGTGGAGCAGCGAGAGGTTCGCCACGTATTCCGGCTTCAGCCCCTCCGTCAGCGCGACGATGATCGAGAAGATCATCGTGGTCGCGCCCACCACGGCGGTCCCGATCAGCACCGGCTTCGCGGTCGCCTTGAACGTGTTTCCCGCGCCGTCGTTCTCCTCGAGGTTGTGCTTCGCGGTGGCGAAGTCGACGTCGAAGCCGAACTGGGAGCGTACCTCCTGCGTGATCCCCGGGATCGTCTCGATCATCGAGAGCTCGTACACCGATTGCGCGTTATCTGTGACGGGGCCGTAGGAATCGACGGCGATGGTCACGGGGCCCATCCCCAGGAATCCGAACGCGACCAGCCCGAACGCGAACACCGCCGGCGCGATCATGAGGGCGCCCAAACCCGTCGTGCTCACGAGATACGCGAGCGACATGAGGAGCAGGATCGCGCCGCCGATCCAGTAGGCGCTGAAGTTGCCTGCCACGAAACCGGAGAGAATGTTGAGCGACGCCCCGCCTTCCCTGGAGGACGTGACTATCTCGGCCACGTGCTTCGAGCGGGTCGAGGTGAAGACCTTGACCAGCTCGGGAATGACGGCGCCCGCC
>DATGVG010000221.1:0-18900 GCA_035300625.1 Candidatus Limnocylindrales bacterium
AGCGGTCGGGGCTCATCCGGCTAGCCGCCTCTCGCCCCCCGTCTCCCACTTGCCAGGATGCTTTCCAAGCACCTCGTCACCACGCCGCAAACGGCTCGCATGGCAGCCGGGCGCTACGCGTTTTTGACGCGTGGGAGGCAACGCTCCGGGGGCTGTTCTCGGAACTTCTCTGACAAGCAGAGCAGTTCCTGCGAAGGCCCCCTTCGCGTTCCTCCCCGCGCGTCGAAAGACAGGCAGCGGTCGGGGCTCATCCGGCTAGCCGTCTCTCGCCCCCCCGTTTCCCACCTGCCAGGGTGCCATTCCCACGATCACGGTGCCGCGAGTGCAGGCGGACACGCCACTCTTCCGTGGATTCTATGGCGACTTGGGTCCGGGAGTGGGCTGGCGGCAGCAATGCGGGGCGGCGCCGCGATCCGAAGATGAATAGATGAATACCTGAGGGCCACAGGGAGGCCTGGTGCGGCGGCCGTGGGCATGTCCCCTGGGTGGACCTGATTGGAGCCCCGTCGCTGTCGTTCGTGGACGCGTGGGGAGGAACGCGCAGGGGGCCTTCGCAGGAACTGCTCTGCTTGTCAGAGCAGTTCCGAGAACAGCCCCCGGAGCGTTGCCTCCCCACGCGCCAATACCGCGTAGCGCCCGGCCCCCATTGCACACCCGCCGAGCGCAAACGAAACGGCCGCGGAGCGAGTGCCCCGCGGCCGTTCGTACGACGGATGTGGCGCCGATTACTTGGCGACCACCATCTTGATGACGTCGGAATTGCCGTGCTCAGAGGAGACCTTGGCGTAGTAGACGCCCGAGGAAACCGTCTGTCCGGCCTGGTTCCGGCCATTCCAGGTGGCTTCGTGCATGCCCTGCTCGAAGTGGCCACTGGCAATCGTCTTCACCATCTCGCCGCGCACATTGTAGACGCGGAGCGACACGTTGCCGGCCTTGCTGGTGGCAAACCGGATCTTGGTGACCGGATTGAACGGATTCGGAGCGTTCTGCTCAAGCTTCACCATGCTGCCGGCCAAGCTGGTCGTGTTGGCCCGGAGAAGCCCGAAACCGCGGAACGTGCGGCCGACGATGTTGGAATAGGCGTCGACCCGAACCGGAACGGTCTGATTGACCAAGCCGAGTGCCGTCAGGCGCGCCTGAACGGCGCGGCGGGAGAAGTACGCGGTGATCTGCTCGCTGCCGTTGGCACCGTTACCGCCGCTGATCTGGGCAATGCCCGTGTGGGGATCGAAGTTGGCAGGCATGTTTCCGAACATCGTGGGGCTCGCCGCGATGCTGGTACGGAAACGGACTCCCTCACGAGGCGGCTGGTTGAGCACGGACATCACGTAACCGGCAGCATTCGTCTCCGGCGGGAAGCTGAGCTGAGCGCCGACGGTGGTGCCGCCGCCGCCGCCGTCCATGTTGAGGGTCGCGGGCGTGATGCTGACGGCCATCGGAAGGGGCGCCTCGCACCTCTGAATGGGGTTGGCGCGCCAGATGATGAGGCCGAAGCCCGCTGCCTGCGACTCGAAGAAGATGTTGTTGTAAGGAATGCCGTCGTTCGTATGGTTCGTGTACTTGGAGGCGGACACGTTGATGTCGCCGGCTCCGTCCAGCTGGATTTCGCACTTCGCCTGCGTCGCGAGATCGAGCTTCCAGATATTCTGGTTCTGCTGCGGATCCTCGGCTCCGGGGGCGTCGTAGTAAATCGAGTTGCCGTCGCTGGACCACTGCGGGTTGCTGTGCGAGACCGAGGCAAAATTCGCCTCGGCGAGCGACACCGCGTTCGTGCTGGTGTCCACGACCTCGATGACGTTGGGGCCGAACCGGTTGGTGTCGTAGCAAATCCGCACGCCGTCCGGGTTCCACGCCGGATTCTGCTCGGCGCGGTTGTTTACGAACGTGTGCTGCACCGGCGAGCCGACCGTCGGAAACACCTGCACGGTGTAGAGGTCGATCGAGGTGCCCGACTTATCGGAGTCGTACGCGAGCGAGTTGCCGTCCGGGCTCCAGTCGGGGTGGCGATTCCGAACGCCGGCCGTGGCAGCAACGACCACGATCGGCGAACCGACCGGGGTGATGGACACGGTCATGTTCGTGCTGGCGGTGTACTCCTGCACGACGATGGCGCTGGAAGTCACCTGAAAATCTGTCAGAACGTACGCGAGGAACCGTCCGTTCGGGCTCCACGCCGGGTCCGTGTAGGAAACGACACCCGTCGGATCCTTCAGCATCGGCGACCGGGCATTCCCAATGACCGAGACAAGGGTCGTGGGCTGCGTGCGGTTAAATCCCTGCCAGATCTCGCGGGAGGTCTCGAACCCGAAAACCTGGTCGCGAGTCGTGAATGCGTACCACCGCTCCATCAAGGCGACGCCGTTGGCGACACCGACCGGCACTGAACGCAATGCCGGAGTCTGCTGCCCGTTGGCGAGGCCGTTTCCGTAGGTGACTCCATCCGCGGCCGGAATGTCCGTCCGGCCGATCGGATCGAACGCCCCACGGAACCCGGCGACCCCCGTGCTGGGCAGCATGGAAGCCACGAGCGTCGCAACTGCGACGAGGCTTAGTAATCTCTTCATTCCCTAATCTCCTCTTCTAACGCGGGTAAAAGCGAGAAGACACCTCAAGAGGATAAGGTAGACGACACTCTGAGCCCGATCACCTCCTTGCGGATCACAATTTGATTTCCAGCTAAGATGCTGTGTTGGTTTGGAATCGGGAGAAATCGTCCCCGTGTTTTTACTCGGTTGAGTATACGGTAGGTGGCGGGTGAGTGTCAAGCGATTTTTGGAACTTACGGGGGGCTGCGTTGTTCAAAAATGCCTTGACACGTCAGCACTTGGAGCCTAGTCTGCGCCCTAGGTCGGGACCGGGCTCTAGCCCCCCTCCGACTCGGTTTAGTCTACACCAGACGCCGGTTCCCCCCCAACACAGGATTTTGAAACTTGACCGGGGATTCCAAGACCGGGCGACACGCGCGGCCGGAGTTGTCTTCATGAGGGGATGTTAATGTCTCTTTCGGCAAAGGCTTACCGGCTTCTGGCCGTGCTTTTACCCCTATTCCTGATCCCGATGGCCAGCAGCGCCTTCGCCAGCCCCAACTTCCTGGCAGCCACCCAGGACACCCTGGTCGCCCCGCCTTTTCCCCGCGGTTCCGAGGGTCTTACGGTCACCATCACCGCCTTCGTGAGGCCGTTCAACGCGACCCTGGGCAAGACGTTCCAGATCTCCCAGACCAACGACGCGCCCTTCCTGACAGGCCCGGCGGTCTCCAACAGGGCGACCAACGCCGCCCTTACCCTGACCGGCAGGCCCGATTTTACCCAGGCGGGGACGTACACCATCAACTGGAGCATGGTGGACGATTCCTCCAACACCAAGACGGCAACCACCGTCCTCACGATCGAGGATCTGAGCCCGCCGACCGGGGTTCAGGCGGTTTACGTCCCGACTCCCCCGCGCGTCCCCATCGCCAACGCGACCGGGGTGCTGACATTCGTGATCTGGGACGGCTCGGGGCCCGAGACGCAGCAGGTCGCCTGGAATGGCTACCGGGTTCGTCGCACCATCAACGGGATCAGCACCGAGACGTTGGAGGTGGCCGGCCAGTACGCAGAATCGGTGGCCACCACGCACGGGCGCATTCGAATTCCCACGTCGGCGATTTGCTTCGCCCAGAACGCTCCGTGCGCGCCCGACAGTTTCGTTTTCACGGGGACGGGGCTCTTTTTCCGGGGATTCCGGGGCAACTACCTGGGCAATGGCCGTTACGCCGTCAATTACCCCCCCGGCGCGCCCGTGGACGCCTGCCCTTCGTGCTGGGTCTTCGCCGATCTGGCCACCCTCGCGGGCTTCCAGACGGATTACATGGTGACGAGCCTGGGAGACTTTGACCTGAACGATTACGTCGAGACCCCGCTCAACCTGAGCAGTGTGGTCACCGTCACCCCGGGAACGGCCCCCGCGAGCAACCTGGAGCGGGTGGCGGTCGTCCCCAATCCGTTCAAGGGAAGCGCGCAGTGGGATCCCGCTGTCGGCGAGGGGCGGGTGCACTTCATCCATCTTCCCGTGGGCTCTCGCGTCCGTATCTTCACCTCCAGCGCCGAGCTGGTGCGCGAGCTGAAGCTGGACCAGCTCGCGAACCCGGGCGGAGTGACGGGCGAGCTGCCGTGGGACCTGCGGAACGGGAAAGGCGAGAAAGTCGTGTCGGGCATCTACGTCTATCAAGTGGAGACGCCGGAAGGACGCACCCGAAAGGGTCACTTCGTCATCATCAAGTAGGCCGCAGCGCCTGGAGCGCGACCCGCGGCTTGGAGGAACCCCCCATGAATCCCCAGACTGCCACTCCCTCGGCTGAGCCGGCGCGCCGGACAAAGCCCGACGGATCCCCTCGCGTGTACCAGAATCTGGTCGGCGGGAAGTGGGTCGCGGCCCGCTCCGGGAAGACTACCGAGAATCGCAATCCCGCTCGTCCCGACGACATTGTCGGCCTCTTCCCGGACTCCGGTCCGGAAGACGTCGACGCCGCCGTCCGCGCGGCTGCGGCGGCATTCTCGACCTGGCGCCTGGTCCCGGCCCCCAGGCGCGCCGAGATCGTCCTGCGCGCCGCCGAGATCCTGCGCGACAAGAAGGACGAGCTGGCGCGGGCCATGACCCGCGAGATGGGCAAGGTGCTGGCCGAGACCCGGGGCGACGTGCAGGAGGCCATCGACATGGCCTACTACATCGGCGCCGAGGGCCGGCGCCTCTTCGGCGTGACCGTCCCGTCGGAGCTGCCCAACAAGTTCGCGATGTCCATCCGCCAGCCGATCGGGGTCTGCGGCCTCATCACGCCGTGGAATTTCCCGATGGCGATCCCCTCGTGGAAGATCTTTCCCGCGCTCGTGGCGGGGAACACCGTCGTGATCAAGCCCGCGACCGACACGCCGGCCTCGGCGCATCACCTGGTCGAGATCCTGGTCGAGGCGGGCGTGCCCGACGGCGTGCTCAACATCGTGCACGGCGGCGGCAACGCGGTGGGCGTGCCGCTGACGACCCATCCGGACGTGAAGATGATTTCCTTCACCGGATCGTCGGAGGTCGGGAAGGCCATCGCGGAGCGCTCCGCCGCTTCGCTGAAGCGGGTCTCGCTGGAGCTGGGCGGGAAGAACGCGCAGATCGTGATGGAGGACGCGGATCTGGACCTGGCGCTGGAGGGGGCTCTGTGGGGTGCGTTCGGCACAACGGGCCAGCGCTGCACCGCCACCAGCCGCCTCATCGTCGCGCGCCCGGTGCACGACGACGTGGTGCGCCGCCTGGTGGAGCGCGTCGGCCGGCTCAAGCTGGGCGACGGCCTCGAGCCCGAGAGCGAGGTCGGTCCCGTGATCAACAAGGCCGCCCGCGACCGCATCCACTCCTACGTGCAGATCGGGATTCAAGAGGGGGCGAAGCTCGTCGCGGGCGGCGCCCCGGCGGAAGAAGGCGCCCTGCGCGCCGGCTCCTTCTACCAGCCGACCATCTTCGATCAGGTGACGCCCACGATGCGGATCGCGCGCGAGGAGATTTTCGGCCCCGTGCTCTCCGTCCTCACGGTGGACTCGCTGGAGGAGGCGATCCGCGTGCTGAACGACACGCCGTACGGCCTCTCCTCGTCCATCTACACGCGCGACGTGAACCGCGCGATGCGGGCCGTCCGCGATATCGAGGCGGGCATCACCTACGTGAACGGGCCGACCATCGGGGCCGAGGTCCAGCTCCCGTTCGGCGGCGTCAAGGAGACCGGGAACGGCCACCGCGAAGGCGGCCCGACGGTCATCGACGCGTTCACCGAGTGGAAGTCGGTCTACATCGATTACAGCGGTAAGCTGCAAAAGGCGCAGATCGACCGGTAGCGCCTCGGCGTGCCGAACCGCACCTCCACTTCGCCCCTGGGGAGCGCCCGGGCGCCGGACCCGGCCTCCGAGGCGGCCCGCTCTCAGCCCCTGGTTCACGTCCTGCGCCAGGGGCACGTGGAGAGCGTCCACCTGGGGCACGCCGCGGGGGTGGACGCGGGCGGCCGGCTCGTTTTCCGGATGGGGGATCCGGGCATCCAGATGTTCCCCCGCTCCTCGTTCAAGCCCTTTCAGGCCCTGCCCCTGGTCGAATCGGGCGCGTTCGCGCGCTCGGGCCTGGGCCCCGACGCGCTCGCGATCATCGCCGGCTCCCACAGCGGCACGGACGCCCACGCCGCACTGGTCCGGGTCATCCTCGAGCGCGCGGGCACCGACGAGAGCGCGCTCCGCTGCGGCACCCATCCGCCCTATGACGAAGCGACCGCGGCGGCGCTCGTGGCCCGCGGCGAGGCGCCGGGGCCGCTCCGGCACAACTGCAGCGGCAAGCATGCCGGCATGCTCCTCTTCGCGCGCGCCCTCAGGGCGCCGCTCGACGGATACCTGGATCCCGATCACCCCGTGCAGCGGGCCATCGTTTCGCGCTTCGCGGAGTTGATGGGCGAGCCCGAGCCGCCCGGCCCTCCGGCAATCGACGGCTGCAGCGCGCCGACCCCTCGCATGCCGCTCTCCACGCTCGCTCACGCCTTCGCGCTTCTGGCGGCCGGACGGGACGCGGCGGGCCGTCCGGTCCCCGCGCTGGCCGAGATCCGCGAGGCCATGCGCTCCCATCCGGTCCAGGTGGCGGGCGAGGGGCGCCTGGACACTCGCCTCATGCGGGCTTCGCCGCGCCTGGTCACCAAGGCGGGGGCGGAGGCAGTCCACGCCACCGGAGTCGTCGGGGACGAGATCGGGATCGCGATCAAGGTGGGGGACGGCTCGCGCCGCGCGCTGGCTCCCGCGGTCATCGCCGTGCTCGCGGAGGCGGGCGCGCTGGACGGCGCCGCCGTCCGGGCGCTCGCGGACCTGGCGGCCGAGCGCCTCACGAACCACGCGGGGATCGAGGTCGGCGCGATCCGCGCGGTCGCGCGCCTGGCGTGGGAGGCGACGTGAGCAAGACCGCCGCCGCGCCCGAGCGCGCCTCCGCCCCCTCGACCCGGAAGGGTGTCTACTTCTTCGGCGACGGCAAGGCCGAGGGGAACGCGCGCATGCGTGATCTTCTCGGAGGCAAGGGCGCGGGGCTGGCCGAGATGATGAACGCCGGCGTGCCCGTGCCGCCCGGCTACACGATCACCACCGAAGCGTGCCGCCAGTTTTTCGACGCGGGCGGCCGCCTCCCCGAGCGCATCGCCCGCGAGGAAACGACGATGCTCGCCCGGCTGGAGCGCCTCCTGGGGCGGAGGCTGGGCGACCCGGAGAATCCGCTCCTTCTCTCGGTGCGGTCGGGCGCGCCGATCTCGATGCCCGGCATGATGGACACGATCCTGAACCTGGGGTTGAACGACCTCACGGTCGAGGGGCTGGCGCGGAAGACGGGGAACGCGCGGTTCGCCTACGACTCGTACCGGCGATTCATCCAGATGTTCTCCGACGTGGTGCTGGGGCTGCCGCGCGCCATCCTCGAGCGCGAGCTGACCGCGGCCAAGCGCCGCGAGAAGGCGGCGAGCGACGTGGATCTGGGAGAGAAGCCGCTGCGCGCGCTGGTGGCGCGGCTCCAGCGCGTGGTGAAGGGCGAGATCGGGAGCGAGTTTCCCCAGGACGCCCGCACGCAGCTGATGGCGGCCCGCGACGCGGTGTTCCGATCGTGGAACACCGACCGGGCCGTCCACTACCGCCAGCTCCACGGGATCGCGGACACCCTGGGAACCGCCGTGAACGTGCAGGCGATGGTCTTCGGAAACCTGGGACCGACGTCGGCCACCGGCGTCGGGTTCACCCGCGATCCGTCCACCGGGGAGCCGGACTTCTACGGCGAATTCCTCATGAACGCCCAGGGGGAGGACGTCGTCTCGGGGATCCGGACGCCCCGCCCAATCCACTTCATGGAGCGCGACCTGCCCGAGGCCTACGCCGAGCTGCGGGAGATCACCGGGCGGCTGGAGCGACACTATCGCGACGTGCAGGACTTCGAGTTCACCGTGGAGGCGGGCCGGCTCTTCATGCTCCAGACCCGGCGCGCCGCGCGCACGGGGATCGCCGCGCTCCGGATCGCGGTGGACATGGTGGACGAGGGCCTCCTCGGAAAGCGCGAGGCCTTGGAGCGCGTGGAGCCGGACCATCTGGAGCAGGTGCTCCACCCCGTGCTGGACCCCGCCGCGCGCCGGCGGCACACGCTCCTGGCGCAGGGGCTGCCCGCCTCGCCGGGAGCGGCAGCGGGCGCCGTCGTCTTCACCTCGGAAGAGGCGGTGTCGCGGGGGCGGAAGGAGCGCGTTCTCCTGGTGCGCGCCGAGACCTCGCCCGACGACATCAGCGGCATGAACGCGGCGCAGGGGATCCTGACAGGGACCGGGGGCATGACCTCGCACGCGGCGGTCGTGGCGCGCGGCATGGGGAAATGCTGCGTCGCGGGGTGCACGGCGCTGGTCATCGACGAGGAGAAGAAGACGCTCCGGATCGGCAGCCGCACGTTCCGCGAGGGCGCGTTCCTCTCGCTCGACGGGTCGACCGGCCAGGTGCTGGAAGGGGACGTGCCGACGTCGGACTCGGAGGTGGTGCGGGTGCTGACGGGGCAGCTCCGCCCGAAGCAGGCGCCGCTCTACCAGCGCTTCGAACGGCTCATGGCCTGGTGCGACGAGGTGCGCCGCCTCCGTGTCCGCGCGAACGCCGATGTCCCGCGCGACGCGAAGGTCGCGCGCTCCCTGGGCGCGGAGGGGATCGGTTTGTGCCGGACGGAGCACATGTTCTTTGCCCCGGACCGGATCCCGCACGTGGTTACGATGATCCTGAACGCGAAGGAAGCCCGGGAGGCGCGCGTTCGGATCGGACGGCTGGAGGCGGAGCTGGCCGAGGCGCCGCGCTCCGAGCGGCAGCGGCTCCGCGGCGAGCTGGAGCGGGCGCGTCGCGAGGGGCGCCCGGCCATGAAAAGCTTCGACGGGGCGCTGGCGAAGCTCCTTCCGCTGCAGCGCGCCGATTTCAAGGGGCTCTTCCTCGCCATGGAGGGCACGCCGGTCACCATCCGCACGCTGGACCCGCCGCTCCACGAATTCCTCCCGAAGAAGGAGCAGCTCCTGGCCGAGATCGCGGCGCTCCGTCGGGCCGCCAAGTCGGACCCGCGGCGGGAGCGGCTGACCCGGACCCTGGCCCGCGTGGAGGAGCTCCACGAATTCAATCCCATGCTCGGCTTCCGCGGTTGCCGCCTGGGACTGCTCCATCCGGAGATCACGCGCATGCAGGCCCGCGCCATCTTCGAGGCGGCGGCGCAGGTGGCGAAGAGCGGGCAGGCCGTGCGGCCCGAGATCATGATCCCGCTGGTGGGCGACCCCGAAGAGCTGCGCCGCCAGCGCCTGGAGGTGGAAAGCGTGGCCCAGGAGGTCATGGCCTCGCAGGGGACCGCGATTCCCTACACGATCGGAACGATGATCGAGATCCCCCGCGCGGCCCTTCTCGCCGACGAGGTCGCGGCGCACGCGGATTTCTTCTCCTTCGGCACGAACGACCTGACCCAGATGACCTTCGGCTTCTCGCGGGACGACTGCGGCCGGTTTCTCCCCGAATACGTCGAGGCGGGCATCCTGCCGCACGACCCCTTCGTGTCGCTGGACACGCGCGGCGTCGGCGTCCTCATCCAGCGCGCCGCCTTCGCGGGCCGCCGCGCGAAGCCGGGGCTGAAGATCGGCGTCTGCGGCGAGCACGGGGGCGACCCGGCCTCCATCGACTTCTTCGAGCAGACCGGGCTGGATTACGTGTCATGCAGCCCCTTCCGCGTGCCGCTGGCCCGGCTGGCGGCCGCCCGCGCCGCGCTGGCCCGGGCGTGACGGCCGACGCGGTCATCCCCGCGCTGGACGAGGCCGACGCGATCGGCGGGGTGCTGGACGCGCTCCCGCGGCGCCTGATCCGCCGCGTGGTCGTCTGCGACAACGGCTCGACCGACGCGACCTCGAGGGTCGCGCGCGAGCACGGGGCCCAGGTGGTGCGCGAGGAACGCCGCGGCTACGGCTCGGCCTGCCTGCGCGCGCTTCAGTCGCTGCGGGCCGATCCGCCCGACACGGTCCTCTTCCTGGACGCGGACGGAAGCGACGACCCCGCCGAGGCGGCCGCGCTCCTCGCCCCGATCGAGGCAGGGGGCGCCGACCTGGTCATCGGCTCCCGCGTGCTGGGCCGGCCCGAGCCCGGCGCCCTCCTGCCGCAGGCCCGCTTCGGGAACTGGCTCGCCACCGGGCTGATCCGCGCCCTCTACGGAGTCCGCTGGACCGACCTCGGACCCTTCCGCGCCGTCCGCTGGGAAGCGCTCGAGCGGCTCGGAATGCGAGACCCGGACTTTGGCTGGACGGTGGAGATGCAGGTGAAGGCCGCGCGCGCGGGGCTCCGTGGCGTCGAGGTGCCGGTGCGCTACCGAAAGCGCGTCGGCCGCTCGAAGATCTCGGGCACGTGGAAGGGCTCGGTCCAGGCGGGCTCGAAGATCCTCGGCACCATCGCCGCGGACGTGCTCCGGCAGGGGCGCGTGCCTTGACCCGTTCGGCTGGAGCGCGATACCATCCGCGCATCTTGCGACCCATCCGAACGGCCCGAGCCTTCCAGTCCGCGCTCCTCGCGCTCCTCGCGTGGAGCGCGTCCGGCTATACGCCGCCCCCGCTCCTCCGGTCCGACATCAATCTGCAGCCGTCCTCGAGCTGCCGCCCGTGCCACACCGACATCACGGACCAATGGAATCGCTCGGCCCATTCGAAAGCGGATCGGACCAAGAACCCGCTGTTCGGCCGCATGTACTTCTACTCGCTGAAACAGACCCGGGGAGGCACGATGCTGGCGTGCGGCCCCTGCCACGAGACCGCTTCGTTCGTGAACCAGGACTTCGAGTTCGTGCGGGAGGTGTCGCAGGAGGGGGTGGCCTGCGTCTATTGCCACACGATCTCGGGGCCGGGGGACCCCAAGGGGATTCCCTCGTACACACTGACCCTCTCGACCTATCACGGGACGATCCGGATGCCCACGCAGACGTCGGCGCATCCGTCGGCCTACTCCCCCTTTTACCGGCAGCCCGAGTACTGCGGGACCTGCCACACGTACTCGAACCAGCATGGCGTGAAGATCTCGGAGACGTACGCCGAATGGAAGCGCTCGCGTTACGCCAAGCTGGGCACGACCTGCCAATCCTGCCACATGCCCGGCGGACCGGGGCACAACTCCAGCCAGGGCCCGGTACGGCCGCGCGTGGCCGACCACTCGTTCGATGAAGACCAGCTCGCGGCGGCGCGCCCCAACGCTGCCACCCTCTCCTTGACCGGGGGCCGGAAGGCGGGGGTCGACTCCATCCGCGTCATGGCGATCGTGACCAACACGGGATGGGGACACGCCCTTCCCACCGGAAACGATCAGAATCTGGCGCTCATCCGGATCCGGGTGCTCGACTCGAACGGGAAGATCGTCTGGGAAAACGATCCCTTCAGTGAGTGGAACGTCTCCGTGTTCGGGCTCATCCTCGCCGACGAGTTGGGCAACTGGCCCGCGGATACGTGGAACGCGGTGAAGACCCTGAGCGACCGGCGGATCCAGGCGGGGGCAAGCGCGCGGGTGCGCTACGACATTCCCGTCACGGAGGCGAAAGGCGCGCTCCGGGTCCAGGCGCAGCTTCTCTACCGGCGCGCGAAGCCCATGACGATCACCGCCTACGGCCTCGACGAGCATGCCGTGGGCGCGGAGCGGACGCTGGCCGAGGCCACGCTCCGGGTTCCTTGATCCATGTTCGCTGAGGACCTCCTCCGGGACCTTCGGCGCGCCGGCTTCACGCCGGCGGCGATCCTCGGCTACGTCCGCGCGATCTCTTCCCGTGCCGTTCATCGCGTCCCGCTGAACGCCGAAACGGTCCGTTCGGTGGCCGCCACCGCGCTCACCCTCTTCGCCCTCCAGTTCGCGGCCGCGCTCTACTTCTCCGCCACGTTCGGCCGCGACTTCGGCGTCTCCTATCTGATCGGCTCGAGCGCGCTGCTCCTCCTGTCGTGCTTCTGGGTCCTGGCCCACCTGGGCCTATTGGTGGGCCCGGGGAACGACAGGATCATGAAGCAGCTCCCGCTCCCCGTGGCGATCACCATGGTCCGCCTGGTGGCGCTTCCCGCCATCGTGCTCTTCGTGCGGCACTCGATGTGGTCGGTCGCTGTCTGGGCCTTCGTCGCCGTCGCGCTGACCGACGTCCTGGACGGGGTCCTGGCTCGCGCGCTCGCGATGGAGTCGCGCACGGGCAAGGTCCTCGACCCGATCGTGGACATCGCATTCAACGTGACGATCTTCGTGACGCTGGCGCAGGTGGGACAGATCCCATGGTGGGTGGCAGGGCTCGTCCTTGGCCGCTACACGCTCCTCGTGTTCGGCACGCTGTACCTCTACGTGTTCCGGGGGCCGGTGCGCATCGAGCCCACCGGCTTCGGCAAGCTGACCGGCGTGTTCACGACCTCGCTGGTCGGCCTGTTGCTCCTGGGGCTCGCGCTCTGGAGCGAAGCCACGCGCCAGCAGCTTCGCGGCGTCTTCGACGTGGCGCTGGGCGTCCTGGCCATGGCCACCATCATCCAGGTCGTTTTCATCGGCCTGGCGAACCGCAGATCGCTCATGCCGCCGCGCGTGAACGTCGTCATCGCGCCCCCCGCCGCGCCCGCGAAAGTGGTGGGGGAGATTCGCGGACCGCGGGCCTAGAACCGCGCCTTCCGCCGGCCACGGTTTGACCGGCGCTCAACTGCAAGTCGCCAGACTCATTGCGGAATGCATGGCCCGCGGCTCGTTCCGGCCGCGGCGCTTCTCCCTCGCAATCACCCCGCCCGCATCTCGTTAGTCCAGGCGCGATTCGGCGCGTCGCGCGCGGGGTCTCGCCGCGCTGCCGTGGCATATGTCTTGCGCTTCCTTCGAGGGGTCCAAGTCCCTGGGGCGAAACAGGCGACGCCACCTTGACCCTCGAGGTCGATGCTTCCCGGTCTCAAACAGCGCCTCTTCGGTCCGCTTCGCGGAGCCGTCCGCGCCCGTGGCTCGCGCGCGCGTGCCTCCGCGTTTGGCGTTTGCGGCGCGGTCGCGGCGGCGTGGCTGGTGGGATGGGCAGCGCCCGCGCTCGCCGTCTCGGGGAGCGGCACGGCGACCCCGTCTCCCGCCGGTCTTGTCGTCGTCGCGGGGACGTACACCTCGTTCACGATCAACTACGCCGCGACCGAGAACTTCGCCAGACCCGAGGGTGGAGTGGTCGAGGTCTGGATCCCGTCGGGTTGGACGCCCCCGCAGACCACGGACCCGACGGCCCATGGGTACGTGACCTTTTCCAATGGCGCCTTCATCGACTCCGTGATCACGGTCGGACAGAGAATTCGCCTTCGAATCGGAAAAGGCGGGAATCACTTCAACTCCGCGGATCAGGTCGGGATTCACTACGGCCTGGGGGGCCCTCCGCAGTCCGCGCGGGTCGACACTGCCGCGCCTCAGACCGCCATGTTTCTCGTCCTGAGCCAGCCCCAGGTGGGGGACGTCCTCACGCCGCTCACGGCGGGGTCGCCGACCGTATCCATCGTTCCGGAAGTCGTCGTCGCGACGAAGATCGTCGACGCCGCCATCCAGGACGTTGCCGCGATCGTCCGCACGACGGACCAGGACACGACCCAACTGTACCTCCGCGGCTATGACCAGTACGGGAACTCGGCCCGCTGGGTGAGCGGGGTATGGAGCTTGTCGGGCGGGATCGGCTCCCCCGCGCCGGCCTCCGGGATCGGAACGATTCTCTCGCTGACGACGGTGGGGACCGGGAAAGCCTACGCGGACAGCGGCGCGTGGCGGGACTCGACCGGAGTCATCACCGTGACGAACGGCGCGTACGCCTCGCTCGCGCCCACGTCGGCGGGGACGGGGACGGCCGGCTCGTCGTTTGGCGCCGCCGTCGAGTCGCGCGACGCCGACGGAAACCGGATGACGAGCGGCGCCGGATCGGGCGCTCCGGTCCGGTTCGTCGCCTTCACCGATTCGCTGGGATCCACCGCCGCGGACCCCTCGTTCACCAACCCGAACGCGACGCTCGCCGCCGGCGTATGGGGCGGCATGTTGACGCCCCAGCGCTCCGGGACGTTCTTCCTCGCGGCCCGGGACACACTCACGGGCCTTTCTTCCACGCCTCGCGCGCGGCTTGTCGTGGCTTCCGCGCCGCCGGATCACATCGTCGCCACCCCGGACACGCTCCGCCTGACCGCGGGAGTTCCCGACACCGTGACGGTGACCGCTCGGGACGTCTTCGATAACCCGTCCGCCTTCTCGGCCGACGAGGAGCTGACGCTGTGGACCGACCGGCCCCAGGGGAGGTTCGAGAGCCTGACCGGCACGCAGGTCTTCTCGCTCACGATCCCGGCAGGGTCGGATTCGGCTCGCGTCCGTTTCGTCGACACCCAGGCGACGACCGCGGAAGGACGGATCCGCGCGATCGACGCGAACGGAGTCGCGCCGTTCGTGGGCACCGCGGGGGCTCCGGTCTACACCGTTCCCGACGCCCCGGCCGGCGTGATCGCACTGACCGCGACGCCGGGGTCCCTTACGGCGGACGGGGTGGACTCCTCGCACGTGACGTCGCTCGCGGTCCACGACGCGTTCGCCAATGTGGTGGCCGCGGGTGAGCGCTTCACCGTCACCGGCTCGGGCGTCACGGTGATGACCGACGCGGACCCGGGCACGCCCGGGTTCCAGTGGACCGCCGCCGCCGACGGGACGCTCTCGGGCTGGGTCCGGGCGGGCACCGCAGCCGGCCCGGCGAGCATGAGCGTCGTCTCCGAGCGCGGGAGCGCCTCGGGCTCGGTCGGGATCACCCTGGGCTCCGGCGCTCCGTCGGGCGCGATCGCGCTCACCGCGTCACCCGACTCGGTCGCGGCGGACGGGGTCGCCACGCGGGCCGTCAGCGCCTCCGGGCTGCACGACGCGTTTTCGAACGCGGTCTTAAACGGAGAGGCGTACACCGTCGCCACCACGCTCGGGTCGATCACCACGGCCGACGCGGATGCGGGGACGCCGGGCGTGCAGGTGCTCGCCTCGGGCGGCGCGATCTCCTTCACTCTGCTCGGCGGCTCGGTGCTGGGCACCACGACCGTCTCGGCCACCTCCGTGCGCGGGAGCGCCGCCGGCTCGGTCAACGTGCGTCTGGTGCCGGGTGCCGTGAGCGCCGCCACCTCGTCGGTCGCCGCGACGTCGCCGGTCGCCGTTGGCGCTCCAGGGAGCGTCCTGACCATCACCCTTCGCGACGGGCAGGGCCACGCGCTCGCGGGCGTCCCCAGCGGCTCGATCGTCGTCGTCACGTCCGGACTCGCAACCACCCGGATCCCGCTCGCGCCCGCGACGGACGCCTCGGGGGCGATCGGCTATTCGGTCAAGACCACGTCGGTGGGATCGGCGGGCATCCTGGTGACGGCGGGCGGCGTCCCGCTAGCGGACTCTCCGACGATCCAGTTCGTCCACGGCGAGCTCGACACGCTGGTGGTGACCGGGCCCGCGGGCCCGCTCACCGCGGGGGTCCAAGACTCGCTTACGGTCACGGCCCGCGATCCGTTCGGGAACGCGATGCCCGACCTGACCGACCTGGTGCACGCGACGGCGCTGAGCGGGGCCGCGAGCGGGCTCCCGGCGACGGTCGCTCTCTCCGGCGGCTCGGCGGTGATCCGCTTCACGCCGACGGCGGCATCGCCGCTCACGATCCGGGTGGCCGACGACTCGTCCCACGCGACCCTCTTTGGACCGGTCGCGGTGCGCTCCGGCGCCCCGTACCGGCTCACGGCGGATCCCCCGGCGACCGATACCCTTCAGGCGGGCGGCTCGGTTCCGGTGCGCGCGCAGGTCGTGGACGCGTACGGCAACGCGGCGGGCGGCGCGGCTGTGGCGGCGTCCGTGGTGGCGGGCGGCGGCGGTGTGGCTCCCGGCGCCGGCGTCACCGACGCGTCCGGCGCGGCGGACTTCGTCCTCCAGGCGGGTTCGACGCCGGGCATCGTGACGCTCAGGCTCGTGGCCACGGGGAGCGCGGCGCCCGACCCGGCGCGGTCCGACTCGGTGTCGGTGGTGGTGATCCCCTCGACCGTGGCTTCGGTGCAGATCGCCGCAAGCGACACGCTCCGCGCCGGGGATTTCCTCAGTTTCACCCTGACGCTGCGCGACGCGTTCGGGAACGTGACCACGGGCGCCACGCCGACTGTGACGCTGGACACGTCCACGTCTCTCCCCGACTCGATCTCGTGGGCCCTGGGCGCGGGCGCCTCGGGCTCGCTGGTGGACAACAATCCGACGGACGACGTCGCCACCTACACCTTCGCCGTTGCCGACTCGGGCCGAGCGGCGCTTCGCGTGCGGGCAACCCGCGCGGAGACGATCCGCCTGACTGTCTCCGGAGCCGGATCGCCGGTCCAGTCGGGGAACGTTGCCGTGATCCACGCCACGGCGACGATTCTCGCGGTGGATCCCCTCGCGGCCGACACGCTCCAGTCCGGAGGCTCGGTCCCCGTCCGAGCCCGTGTGGCGGACGCGTACGGGAACGTGGCGGCCGGCGATACGGTGGTGGCTTCCGTGGTGCTGGGCGGCGGCGGCGTGGTTCCGGCCGCGGATGTGACCGACGCGTCCGGAGCGGCGGACTTCGTGCTCCAGGCGGGCGTGACCCCGGGCGCCGTCACGCTCCGGCTCGTGGCCACGGGGAGCACGGCGCCCGACCCGGTGCGGTCCGACTCGGTGTCGGTGGTCGTGGTCTCGTCCGTGGTGGCATCGGTCCAGATCGCGGCGGGGGACACGCTCGGCGCCGGGGATTTCCTCAGTTTCACCCTCACCCTGCGCGATCCGCTGGGGAACGTGGCGGTGAACGCCACGCCGACCCTGACGCTGGACACGTCCACGTCGCTCCCCGACTCGATCTCGTGGGGCGTGGGCGCGGGCGCCTCGGGCGCGCTGGTGGACAACGGGCCGGCGGACGACGTCGCCACCTACACCTTCGCCGTTGCCGACTCGGGCCGAGCGGCGCTTCGCGTGCGGGCAACCCGCGCGGAGACGATCCGCCTGACGGTCTCCGGAGCCGGATCGCCGGTCCAGTCGGGGAACATCGTGGTGATCCCGGCCGCGGCGGCGACGCTCGCGATCCTTAGCGGGCAGGGGCAGACGGCCGTCGTGAACCAGGAGCTGGCGCTGCCCCTCCGCGTGTCGGCCCGGGACGCGTTCCAGAATCTCGTGCCGGGCGCGACGGTTACCTTCCGCGTGGTCGCGGGAGGCGGGTTCGTGGACGCGATCCGCGGCGGCGCCGCCGACTCCACGGGCGTGACGAACGGGTCGGGCGTGGCGGCGTGCGATGTCGCACGGGTGGGCACGGTCGCCGGTGCCTCGAACAATCGGTACCGCGCCGCGCTCCCGGCGCCGGGCGACAGCGCGTTCTTCGACGCGAGCGCTACGCCGGACGCGGCCACGACGATCGCGCTCTCGCCGGGGTCCTTGAGCCTGGCCGCGGGCGGCGCCGCGACCGTCACCGCCACCGCTCGCGACGCCCATGGCAACGCCGCGCCCGGGACCTCGATCACGTTCTACCTCGGCTCTCCGCCGGCGGGATCGCTCGCCTCCCTGGGGCCGACCAGCGGGTCGGGGACGACGCAGGTGGGGTTGACGGACCCGGCGGGGCAGATCTACGTGTCCTACCAGGCGCCGGCGAGCGCGCCCGCCTCCGACGTGATCTATGCCCGCGGGACGACCATCGCGCCGATCAGCATCAACGCGACGATCGCCCCGGCTGGGGCCGCCTCGCTGGTCGTGCTCCCCGACGCCTCCACCTGGACCGCGGGCGTCCCCGCACGCGTCGTCGTGCGCGCGCTCGACGCCGGCGGGAACGTCGCGACGGGCGACACCGCGACCATCGTCATGGGAGCCACGGATCCGGTCACGTTCAGCCCCGCGTTCGGCGCGCTGAGCGGGGGCGAGTTCGTGACGTTCGCGACCGACACGCTGGCCGACACCCTGCGCGTGACCGCGGCGACTGCGTCCGGGACCGAGTCGGCGGCTTCGGGAGTGATCACGGTATCGCCGAGCGCTCCCGCCGGCGGCATCCTCATCGTGGCCGGGCGCACGCAGCTCACGGCGGACGGAAAGAGCGCGACCGGCGTCACGTTCGGGCCGGTGCGCGACGCATACGGCAATCTCGCGCCCTTGGGCACGCTGCTCACCGTCTCGGCGGATTCCCTCCTCGCCTCCGACGCGTCGGCGGCGCCGGGGCTCCAGATCGCGACCGGCGCGGACAACCTGGCGCGCGCGATTCTGGTCGCGCCTCTGGCCGCCGGACTTGACACAGTCCGGGCGGCCACGGTCCCGGCCTCGGCCACTGGACAGCTCGCGATCCAATACCTCGCTCCGCCGGCCCTGGCGCGCGCCGGCCCCGTCTCCCCGTCGGTCGTCGCCCCGGGCCAGTCCATCGCGTTCGCGGTAGACGTCACCAACACCGCCCCTTCCGGCGCGGTCACGATCGGCACGTCGTCGGTCTTCGCATTCGGCGCGGGCCCCGCCGCCTTCGCGGCTTCGCCGGGCGCGGCCATCGTCGTTCCGGCGGGCGCGACCCGAACCCTGACCCTCGCCGCCGCGACGATCTCCGCGTCGCTGACGCCTGGAACGTATGCGCCGTCGCTCCGGCTGATCGGGACGGACGCCACCGGGGACGCCTTCGACTTCTTCCTCTCGCTGGCCGGGGAGCAGGTGCACCTGGCCGGGATCCGGGTAGTGGCGGTGAGCGCGGCTCCCAATCCGGTGCCGCTGGGGTATCAGAGCCTGGTACTCACGTTCCGCGTGGATAATTTGGCGGGGGCGGCCGCCGTGATCGACGCGGTCGCGCTCGCGCCCGCCACGCTCACCGTGAACGGGACGGCCCCCGCCCTGCCGGCGGCTCTCCCCGCGCTGGGGA
>DATGVG010000222.1:0-36354 GCA_035300625.1 Candidatus Limnocylindrales bacterium
AAGAAGAGGATCGCAAGCTGGGGCAGGAACGCGGCCACCGTGCCGGCGCCCGCGATGACGCCGTCCACGAGGAGCGAGCGGAGCGGCCCCGCGGGCAGGGCCGCCTGCACCGCGCCGGCGAGAGCGCCGAAGCCGGCCGCGAGCGCGTCCATGGCCGGCGTGGCCCAGGCGTAGATGCTCTGGAACACGGCACCCATGAAGAGGACGAAGAGGACGGGGCCGAGCACGCGATGCGTGAGCACGCGGTCGAGACCGGCGCGCGCGCCGCTTCGACCGGGGGTGCGGCGGACCACGCGGCGGACGATCTCCTCGACGTTCCGGTAGCCGCGCGCGGGGTCCAGCGCTTCCTCGAGAGCCCGCCGATGCCCGTTGGCGTGCGGCGCGTCGAGCGCGACGCGCAGGCGGTCGATGCCGCGCCCCGTCTTCGCCGACACCGCGAGCACCGGCACGCCCAGGAGGCGCTCCATCTGCGCGACGTCGATCGAAATCCCCTGCGCTTCGGCGGCGTCGATGAGGTTCAGGACCAGGATCGCGGGGCGCCCCGTCGCGAGGATCTGAAGGGCCAGGTAGAGCTGGCGCTCCAGATTGGTCGCGTCCACCACCGCGACGACGCGGTCCGCGGTTTCACCCGCGGCGCCGCGCCCTTCCAGCACGTCGCGCACGATCGCCTCGTCGGGCGAGCGCGGCGACAGGCTGTACGTGCCCGGGAGGTCCACCAGCACCAGATCCCGGCCCGACGGAAGGCGGCACTGGCCCACCTTCTTTTCGACGGTCACGCCGGGATAATTCGCGACCTTCTGGCGGAGGCCGGTGAGGCGATTGAACAGGGACGATTTTCCGGAGTTGGGGCTGCCGACGATGGCGATGCGCTCAGAGCTCTTCGACATGAATCCGTTCCGCCTCCGAGCGCCGAAGAGTGAAATGCGAACCGCGCACGACCAATTCCAGGGGATCGCCGAAGGGGGCGCGCCGGACCAGCGCGACCTCGGTTCCGGGCGTCAGGCCCAGCTCCATCAGCCGGCGGGCGAAATCCTCCTCGGCCTGGATGCCGCGCACCACCGCCCGGTCCCCGGGGGCCAGGAGCGCGAGCGTCATCGCGGTCACGATTTCGTCTCCCCGCCGCCGGCCGGCGGTGCCTCGCCCAGCGCGTCCAGCGCATGGCGCAGGCAGTGACCGTGGCAGACGGGGCAGTGCTCCGATTCGATCCCGCTCTCGCAGCGGTTCTGGTAGTCGCGAAATTCGGAGCGGAACCGCTCCGCCGCGGGATCGCCGGATCTGAGGAACGCGGTGAGACGAAGGAACCGCACCATCGACTCGGGGCTGACGAGGTGCTCGATCATGCACGCGTCTTCCTCGGCGGTCGCGGGATCCAGACCCAGGATCTCGCCGAAGAACTGCGTCAGCACGTCGCGGCTCCGCTCGGTGCGCGCCGCCAGCCGATGTCCCTCCGCGGTCAGCGTCACGTCGCCGTACGGCTCGTGGTTCGCCAGCTCGCGCGACGTGAGCGAGCGGAGCATCGACGTCACGCCCGCCTTGCTCACTCCCAGCCTCTCCGCGATCGCGCTCACCGACGTCCCTCCCGCGCGCGTGAGGGCTGCGATGGCCTGGAGGTAATGCGCCATCGAGTGCGTCAGCTCCTTTTCGTGAAACCGCTTCCAGGTTTCCATGCGCACGGCTCCGGCATCGGGATGGGGCTTCGAGTATCGATGATTAAGTATGCTTAACTTTCCGAAAAAACCCGCTGCAAGTCAACGCTGCTTTCTCCGGAATCTAGGTGCGCCGCGGGCGGCATTGTGTTCTAATTGCCGTAACAATAAAGAGTTGTGGCCATCATCATTCACGATCAGGACCCACAAAAGTGCCGACCGCCGAACCGACGACAGCAGAGGCTCGTTATCTCGATCGCGCGCTCACCTGGCTCGCGTTCAACGGGCGCGTGCTGGAAGAGGCGCAGGACGCGCAGAACCCGATCCTCGAGCGGGCGCGCTTCCTGGGCATCTTCTCTTCGAACCTGGACGAGTTCTTCATGATCCGCGTGGCCGCGATCCGCGACCGCATCCGGATGGGCGTGGAGCAGCGCACCCCGACCGGATTGACGCCGGAGGAGCAGATGGCGGCCGTGCAGACGCGCGTGCGCGAGCTGGTGACGGCGGCCTACGCGCTCTGGGAGCGCGAGATCGTTCCGGGCCTCCGGGACGGGGGCGTGCGCTTCGTGCGCGCGGCCGAGCTGGACCCCGGCGAGCGCGCGTTCGTGGATCACCTCTTCGCGCGCGAGATCCTGCCGGTTCTGAGCCCCGCCGCGGTCTCGACCGACCTGCCGTTTCCGCACCTCCACCACCTGGCGCTCCACCTGGCGGTGCGCCTCGCGCGAGAGGGGGAAGAGGAGCGGCTCGCCATCGTCCAGCTCCCGCGTTCCGGCGCTCGCTGGGTCCAGGTGGGCGGGGGCGCGAGGGTCGACGGCGCCCAGGCAGCGGTGCACCGCTTCGTCTTCCTCGAGGATGCCGCCGGAGACCACCTGGCCGAGCTGTTCCACGGGTACGAGATCCGCGAGGCGGTGGCGTTCCGCGTGACCCGCGATGCCGACTTCGCGACGGACGACCAGGAGGAAGAGAGCCTGGTGGACGCCGTGCGGCAGGTGCTCCGCCAGCGCATGCGCGGCGATCCCGTCCGGCTGGAGATCGCCCGGGAGGCGAGCGAGGGGCTGGTCACGCGGCTCCGGACGGCGCTGGAGCTGGAGGAGAGCGAGGTCTACCTCGTGCCCGAGCCCCTGGAACTCAAGTTCCTCACCGATTTCGCGCGCCTGCCCTCGTTGGGCGCGCCCCGCGCTCCCGCGTGGCCGCCGCAGCCGGTGCCCGGGATCCCGCCCTTGGACGGCCTGTGGGACGCCATCCAGGAGGAGGACATCCTCCTGTTCCATCCGTACGAGACGTTCGAGCCGGTGGTGCGGCTGCTGGCGCTGGCGGCCGAGGATCCGAACGTGCTGGCGATCAAGCAGGTGCTCTATCGCACCTCCTCCACGTCCGAGATCGTGAACGCGCTGGAGCGCGCCGCCGAAAACGGGAAGCAGGTGACGGTGCTGCTCGAGCTGCAGGCCCGCTTCGACGAGGAGCGGAACGTGAACTGGGCGCGCCGCCTGGAGGACGCGGGGGCGCAGGTGCTGTACGGGCTGGCCGGGCTGAAGACGCACGCGAAGGCGCTCCTGATCATGCGCCGCGGGACGGGCGGCATCGAGCGCTACGCCCATGTCGGCACGGGGAACTACAACGAGCGGACCGCCATCGAGTACTCAGACATCGGACTTCTCTCCGCCGACGAGGACCTCTGCGCCGATCTCACCGGCTTCTTCAACGTCGTCACCGGCTATTCCGAGCCGTTGCAGTGGCGGCGGATCGAGATGGCGCCGCTGGGGCTCCGGTCGCGGCTCCTCGGTCTGATCCGGCGCGAGATCGCGAAGTCCACGCCGGAGGACCCCGGGGTGATCCGGGCGAAGATGAACGCGCTGCTCGACATTCCCCTCGTCGAGGCGCTATATGAGGCGTCGAGCGCCGGGGTGCGAGTGGATCTCAACGTGCGCGGGTCGTGCCTCCTCCGGCCCGGCGTGAAGGATCTGTCCGAGAACATCCGCGTCGTGAGCCTTGTGGACCGCTTCCTGGAGCACGCGCGCATTTTCGAGTTTCGGAACGGCGGCGACGTGGAGAGTTTCATCTCGAGCGCCGACTGGATGCCGCGCAACCTGGACCGCCGCGTGGAGCTGATGGCGCCGGTCAACCGGCCGGAGCACCGCGCCCGGCTGGGCCGCATCCTGGACGCGATCTTCGCCGACAACGTGAAGGCGCGGGAGCTGAAGGCGGACGGCACCTACGCCAAACGCGACGGCCGGAAGAAGCCGACGCGCGCCCAGGAGGTCTTCTGGGAGGAGGCGAAGGCGAACGCCTCGAGGACCGACGATCCGGAGCGAAGCGTGTTCCAACCCCTGCGGCGGGCGCCCGCCGCGGGATAGCCTGACGTTTCCACGGAGGGAAACCCATGTCGAGCTGGGTGAATCGCGTGGTCGGGGCCGCGATGCTGCGGTCCGCCACCTACGAGGAAGTCGAAGCCGACAAAACCGCGAACGTTCAGGCTCTCGCGGTCGTGCTGGTCTCCGCGGTCGCGGCGGGACTTTCGATGGCGGACGGCGGCGGTCGCGCGATCGGATTCCGGATCATCGGCGCCCTGGTGGGGTGGGTCCTGTGGGCGGCCCTCGCGTGGCTCATCGGGACGAAGATCCTGCCCGGGCCCGAGACCCACTCGGACATGGGCGAACTGCTCCGCACCATCGGCTTCGCGAGCGCTCCGGGAATCCTCCGGATCCTGGGCGGGCTCCCGTTCGTCGGCCTGCTCTTCGAGGTGGTGGCCGGGCTCTGGATGCTCGCCGCGTTCGTTGTGGCCGTGCGCCAGGCGCTCGACTACCAGAGCACCGGCCGGGCGCTCCTCGTCTGCGCCATCGGCTGCCTAGTGTGGTTCGCCGTGATCGCGTGGACAACGTTCCTGGCCGGCGCCACGGTCGCGGGGATCGGTCTTCTGCAGCGGGGGAACTAGCAGCGCGACGGCAACGCGCGGTGGGGCGCCGCTAGTAGCGGGGCGCCGCTAGTAGCGAACGTCGAACGCGAGTCGCGCGAGCCAGGCGTTGGGATCCCTGCCCGGGATGTTCCCTTCGTTCCGCACGCGGCGGTAGCCCACTCCCAGCGACAGGTCCACGTTGTCGCGCGGCATCCAGCGCGCGTCGCCCCACACCTCGCGGCGCTCTTCGACAATGCCGCTCAGCCCGTCGTTGGACACGAAGCCCAGCGCTGGCGACCACGCCTGGCCCAGCCTCCCCTCGCCGTGATTGGTGAAGTCGCCGCTCCAGCGGAGCTGCCAGTCGCGGTTCACGTCGAATATCGCCTCGACGAAGACGTTCTCCACGTCCGGTCCCAGCACGTAGCCGAGCGGATGGCCCCGGTGGATGAAGCTCTGCCCGTAATCCACGGAGTAGGTGAAATTCCGCACGCGCGTGTACTCGCCCGAGAGCCGGACGGCGCGCGCGCCGAACGGGCGGTCGCTGCTGACTCCGAACTGGTAGGCGATGCGGTTCGGCATGTCACGGTTCTCGGTGGCGTAATCGTCCACCAGAAGCTCGGTCGATAGCGAGAGGTCGGGGATCGGCCGCCAGACCAGGTCCATCGAGGCCATGATGTTCGCGCGCTCCAGGCCGCGCACCGAGTCGGTCGCCGCGTCGCGGATCTGAGTCCGCTCCACGATGGCGTAGGGGATCAGCCCCATGGCGTAGAGCAGGTCCACGTTGCCGCTCCTGTAACGCACCGCTTCGGCCAGCCCCACGGTGAGCCGCCCGCTGACCGCGGCCTCGATGCGATGCGCCGCCAGGTAGCGCCCGTCCGCCCGTGAGAGCTGCCCGGTCAGGGCCGTCGCGGTCACGCGGCCCAGATGGACGGAGTGCGACAAAAACCCCATCGGACCCGCGGCGTCGGAGAGGAGGAGGGTGCCCCGCCTTCCCGGGCCCCAGCGGAAGTAGTCGTAGCCGGCCGCCAGGGTCCAGGGCCCCGTCCGCGCGGTCAGGTCCGTCCGGAGCACGGTCGTCTCCAGGTCGCTGTGGAGCGCAATGGCGTCGATCCACGCGCGCTGGGAGCGGATCCGCGTGATCCCCAGATCCTCGAAGGCCGCGACGGCGGGCCAGAGCTGGAGCGAGAGGCGGGTGGTCACGGAGGACTCGTCGCGGAAGCGGAAGTGGATGGCGCGCCGCTCCTCGTAATCGCCGCGCAAGTGCCCCGCCGCGCTCAAACGAAACCGCTGCTCGCGGGGTCCAAGGTCCACGAGCGGTCCTGTTTCCGCGACCTGCGTCTCGGCGCCCAGGTCGGCCAGCTCTCGCTCCAGCTCGCGCGCCAGCCTCTGGTAGTGGAGGTCCGAAGCGAGGCTGGGATGCAGCCGGAGCGCGCGCATCAACGACCGCGCCACGTCGACGCGGGCGAGCGGCCTGGTGTAGACCGCGATCGAGTCCAGGCTTCCGCGCGCGGCGAGCGCTTCGATCTCCTCGTAAGCGGGATGCCGCGCGGGGAGGAACTCCGCCGGCTGCGCCCATCCCAGGGCGGGCAGCACGAAGATCGCCGCCCCCAAGAGCCACGGGAGCGGCGCTCGCGGGGCGCCGGGGAGCTTTCTCGTCACGCGGGGAGGGTAGTCGACCGGGGTCAAGGTATGTAGAAAGTTCGACACAGGGTGTTCAACACGATGCAACCCGGGCGGAGCGCAGCCCGCGTAACTGGAGCAACGGCAATATGTTCACGCGTGGCACATGGCCTGCTTGGAAGGGGAACGTCTTCGTGTCACACCTTTTCGCGAAAGGGAGGGGCTCATCCATGTTTCGCTCATCTCACGCTACCGTCGGACGACGGGCAGCCGGGCGACGTACGTATCCGGTCACGCTGATTTTGGCAATCGCCTTCGTCCTCGTAGGCGCCCAGGCGGGTGCGCCGGTCCCCGCCGTGGCGTCGCCTCTGGATTATCAGGGCCTCGCGTTCCAGAACGACATGGCCGCGCCGACTCCGACGCTCCTGGGCACCGCGCACTATGCCTCCGAGAGCAATCATCCGATTCGCCGCACCCGTCCGCGCTACCGCGACCGTTACCGCGACGACAGCTACAGCTCGTACACGCCCCATTACTTCGGCTCCATCGGCGCGGGCAGCTTCGATCCCGAAGAGCAACCCGGGAACGGGCTCTGGTTGAACGGAGAGCTGGGGAGTGAAGTGGGCCAGGCCCTCGATCTGGGCGTGCGCGCTTCCTGGTATCACCGCCAGTCGGGCCAGTCGCAGGTGATTTCCACGTTCACCGATCCCGCCGGCAACGTCGGCCAGCGCGTCGTCGAGACGAACAGCGTCGAGACGAACCTCGTGCCGCTGATGGCGATTCTTCGCGTCCGCTTCCCGGTGACGAACGAGTTTCAGCCGTACGTCGGCGGTGGCCTGGGGTGGGAATGGCTCACCGTCCAGGGCACCGACGATTCCGGGTTCGATTTCCAGAACGACTACGACGGGATGGGAGCCCAGCTCTTCGGCGGCCTGAACTTGGGCGTCTCGCCCAACATGTCGCTTTACGGCGAGGGCGTCTGGAACAAGAGCACGGTGTCGGCCAAGTTCTTCGATCCCACGGTCAACGGTCAGGTCAAAGAGGAGATCGATCTCGACGGCCTGGCCCTGCAGGGGGGTCTCCGCTTCCGGTTCTAGTAGCCGACGATGGCGCCCTGGGGTACCTTTCCTCGCGGAGCATCCGAGGAACACGGGAAGAACCGGGAGGTGGAACTATGGATCGTACACGCAGCAGACGGGCGACGCTTTCCGCCGCGCTCGGGATCGCACTGGTGGCGGTCGCGGGCTTCTCGGCGTTCGCGCCGGCCGCTTCGGCCCAGACCAAACGCACGACGGAGGACGTCGGGCTCGGCTTCAAGGGCATCGGGGCGCGGATTGGCCTCGTCGACCCCGAGGGAGCGAGCAGCACCGTCGATCTCGGGGTCCACATCGATGCGGGCGAGCTGGCGCGGAATATCCGTATCGCGCCGATCGTCGAGTACTGGAGCGTCGGCCAGGACGTCGGCCCCTATAACGCGGACTTGAAGGACTTCTCCCTCGGCGCGGATTTGAACATCGATTTCCCGCTCCAGGACAGCCGCGTCACGCCCTACGCGGGCGGCGGCCTGGGCTTGCACTGGATCAAGGCGACGACCAACGTGCCCAACATTGCCGACCAATCGGAAACCAAGCTCGGTCTGAACATCCAGGGCGGCGTTCGCACCGACGTGATGCCGAATCTGGCCCTCTTCGGCGAGCTGCGGTATAACTTCGTCTCGGACGCGAACCAGCTGAAGCTCCTGGGCGGGTTCACGTACCGCTTCATCTACTAGCGTACTAGGGACGGAGGAGGTGTCATGAGACTGTTGCGCTTTGCCGTGCTTCTCGCACTGGTGCTCGTCCTCGCGGTCGGGCTCTCCGCGTGCCAGAAGAAGCAATCCGAAACCTCGATGACCGACACCACGTCGACCAGCGCCGAGAGCCCGTATCCGGTCGAAGAGACCCCGCCGCCGGCGTCCACCAATCCTCCGCCGTCGAACCCGCCTCGGTCCAGCGGCGGCTCGACGCACACCACGCACACCACTCACACGGGCGGCTCGTCCAGCACCCACGAGACGCGCGAGCGGACCGCGCAGATTTCGCAGGGAACCACCTTCGATGTGGCGATGGTCACGAGCGCGGACACGCGCACCTCGAACATCGGGGATGCGGTCGAAGCCAAGCTGACCGCCCCGCTGGTCGTGGACGGCAAGGTCGTCGCCGAAGAGGGCGCGACGGTGCGCGGCAACATCGCCGACCTGCAGCGCGCGAGCAAGTCGAAGAGTGAGGACGCTCGCGCCTTGATCAAGTTCAACTTCAACGAGCTGGAGACCGTCGGCGGCACCAAGCGGATCAGCTCCACGGTGACCGGCAGCGAAGGCAAGCTCGCGGCCAAGTCGACCAGCACGCGCGACAAGCTGATCATCGGCGGGAGCACCGTCGCCGGCGCGATCATCGGCAAGGTGGCCGGCCACTCCACCAAGAGCACCGTCATCGGCGCCGTGGGCGGCGCCGTGGTCGGAACGGGTGTGGTCCTCTCCGCGAAGGGCTACGAGGTGGAAGTGCCTCCAGGGAGCAAGGTGACGATCCGGGTCGACGCGCCGGTGACCGTCGCCTTGCGGTAATCGCCGCCGCACGCTGAGACCTTTCGGTTCCTGACGCCCCCGCGGACCCCCCGCGGGGGCGTTTTCTTCGCCCGCCCCTTGCCTTGACAGCCCACGCCCACCGTCCGATACTCGCGCGAATTCATTCACTTACGCCTTCGATCGAGGAGTCTCCATGGATGCCAGCCATGCGCTGCTGAAGGAGCTTTGCGAGGGATTCGGACCCCCGGGGCACGAGTCGGAGATCGCCGGGAAGATGCAGAAGCATCTCCGCGGCCTGGGCGAGGTTTCTAAGGACGGCCTGGGGAGCGTCATCTGCCGGAAGAAGGGGACGTCGGACGAGCCGCGCGTCCTGGTCGCCGGCCACATGGACGAAGTCGGTTTCATGGTGAAGGGGATCACGCCCGAGGGCTTCATCAAGTTCCTTCCGATGGGCGGATGGTGGGGCCACGTCGTCCTGGCGCAGAAGGTCCGCATCCGGACGAAGAAGGGCGACGTGATCGGCGTGGTGGGGTCGAAGCCGCCGCACGAGCTGCTCGAGGAAGAGCGCCGGAAGGTGCTCGAGCTGAAGGACATGTTCATCGACGTGGGCGCGACCAGTTACTTCGACGTGCGGAAGAAACTCGGAATCCGCCCCGGGGACCCCATCGTGCCTGAAGCGGGATTCGAGGTCATGTCCAACGATCGGCTCTACCTGGCGAAGGCGCTGGACAACCGGGTCGGGTGCGCGCTCGTCGTCGACATGCTGCGGAAGCTGAAAGAGGCGCGCCATCCCAACACCGTGTTCGGCGTCGCGACCACCATGGAAGAGGTGGGGCTGCGCGGGGCGCAGACCAGCGTCGCTTCCGTGAAGCCGCAGGTGGCGATCGCGGTGGACGTCGGGATCGCGCACGACACTCCGGGCACCACGGGCGAGGGAGACGAGAAGCTGGGCGCGGGCGTCGGAATCCTGGTTTACGACGCCTCGATGATCCCGAACGTCAAGCTTCGCGATCTGGCGGTCGATATCTGCGAGAAGCAGAAGATCACCTATCACCTGGGCACCGTGGAGCGCGGGGGCACCGACGCGGGGCGGTTCCACGTCTACGACACCGGGATTCCGTCGCTCGTGATCTTCATCCCGACGCGGTACATCCACAGCCACTCGACGATCATGGACCGGAAGGACTACGACCAGGCCGTGAAGCTCCTGGTCGAGCTGACGAAGCGGCTCGACAAGAAGACCGTGGCGTCGCTCTGATGCAGGCCGCGCGGAAATTCTGGGCGGAATTCCTGGGCACCTTCGGGCTCGTCTACATCGGCGCCGGGGCCATTCTCCAGCAGCAGATGACGCAGACGATCGGGACCACGGGAATCGCCGTGGCCCACGGCCTCGCGATCCTCATCGGCATCTACGCCCTGGGCCACATCTCGGGCGGCCACTTCAATCCGGCCGTGACGTTCGCGTTCTTCGTGACGCGGCGCCTTTCCCCGGGGATGACCCTCCTCTACTGGGTGGCGCAGATCACGGGCGCGGTGGTCGGGGCGTGGCTCCTCAGCATCGCATATCACAATGGCGCGGCCGATGCGCACCTGGGCGCGCCCGCGGCCGATCCCTCGATCCGTCCCTCGCTGGCGGCCCTCCTGGAAGGCATCGCCGCGTTCCTGCTGGTGACCGTCGTGTTCGGCACCGCGGTGGACCCCCGGGCGCCGGCCGGGTTCGCCGGTCTCGCCATCGGCCTCACGGTGACGGCGAACATCCTGATGGGCGGGGTTCTAACGGGCATGGCCTTCAATCCGGCGCGCGCCTTCGGGCCCGCGCTGGTGGCGGGATTCTGGCAGGACCAGTGGGTATACTGGGTGGGTCCGCTCCTCGGGGGGGGAGTGGCCGGACTCCTCTACGATCGTTTCCTTCTCCAGCGCGCCTGAGCCGCACCCGCGCGGGGGGTGAACATGGACCCGCCGCAGCGACACATCGAACGTGACCTGAGCCCCCGGATCGCGGGGGAGGTCCGCACCGACCCGATCACCCTCGCCCTCTTCTCGACGGCGGCGTGCATTTTCCGCAGGAAGCCCCTCGCTGTCGTCGCCCCCAAGTCGACCGCCGACGTGGCCGCGGTCCTGGCCTACGCGGCCGAACACGTCATCCCGGTCACGCCGCGGGGAGGCGGCTCGAGCCTGGCGGGAGCGGCCCTGGGTGCCGGGATCATCCTCGACTTCTCGGCGCACATGCACCGCGTGCTGGACGTGGACCCCGGGCGGCGGCGCGTCCGCATGGAGCCGGGCGTCATCCACACCCGCGTCCAGAAGGCCGTGGCGCCCTACGGACTCCGCCTGGGTCCCGATCCCTCGTCGGGCGACTTCTGCACCATCGGGGGAACCATCGGCACGAACGCGGCCGGGGCCCACACCCTTCGACACGGCGCGACCAAAGACCATCTGCTCGCGATGACCGTGGTGCTGCACGACGGGACCGTCGTGCGGCTGGGGGATGACGCTGGAGGAGCGGATCCGCCCGCGACGTGGGCGCGCGCCGAGGCGCAGGTCACGAAGATCCTCCGCGCAGGCGCTCCGCGGTTTTTGCCCGAGCGTCCGCGCGCGAACAAGAATTCCTGCGGCTACGACCTGTGGGGCGCCTGGAGCCCAGGCGACCAGGTCTCCTCCATCGAGCCCCGCTTCGATCCGCTCCGCCTCCTGTGCGGCTCGGAGGGAACGCTGGGGGTGGTCACCGAGGCCGTGATGCGGCTGGTGCCAAAGCCCGCCGCCACCTCCGTCGCTCTCCTCTATTTCGCGTCATGGCACGAGGCCGTGGACGCGGTGCTCGAAGCCCGCCGCGCCGGCGCCTCCGCGATCGAGGCGATGGATCACACCGTCCTCGCCTTCGTCCGGTCCGACCGCCCCGATCTTCGAGATTTGATTCCGGAGCGCTTCGAGGCGGGCATCCTGGTCGAGTTCGAGGGAGCGACCGAGGAGGAGACGCGCACGGGCCTCTCGGCCATCGAGGAGTGGGTGGCCGCGCGTCCCGGGAAGGTGCTCGACTTCCGGCCGGCGCGCGACCAGGCCGAGCGCGCGGCGCTCTGGGCCGTCCGCCGCGCGGCGCTTCCCCTGGTCTACCGCGCGTCCCCGATCGAGAAGCCGATGAACTTCATCGACGACACCGCGGTTCCCGTCGAGGCGCTGGGCGAGTACATCGGAGGGCTGCGCTCGGTCTTCGCGAGACACCGGACGCGTTACGTCATCTTCGGCCACGCGGGGAACGGGAACGTCCACGTGGTCCCGCTCCTGGATCCGCACGAGGGGACGTTCGTTTCGCGCATGGCCGCCATGGCCGAGGAGGCGTTCGAGCTGACGTGGCGGCTCAAGGGAACGATCACGGGGGAGCACGGGGACGGCGTGCTGCGCGCGCCGTATCTGCGGCGCCAGTATCCCGAGTCCTACGAGGTGATGGCCGCGGTGAAGCGCGCGCTGGATCCGGCGGGGATCTTGAACCCGGGCGCCGTGATCTCCGGCGCCGCGACCTTCCCCGGGGACTCGCTCCGCTACACCAACGAGTACGTCGCCACCGGGACCGTCTTCGACGAGCCCGACTACCGCGCGATGATCGAGCACTGCCACGGCTGCGGCACCTGCCGCGACTACTGCCCGGTGGGGAGCACGACGCTCCTCGAGCCGCACAGCGCGCGAGCCAAGTCGTCCCTGCTGATGGAGGTGATCCGCGGCGAGCTGGACACGGGCATGCTCACCGAGAAGCCGTTCAAGGAAGTGATGGACTCGTGCTTCAACTGCAAGCTGTGCTTGAGCGAGTGTCCGAGCCAGGTGGACATCCCGGGGCTGGCCGTCGCGGCCCGCCGCGAATTCGTGGAGAAGCGCGGGATGCCGCTGCGGAACTGGGTGCTGGGCCAGTCCGAGAAGGTGGCCCGCATCGCCTCGCTGGCTCCGGGACTGGCCAACGCGGCGATCGGAAACCCGATGGAGCGGAGCGCGCGCGAGGCCGTGGGAAAGATCGCGGGGCGGCTGGACCTGCCGCAGTTCCGCCGCGCGTTCCACACGGGGGACAAGGCGTCGAAGCGCGCGCTGGCGCTTCCACTGACCCCGGCCGCCCCGCCGGCCGCCGCCGGCACGGATGCGGTGGGCGCGGGCGGCGCGCCGGCGCACGGGGGGCACGCGCGGCTGGGACCGATCCCGGCGCGCCAGGTCCCGATCACGAAACGCGTGGCCTATTTCGCCGGCTGCTTCGCCCGCTTCCACGACCCCGAGGGGGAGGCCGCCGCCACGGTCAAGGTGCTCGAGGCGAACGGGGTGGAGGTGATCGTCCCCGAGCAGTGCTGCTGCGGGATCGCGCTGATCACGATGGGGGCCGAGAAGAAAGTGCGCGCGGACGCCGAGCGGAACCTCCGCACGCTCCTGCCCCTGGTGGATCGGGGCTACACGGTCGTAGCGAGCGCTCCTTCCTGCGGTCTCGCCCTCATCGAGGACTTCCCGCGCATCCTGGACACCGACGACGCGCGCCGGCTCTCGGATCATACGATCGACGTGCACCAATATCTCTGGATGCTGCACGAGCGCGGCGAGCTGAACACCCAGTTCCGCGAAGTGCCGCTGAACGTGGTGTACCACAACGCCTGTCACTCCGTGGCGCAGGGGATCGTGGAAGAGCCGATCAAGTTGTTGAGCCTGGTGCCCGGCATTTCCATCCGGCCCATCGAGGACTCGTGCTGCGGCATCGCGGGCACCTACGGCATGCGGGCCGAGAATTACGATCGCGCGCAGGCGATCGGCGACCGCCTGTTCCGCGCCATCGATCGCACGCGCGCCGAGGTCATCCTCACCTCGTGCGGCACCTGCAACATCCAGATCGCCGACGGACTGAAGCGCCCGGTGACGCACACCATGGCGATCCTCCGTCAGGCCTACGGCGTCTAGGGGCGCGAGAAGGGGGGCATTGTTCGGTGTTCGGATTGGAGCTGCACCCGGCCGTGGTCCACTTTCCCCTCGCCCTCGGCGTGACCGGCGCGTTGGCGCTCCTTGCCTACGCAATTCTCAGGAAGGAATGGCTGCGCTGGTTCGGGCCCGTCCTCCTCTCCCTGGCGCTCGCCGGGGCGGGGGCCGCGTACTTCAGTGGGGAGTCGGCGCACGACCGGGCGGAGAGCGCGGGCGTCCCGCACGCCGAAATCAGCCGCCACGAAGAGACCGCGATCTGGGGCATCGGCGTGCTCGCGCTGGCGACGCTCCTGGGTTGGGCCAGCGCGGGCGTGCGGCGCGGCGCGTGGATGGCCGCCCCCGTGGCCGTGATCGCGGCGGCGATCATCCTGTGGGCCGGACACCTGGGGGGGAGGCTGGTCTTCATCTACGGAGCGGGGCACGTGAAGCAGAGCGACGCGCAGCCCGTTCTTGAGCCCGGAGCGAACAGCGATAGGCGCTAGGCAGGCACTCGCCCGCGGCCTGACGCGCGAGGGAGGGGCGCCTCCGTGATGGGCGTCCATCCGAGCGGGTAAGGAGGGGGAAGCGCGAACGCGGCCTCGATCGGGTGTCCCGAAGCGCGGAACGAGCGGTAGAGGTCGCGATATCCGAACGCCTGGACGAACACGAAGACGCCGCGCGCGGCGGTGAGCTTGGCGTGGAACTTCCCGAACGTGTCGGAATAGACGCGGACGGTATCGGTCTCTGACGTCAGCCGGATCGAGGCTCCGCGGATCGGGCTCCCATTGGCGTCGCGCAGGATTCCGCGCACGGACACGGGAGCGGGCCGCGGATTGCCGGCGAGGACGGAATCTGCGGTGACTCCCTCGGCCGCGGGCGCACTGCCTGCGATGCCGGGCTCTCCGCTCGCGCGCTGCGCGGCGGTGACGAGCATCGCGAGCATCAGGCTCGCCAGGACGGGAATGGCATGCTGTCGTTTCATGGTGCTTTCCCTCTGGGCCGCTGTCGTTATCAGGGGCACCCTGATCTCGTCGAAGGCGGCGTAGGATGGTGCGAGAGCGGGCGGTTCTGCGGAGCTGCGCGTGCTACTACCACCGGAAGGTCGAGGTTCAGGCCGGAACGAGGAGGTCTAGCGGGCCCTCGACGAGATCGGGATGCAGTGTGCTGCGCACTCGGGTGCCCCCAAAATCCGATAGCACGGGGCAGCATCGTCCATGCCAGCGTTGTAACGGCTAACTTTCCTGGGGCGCCGCAGTTTATGGGAGAAGGTGGCGCGGTAGGTCTTACCGGCCGGGCGCGGGGGATTGTAATTCCGTCCATTTTCGGGCGCCGGCTTGCCGGACGCGTACAGGTTTGCTACACTCAAGGACTGCCGCCGATATTTTCAATCCGAGGAGAGATTTCCGTGATTCCAGCGACTCAGATCAAGGTCGGGATGGTGATCCTGCATGACGGCAAGCCGTGCCGGGTCATCAGCGTGCTGCACGTCACGCCGGGAAACTGGCGCGGGATGGTGCAGACCAAGATGCAGAACCTCGTGACCGGCTCGAACGTGGAGCACCGCTTCCGGTCGGAGGACAAAGTCGTGCGCGCCGACCTCGACCACCATCCGCTCCAATACCTCTATCGCTCCGGCGACGAGTTCACGTTCATGAACACGGAGAGCTACGAGATGTCGAACCTTCCCTCCGACTACCTGGGCGACAACTCCCAGTATCTGGTGGAGGGGATGACGGTCGAGATCTCCTACTACGACGGGAAGCCTGTCGGCGTTGACCTTCCTATGTTCGTCGAATTGGAGATCGTGGAGACCGACCCCGTGATGAAGGGCGCCACCGTCTCGTCCTCGCCCAAGCCGGCCAAGATGAACACGGGGCTCGTCACCAAGGTTCCGCAGCACATGGGCGTGGGCGACCGGGTTCGCATCGACACGCGCGACGGGAGTTTTGTCGAGCGGGTCTGAGCTGGCGCACCATGGAGGTTCGATGATGGGAGCCCGCGGCTTTCTCCCGGTCCTCGCTCTCCTCCTTTTCGCGATCCCGGCCGCGGCGGAAAGCGACCCTGCTCCGGCGAAAACCCACGCCCTCTGCTGGCGGGGAAAGCCGCTCCCCGAGTGCCGCTCCTTCCTGATCACCGAGCTGGGCGTGCTGTATCGGCTGGACCATGACCCGATTTCGCTGGGGGCTTCGCGACTCCATTTCTCCCTCGATCTCGGCTGGATGAAGAACGTGTCCGATCGCGCCGCCGTCGGGGCGACCGCGTACGGCCTCGCCGGAAGCGATCACGCGCGCACGGGGATCCGGGGGCGATACCGCCATTGGATTTCCCGGGAATCATCGCTCGATTTCGCTCCGGGAGTCCTGCTCGGCGGCGGGGAAGACAGCGGGCTCAAGTTCCAATCGCCGGGGTTCGTCGGCGCCGTGATCCTCAACCAGGGGGACTGGGTGGCGGTCACGGTCGAGGGCGAATACTCGCGCTTCCGAAGCTACGGGTACGCGGGGTCGGGAATCGCGTCCCAGAAAGCGTCGGACATGACCTGGCGGGCGGGCGCGAAGCTGGGATCGGCTCCGGGGACCATCGGCGCGGTCCTCCTCGTCGGCGCCGCCGTCGTTGTTGCCCTCAGCTTCGCGAGCGCTTTCGACTAGCGCGCCTGCAGCCGTCCGAGGGCGCGGGCGATCTCCCACGCGACCGCGGCGCCCTGGCCCACCGCGTTCGCGATCGACGGGCAGCGCGGCGAGCAAACGTCTCCGATCGCGTAGATGCCGCGCGCACTGGTTCGCCCTCCCTCGCCGACCTTCACGAATCCCGCGCGATCCAGCCGCACCTTGCCCCGCACCGCATCCGTCTCCGGCTCCCAGCCGATCCGCACGAACACGCCGTCCACCCGCACTTCCTCGTCCTTCCGCATGCCGCGCCGGCGGTAGCGCAGCGCCTCGACCCGCTCGGTCCCGATGATGGCGCGGATCGCGGCGCTCACGACGAACCGGATACGCGGGTGCGCCCGGGCGCGCTTCAAAAAGTCGTCGCGCGATTTGAATCGCCCGGACCGGTGGATCAGCGTCACGTCGCATCCCGCCTCCGCGCAGAGGAGCGCGTCTTCGACGGCCGCCGTGCCGCCTCCCACGACCGCCACGGGGCGCCCGGCGAAGCGCATCCGATCGCGGTTCGCGGAGTGGCTCACGCCCCGCCCCAAGAGCGCATCCTCGCCGGGCACGCCAAGCTTCCGGCGCCGAAGTCCCGTCGCGAGGAGAATCGCGCGACCGCGGAGCCGCTCGCGGCCCCGCTCCACGCACAGCTCGCGGACGGAGACCCGCCGCACCGCCTCGCCCACCAGGACCTCGAGCCCGGCGGAGCGCGCGTCGGCCAGCGCGACTCCGGCGAAGCGCTCGCCGTTCCATCCGAAGGCAGTCAGGTAGTTGGGGATGGCAGCGTGGATCTCGTGGAGCTGTCCGCCGGGCTGGCGATTCTGTTCGAGCAGAACCGCCGAGAGTCCGAAATCGCGGAACCAGAGCGCGGCCGAAAGCGCCGCGGGGCCCGCGCCGACGATCAGGACGTCGTAGCGCTTCCGGGACATATCGTCTCGGCCACCTCCCAGAACGTCTTCGGCGTGAGGGGCCCAAGCCCGTGGCGCTCGCTCAGCATCGCGAGACAGCGCTTCCGTTCCTCGATGCGGGTCAGCCGCAGCGCGCTGTGCGCTCCCGCGTGGATCAGCACGGTGGCGGTGATCCCGGGGGAGCGCGTGATGACGCCGCCCCTCTTCGCCACGCGGACCATCCACTCCCAGTCCTCGGAGCATGTGAACGCGGGGTCGAACTCGCCGAACCGGACGAGCGACTCGCGCCGGATAAGCATGGCGCTGGGGGGAATGTAGTCGTCGCGCAGGAAGACGGGGAGGTCGAAATCGCGCGCGATCGCGCGCTCGTCGCCGTCGTCCTCGCGGCGGAGGCGAACGTCCGAGTAGACCACGTCCGGCGCGGGATCCCGGTCGAGCGCGGCGGCCAGGTGGGCGACGTGGCGCGGATGCCAGAGGTCGTCGTCGTCCAGGAGCGCCACCGCGTCTCCCCGCGCCCGCTCAATTCCCTCGTTGCGGGAGCGCGCGACGCCCAGGGCTTCGCCGTCGCGCTCTACCAGGATGGTCGGGAATTCCAGCGACTCGATTACGGAGCGGGCCTCGCCCGTCAGCGGGTCGCCGCCGTCCCGCACCAGCACCAGCTCCACCTCGGCGTGGGACTGCGCGCCGGCGGATCGCAGGGCGTGGGTCAGGTAGCCGGGGCGGTTCCGGGTGAGGATGACGATCGAAACGGAGGGCACGTCAACGCGTGGCGGGCCTGCGCGCGCCGTCGCCGCCGGCCGGGAACGCGGCTCCCCGCCGGGCTTCGCTCACCAGCCGGGCGCTGTGCCCCGTCCCCCGAAGCTCCATGCAGAAGTGCCGCCCCATGATCCGCACCCACAGACCCCGTGGCGCCAGGTCGCGCTCGATCAAGTCGGCCACGGCCTGCGTGAGGTTCTCTTGAAGCCGCGGGACCATCGCCAGCTCGCGCACCGCGCGCGCCAGAGCGCCGGCGCCCGCGATCTGGTCGCCGGGGATCATCCGCATGCTCGCGTCGCCGATGTAGGGAACCAGGTGATGCGGGCAGAGCCCGTAGAAGCGGACCGACTCGAGGCCCACGGTTTCGTCGGGGCGGCCGCGATAGGGGAGCGGCGAAATCACCGGAGGCGCGGACCGGAGCCCGGCGGTGCGCTCGACCAGAAGCTCGGAGAGGAGCGCGGCCGTGACGGCGTACTCCGGATCCTTGTCGCCGTCGACGCCGATCGAGGTGAGGTACTGCTCGAGGGCGGCGACGTCCGGCGCCGCGGCCTTGGCGGCCTTCACAGCCCCAGCGCCCCCGATGCGCCCTGGAGCGCCGCGAGCACCGTGCCCACGTGCTCTTCCAGGGACACGCCCAGCTCGGCGGCCCCGCGCTCGATGTCCTCGCGGTTCACCCCGCGCGCGAACCCTTTCGAGCGCATCTTCTTCAGCACCGAATCCGCCGTCACTTCGGCGAGCGTCTTGTTCGGCTGCACCAGGGCTGTCGCGGTGACCAGCCCGCACAGCTCGTCGACCGCGAACAGGGCCTTGGCCATCGGCGTCGTGCGGGGCGTGCCGGAGTAGGAGGCGTGGCCCAGGATCGCCTCGACCATCTCGCGGGGGTAGCCGCGCTCCTCGAGGATGCGGCAGCCGACTAACGGGTGCTCCGCGGTGGTCGGGTGCTTCTCGTAGTCGAAGTCGTGGATCAGCCCAGTCACGCCCCACAGCTCCTCGTTGCCCTGAAGCTTCCGCGCGTAGGCCCGCATGGCGGCCTCCACGGCGAGGGCGTGCTTCCGGAGTCCGGGGGTCTCGGTGTGCTCGTGGAGAAGGGCCAGAACGGACTCGCGGCCGGGGATGCCCGGTGGGGCGGCGTTCGAGGATGTCACGGGCGCGGGTTCCACGCGCCGGATTCTACTACAGCTTCTTCTTGGTTATCACCGTGGCGCGGAGGAGGGTGATCGATTCGGTCCCTTGCACGGGGGCCAGGCTCCCGACCGTGTTGAAGGTGATCCGGAGCCCGATTTTCACCTTGGGCTCTACCAGGGCTTGAGCCAGGGCGACCGAGGTTACCTCCGTGGCCACGTTGGTCACGTTGGCGGGGGTCAGGGTCACCGGGACGTCGGCGATCGGCACAGTGGAGAAGACGTCGGCCGAGTCGGCGGAGGTGATGAAGACCAACACGTGGGCGCTGGCGCTTCCCGTCGTGTTGTCGAACGAGGCTCCTATATCGAGCTTGGCGCTGGAGACCTCGGTCACGTCCTGGATCCCCGGAAGAAGCGACACTTCCTGGCTCGCCACGTCCACGCTGGTGGTCGGAAGGCCGGCCGGAATCGGCCCGTACGCCTGGGTCACGTCGGCCGGGTCCAGGAAGGAGAGCACGTCCACCGTGAGAATCAGGCTCCGGTCGCCGCAGCCGGCGGCGAGCACGGGAAGCAGGAGAAGGCAGGCGATCCAGCGGCGCATCGAAACCTCCCTAGTAGAGCGTGAGGGAGGCGCAAAGCTCGGCGGCGCGCGCTTCCTCGATGTTACGACTGTGGGTAGCCACCGCGAGATCCACGCCGATTCCTCCGAAGCGAAGTCCCGAGCCGCCGGTGATCTGCCACCGGCCGTTCGTGTCCCGGTACGCGCCGCCTCGCACGGCCAGATTGCCCATCCAGCGCTCCACGCCCAGGTGGACCGTGGTGCGCAGCTCCGTGTCCACAAAGTCGGCGGCCAGGGTCATCGAGCCCGACCGCTTCGCGACGTTCACGGTGACGGCGGCGGGGATCCGACTGGTGGTTTCCACGTCGCGGCCCAGCGTGGTGGTGGTGAATTGGTTCAGGGAGTCGTTGTAGACGTGCTGCTTCACCGTCGTCTTCCAGTGGATCTCGCTCCCGAAGTCGTTGATGCCGACGCCCAGCTCGAAGTTGTGGTAGAAGGCGACTCCGCCGACGTCGGCGCCCGTGCCGTGGCCGCTGCCGCCGTCGCCGCCGATCGCCGCATCCCGGGTCAGGACCGACATGTCGATGGCGACCGGGTTGCCGCTTCCAAAGAGCGTGTCACCGGTGGTCGCCCCGGCCGAGCCCTTCAGCGACCCGTACGCAAGCCCCCAGAAAACCTTGGGCGCGGCTCCCACGTAGAGGGCGGTGGCTCCGTTCCGGCGCGGGTCGTCGGCGTTGGGATCGTCCTGGTCCCCCACGTTCGCGTCCATAGGGGCGTGATAGAAGGGCCGCACGGTCATGCCCGCCTGCCAGGCGATTGCCGCCTGGGCGACTCCGTCGTCGGTCGTTCCGTAGCGGGTGTTGCCCACGAACGGCTCCGCGTCGCGAAGCGCCCGGCGGAGCGCCGGATCCAGTTTGAACTCGTTTCGGACGTGGACCGTGGGCACCACCTGCACGAAGAACTGCTTGATCCCGATCCCGACAGCCATCAGGTGGTAGACGCCTCCCTGCTTCCACCCGTCCTTGGGGATGGCGCGGCGGACGTCGTCCAGGTCCACGCGCAGCGAATCGCGGGCGACGAAGACCGAGATATCCCCGGAGACATCCTTGGGCTTGGAAAGCTGCAGCGTGAGCGGCGGGTTCGAGACCAGGTTCAGGATCTTGAAGATGTTGAAGGTCGAGTCGCTGGTATCGAACGTCGGGTGGTTGTGCGCGTACTGGATCAGCCCGATGGGAAGCGGGATGGAGCGCGAGCTGTGTCCTTGGGGCACGCCCCGGAAGGCGATGTTCGCGGTCCGCGAAGCGCCGTTGTCGCTGGTCGCCACCCCACCCATTCCCAGCCGACGCGCATCCAACATCTGTGCCTGGGCCGGCGCCGCGAACGCCGCGAACGACGCGGCCGCGAGCAGGCAGACGGCGACAAGAGCCTGACGTTTCATAGGAACGGCCCCTCCTGGAGGCTCCGGGCGCTGCCGCCGGGGCCGGAGATCCCCGCTCCGGAGTCTATCGGCCGTATCCCGGCCAGCTTGAGCCCGATGGCCCCCGATTTGACCATCGAAATCACGTGTGATACCTTAACTGATTCGCTTGGAGGAACGTGAGTTAGAGCAAAACATGACCAGCCTGACCGAACTCCCCAAAAACTACGATCCCGTGGAAGTCGAGAAGCGGTGGTACGCCCATTGGGCGGAGCGTGGCTATTTCCGGCCGAACGACTCCGAAGGCCCCCCCTTCGTCATCCTGATTCCGCCGCCCAACGTGACGGGAAGCCTCCACTTCGGGCACACCTTCGATCACACGATCCAGGACCTCTTGACCCGCTGGCACCGGATGATGGGCGAGCCGACCCTGTGGCTCCCCGGGACCGACCACGCAGGGATCGCCACCCAGAACGTGGTGGAGAAGCGCCTGGCCGAGCGCGGCCAGAGCCGCTTCGACCTGGGACGCGAGGCATTCGTGGCCGAGACGTGGCGGTGGAAGGAGGAGTACCACCGGCGGATCACCGAGCAGATGAAGCGCCTGGGCGACTCGGTCGACTGGTCACGCGAGCGCTTCACCATGGACGAGGGCTTGTCGCGCGCCGTGCGCGAGGTCTTCGTCCGCCTCTACCGGAAGGGCCTCATCTATCGCGGCAACCGGATCATCAACTGGTGCCCGCGCTGCCACACGGCGCTTTCGGACGAGGAAGTGAACCACGTCGAGACCGACGGGAAGCTCTATTTCATCCAGTATCCGGTCAAGGGCACGCAGCGCCACGTGACCGTGGCGACCACGCGCCCCGAGACGATGCTGGGCGACGTGGCGGTGGCCGTGCATCCCAAGGACAAGCGCTTCGCGCCGCTGCACGGGAAGACGGCGGTCCTGCCGTTTCTGCGACGCGAGATCCCGATCATCCTGGACGACACCGTGGATCCCAAGTTCGGGACCGGGGCGGTGAAGGTGACTCCCGCGCACGACCCGTCCGACTTCGAGATGGGACAGCGGCACAGGCTGCCGTCGATCACGGTGATGGACGAGAGCGCGGTCATGAACGAGAACGCGGGCGATTTCAAGGGGCTCACGCGCGAAGAGGCGCGCCGGCGCATCGTGGAGGCGCTGGAGGATCGCGGGCTCCTCGCGCGCGTCGAGCCGCACCGCCACTCGATCGGGCACTGCGACCGCTGCGATACGGTGGTCGAGCCCTACCTGTCGCTCCAGTGGTTCGTGAAGATGAAGCCGCTCGCCGAGCCCGCGCACGCCGCGATCAGCCGCGGGGAGCTGACGATTTTGCCGCGCCGCTGGGAAAAGGTGTACCTCCGGTGGCTGGAGGGAATCCGCGACTGGTGCATCTCGCGCCAGCTCTGGTGGGGCCACCGCATCCCGGTGTGGACGTGCTCCGCCTGCAAGGAGCTGATCGTCGAGGTCGAGACGCCGACGAAGTGCCCGAAGTGCGGAGGAACGGCGCTGGCGCAGGACGAGGACGTGCTGGACACGTGGTTTTCGTCGTGGCTCTGGCCGTTCTCCACGCTGGGGTGGCCCGAGGAGACGGAAGACCTGAAGAGGTTCTATCCTTCGAGCGTACTGGTCACCGGTCCCGACATCATCTTCTTCTGGGTGGCGCGCATGGTGATGGCGGGGTACGAGTTCATGGGGCGGGCGCCGTTTCCCCAGGTCTACCTCCACGGCATCGTGCGCGACGCGCAGGGGCGGAAGCTGTCCAAGTCGCTCGGCAATTCCTCCGATCCGATCGAGCTGATGGACCGCTTCGGCGCCGATTCGCTCCGCACCACGCTGGTGCTCCTCTCGCCCCAGGGTGCCGACATCCACGGCTTCTCGGACGAGAAGGTGGATCTGGGGCGCCACTTCGCGAACAAGCTGTGGAACGCGTTCCGCCTGGTGCAGCCGCACCTGGACGGCTACGTGCCCGACGACCCCGTGTCGCGTCCCACGCTGCGCGACGAGGACCAGTGGATCCTGAGCGCTCTGGCCTCCGCCGTGCGCTCGGTGACGCGGAACCTGCGCGCCTACCGGATCGGCGACGCGGCCAAGGACATCTACGATTTCACCTGGAAGGAATTCTGCGACTGGTACCTGGAGATGGCCAAGCCGCGACTGTACGCGGGGCCGCAGGGTCCCGACGCGCTCACGGTGCGCTACGTCACGCACACGGTGTTCAGCACGGTGATCCGCCTGCTCCATCCGTTCATGCCGTTTTTGACGGAAGAGCTGTGGCACTCGCTGCCGGGCACCGAGGGAGACGTGATCGTGGCTCCGTGGCCCGCGCCCGCGCGAGGCGCGTCGCACCCCGACGCCGAGGCGCGGATCGCGCTGCTGAAGGATGTGGTCGGAGCCGTCCGGAATCTGCGTTCGGAGATGAACATCGCGCCGGCGCGGAAGGCGGCGATCCGCATCCGGGCGTCGGGGCCGGACGCCGCGGTGCTCGAGGGGCAGCGGGACCTGATCCTTCTCCTCGGGCGCGGCGAGTCGCTGGAAGTGGGGGCGGCCGTGGCCAAGCCGCGGGTCGCGGCCTCGACCGTCGTGCGAAACCACGAGATCTTCCTCCCCCTCGAAGGACTGATCGATGTCGAAGTAGAGCGGACAAGGCTTCAAAAGGAATACGACCGCGTGATGCGCGAGTTCGACGTCTCGAGGCGGAAGCTGATGAACGAGGACTTCCTGGGCAAGGCGAAGAAGGACGTCGTGGACCGGGAGCGCGAGAAGTTCGAGAACCTGGGTTCCACCAAGGAGAAGCTCGAGAAAAATCTGGAGGTGCTCCAGTGAGCCGACAAGGAACGCTTCGCGTGGGCCGTGCCGCGCTCCGGATCGCGGGCGCCGTGACCGCGTTCGCCCTCGCGGGGGCGCCGGCCGTCCGGGCGCAGGACCCCTCTGGAAGTGGGGGAAGCGGGGAAGGCGGGGGCGCGGATCGGAACCGCGACCTGTCCGTGACCGTGTACAACGAGAACCTCGGCCTGGTAAAGGACCGCCGGACCGTCACCCTCGCGCGCGGCAGCTCGGAGATCGTCTTCACGGGCGTCGCCGCCCAGCTGGACCCGACGTCGGTCCATATCCGCCCTGTGGGGAACACGCCGCTCGAGGTGGCCTGGCAGGACTACCGGAACGACTTCGCCACGACCGACCGGCTCCTCCAGCGGTACGTTGATCAGAGGGTCGAGGTGCGGATGAAAGGCGGCGATCCGCGGCGCGGCGCGCTCGCCTCCTTCGACGGGGCGTTCCTGGTATTGCGCGGCCCGGACGGCGCCCTCTCGATGTTGACTCGCGCCGAGGTGCAGGAGGTCGCGCTCGCGTCCCTCCCCGGCGTGCCGACGGGCGGACCCACGCTGGTCTGGCGGATTCGCTCCGCTCCCGGCGGGGCCGTGCCGGTCGAGGTGTCCTACCTGACGGGCGGCCTCACCTGGCACGCCGAATACGTGGCCATCCAGGACGAGGCGGGGACGTCGCTCGAGATTCAGGGGTGGGCGACGGTCGAGAACACGTCGGGCGAGACGTACGAGAACGCGCTGGTCAAGCTGGTCGCGGGGTCGCTCCACCGCGCCGCCGTGCCGCGCCCCATGCAGTACCAGGGGTTGATGCGCGTCGAGTTGCCGACCTCACTCAAGCTGGACGAACGCGGATTCTCCGAGTACCACCTCTACGAGCTTCCCGAGCGCGCCACCATCGCCAACAATGAAGTGAAGCAACTCGGGCTTTTCCATGCGCGCGGCGTCAAGGTCGCCCGCAAGTTCGTGTACGACTCGGAGAAGAACGCGGACCAGGTCATGGCCACGCTGGAATTCCAGAACGAGGCCGCTTCCGGCATCGGCATGCCGCTGCCCGCGGGCGTCGTGCGCGTCTACCAGAGAGACCGGGACGGCGCCCTGGAGTTCGCGGGCGAGGACCGGATCCAGCACACGGCGAAGAACGAGAAGGCCCGGGTCGCCGTGGGCGGGGTCTTCGACGTGGCCGTGGAGCGGAAGCAGACCGACTTCAAGCAGGTTTCGGCGCGAGAGACCGAGACGACGGTCGAGATCACGCTCCGAAACCACCGGGACAAGGCGATCGACGTCACCGTGGCGGAGCATGCCTACGGATCGTGGGAAGTCGTCCGCTCCAGCTATCCCGCCACGAAGAAGGACGCCACCACGCTGGAGTTCAGCGTTCGCTGCGCGCCGGAAAAGCCGGTAACCGTGAGCTACACGCTGCGCACCACCATCCCGGGCGTCGAACCTCGATGAACGAAGTCCCGGGGCCGGCGAGGCCGACCCCACCCGGGGCGCTTCTGGTCGGGGAAGCGCCGTCCTCCTTCAAGCTGCGCGCGCCGTACCAGCCACAGGGGGACCAGCCGCGCGCCATCCAGGAGCTGACCGAGGGCATGAACCGGGGAGACCGCTTCCAGACGCTCCTCGGAGTCACCGGGTCGGGAAAGACCTTCACGATGGCGAACGTGATCGCGGCCGTGAATCGCCCCACCCTCGTCATCTCCCACAACAAGACGCTGGCCGCCCAGCTGTACGGGGAGTTCAAATCGTTCTTCCCCGAGAACGCGGTCGGCTACTTCGTCAGCTACTACGACTATTACCAGCCCGAGGCGTACGTTCCGCAGACGAACACCTACATCGAAAAGGACGCCTCGATCAACGACGACATCGACCGCCTCCGCCTGCAGGCGACGAGCGCGCTTCTGGAGCGGCGCGACGTGATCATCGTGGCGAGCGTGTCGTGCATCTACGGGCTGGGCTCGCCCGAGGATTTTCAGCGCGAGCGCCTGTTCATCCAGGTGGGGGAGAAGATTCCGCGCGAGCGCATCCTCGAGCACCTGGTCCGCACCCAGTACTCGCGGGGTGACCTGGAGCTGAAACGCGGGACCTTCCGGGCGCGCGGTGACGTGATCGAGATCCACCCCGCGTACGAGGAGACGGGTCTGCGCGTGGAGCTGTTCGGCGACCAGGTGGACCGGATCGCGGTGATCGACCCTCTGACCGGGAAGACGCTCCGTATCCTCACCTCCGCGGCGATCTATCCCGCGAAGCACTTCGTGACGCACCCGCTCCGGCTGCAGGAGGGCCTGCGTGCGATCCGGGACGAGCTGAACGAGCGGCTGGCCCTCTTCCAGAGCGAGGGAAAGCTCCTCGAAGCGCAGCGGCTGAAGATGCGGACCGAGTATGACATGGAAATGCTCCGCGAGATCGGCTACTGCGCGGGGATCGAGAACTATTCGCGGCCGCTGTCGGGGAGGAAGCCGGGCGAGCGGCCGCAGTGCCTCATCGATTATTTCCCCGACGACTTCCTGTTGATCGTGGACGAGTCGCACGTCACGGTGCCGCAGATCGGCGGCATGTACGAGGGGGATCGCTCGCGAAAGCAGACGCTGGTCGACTACGGCTTCCGGCTTCCGTCGGCGCTGGACAACCGGCCGCTCCGCTACGATGAATTCGAGGCCTTAGTCGGGCAGACGATCTTCGTATCCGCGACTCCCAGCCCGTACGAGCTCCAGAAGTCGGGCGGCGTGATCGTGGAGCAGATCATCCGTCCCACCGGGCTGGTGGACCCGAGAGTCGAGGTGCGCCCGACGCGCGGGCAGATCGACGACCTGCTGGAGGAGATCAGGAAGCGGGTGGAGGTCGGCGAGCGCGTGCTGGTCACGACGCTGACCAAGCGAATGGCCGAGGATCTGACCGAGTACCTGTTCCAGGCCGGGGTGCGCGTGCGTTACATCCACTCCGACATCGACACGATTGGGCGGATGGAAGTGCTGCGGGCGCTCCGGCTGCACAAGGTGGACGTGCTGGTGGGGATCAACCTGCTGCGGGAGGGGCTGGACCTTCCGGAGGTGTCCCTGGTCGCGATCCTGGACGCGGACAAGGAGGGTTTCCTGCGCTCGGAGACGTCCCTGATCCAGACGGCCGGGCGCGCCGCGCGCCACATCCGCGGCCAGGTGCTCCTGTACGCGGACCAGGTGACCGGGGCCATGCGCCGAGCACTGGAGGAGATGAACCGCCGACGCGAGGTCCAGCTCCTGTACAACCAGGAGAAGGGAATCACCCCGACCACCATCGTGAAGTCGGTGGAGGAAGTGATGCGGACCACCTCCGTCGCGGACGCGGCGGCCGCCCCCGACGTGGAGCAGCTCCTCCCCGCGCGGGCGCTGGACCTGGACCGCGAGGGGCTGATGGAAGTGCTCGAGAAGGAGATGCTGGAGGCGGCATCCCGGGAAGAGTTTGAGCTTGCCGCGGTCTTTCGCGACCGCCTGGACGAGCTGAGGTTGTCCCCTGAAAAGGAGTCTTCGCGTGCGGCTCGAAACGATCGCATTGCCGATGGTTCGCCTGGCCCTGACGGAGGACGTCGGGGGAGGGGACGCGACCACCGACGCCGTCGTTGACCCGTTTGCCCGCGCGCGGGCCCACATCCAGGCGAAGCACGAGGGCATCCTCGCAGGGAGCGCGGTAGCGGCACTGGCCTTTCGCGAGCTGGATCCCCAGATGCGGATCACGTGGGGCTCGCCGGACGGCGGCCCGGTGCCGCGCGGCGCGCCGGTGGCCGTGCTGGAGGGCTCGACCCGCGCGATTCTGACCGCGGAGCGCGTGGCGCTCAATTTTCTCCAGCACCTCTCCGGCATCGCCACCCTGGCGGGCGCCTTCGTCAAGGCGATCGAGGGGACCGGCGTCCACATTCTCGACACGCGGAAGACCACCCCGGGGCTCCGGATCTTGGAGAAGTACGCCGTGCTGGCCGGCGGGGCGATGAACCACCGGTTCGGGCTCTTCGACGGCGTGCTGGTGAAGGAGAATCACGCGAAGGCGGCGGGCGGGCTGCGCGCGGCGGTCGAGCGCGCACAGAAGACCGCCCTTCTGAAGAAGCTCCCGGTCGTCGTGGAGGTGCGCTCGGTGGAGGAAGCGGTGGAAGTGGGCGGAATGGGCGTGGACCGGCTTCTCCTCGACAATTTCGCTCCCGGAAAGATCGCCGAAGTGATCAAGCGGCTGGGACTCACCCGGAAGATGCCGCGCGCCAAGGGCAAGAGCGGCGCTCCCGAGGCAGGGGGCGGCGTTCCCGGCAGCGGGCCCGAGATCGAGGTTTCAGGCGGAGTTCGCCTAGCCAACGTGCGCGAATTCGCGATCCCCGGCGTGTCGTACATCTCCATCGGCGCGCTCACGCATTCCGCCCCGGCCCTGGATCTCTCGCTGTTGATCGACGAGGTGTTGTGAGGTTTCTTGGCGTTCCAGTCGAGTTTCGCGCCTCGGTTAGTTCCACCAACGACGAGATCCTGCGCCGCGCGGCCGAGGGCGCGCCCGAGGGGTTGGTGATCGCAGCGGACCAGCAGACCGCTGGGCGCGGGCGACAGGGGCGCTCCTGGTGGGACGCTCCCGGGAACTCGCTCCTCTTTTCGGTGCTGCTCCGCCCGTCCATCCCTCTCGCGCGGTTTCCCCTTCTGGGGATCGCGATGGCGTGCGCGGTGGCCGAGGCGGGGAGCGAGGCGGCCGGCGAGCCGCTCTCGGTGAAATGGCCCAACGACGTGCTCCACGTGGGGCGGAAGCTGTGCGGCGTCCTGGCCGAGGCGCGGCCAGGGGGCGCGGCAGGGGGCCCCGGCGGCCCCGGCCACGTGCTCGCCATCGGCACCGGGATCAACGTGAACCAGCGCGCCGGCGAGTTCCCGGACGAGCTCCGCGATCGCGCCACGTCCCTTCGCGAGGCAGCGGGCGGCCGCGTGCTCGACCGCCGCGCGATTCTCGCGGACCTGCTCGCGCGGTTCGATGCCTACCGGCGCCTCGCGGTGCGCGACGGTGCCGACGCCCTCCGCCTGGCGCTCTTGCCGCGCCTGCCCGCCGCCGGCTCTCCGATCGTGGTGCAGACCGCGGATCGCCGCGTGGAGGGCACCGTCGAGGAGATCCTCGAGACCGGCGCCCTCCTGGTTCGGGACCGGGCCGGCGCCCGCGTTCCCGTTGTGGCCGGCGAGATCCCGTTCGGCTCCGGGGAGCCCGCGTGAAGTGCCCCTCGTGCGGCCACCAGGAAGACAAGGTCATCGACTCGCGGGCGGCGAAAGAGGGGCAGGCCATCCGCCGGCGGCGCGAGTGCCTCAAGTGCCGCCGCCGCTTCACCACATACGAGACCATCGAGACCACGCCGCTCTTCGTCATCAAGAAGGACGGACGGCGCGAGCCCTTCAACCGGGAGAAAATCCTGAACGGGTTGTTGCGAGCCTGCGAGAAGCGCCCGATCCCCGCCGAGCGCCTGAACGAGCTGATCGATTCGCTGGAGGCGGACCTCTTGCGGACGGGCGTGGACGAGGTGCCCTCCCACGAGATCGGGGCACGGGTCATGGAGGCGCTGCGCTCCCTGGATGAAGTGGCCTACGTGCGATTCGCGTCGGTCTACCGGCACTTCAAGGACCTGAACCAATTCCTGGAAGAGCTGCGATCGTTCCTCAAATGACGATCGAAACGGAATCGCCGCCACCGACCGCCGCTCCGGAGGCCGGCCCCGGGCAGGGGCCCGAGCTGGAGCGGGTCATGTCGCTGCTCGAGCATCTGGACGAGCTTCGAAGCACGCTCGTCCGCGTGGCGATCGTCGCCGTCATCCTCGTCGGCGCGGCGTGGGCGTTCTCGGACCGGCTTCTTGACGCCTTGCTCGTGCGGCTGATCGGAAACCAGAAGGCGCTGGCGCTCACGCCCGGCGAGGCGTTCAACGCGCGCATGCAGGTCGCGCTCTGGACGGGGGGCCTGATCGCCGTGCCGTACGTGCTCCTGGAAGCGTGGCGGTTCGTGGCGCCGGGGCTGAAGAAGAACGAGCGGAAATTCGCGATGCCCTGGATGGTGGCGTCGGGGCTTCTCCTGTACGCGGGGATCGCGTTCGCGGTGGAGCTTCTGCTCCCCGCGATGGTCGGTATGCTCCAGTCGTTCGCGACGCCGCGGATCGAGGCGCGCGTGTCGGTGGGCTCGCTGTTGAGCTTCGCGGTGAAGCTGGCGGCGGGGTGCGGGCTCCTCTTCCAGATGCCGCTGGTGCTCTGCCTGCTCGCGTGGTTCGGAATCGTCTCGCCGCGCGCGCTCTGGCGCGCATGGCGCCATGCGGTGTTCTTCATCGCGCTCGGGGCCGCGATCATCACGCCCGGAGACGGCCCGTCCATGCTGATCCTGACGGCGCCGCTCGTCGTCCTGTACTTCATGAGTGTGGGAGTCGCGTGGGCGCTCTGGCGCGCACGGGGGCGTCCGGCGCGCGACCGCGGATTGTTCGCCTAGGATGCGCCGGGCCGGGGCGGCACGGGCCCGCGCGCGGGAGGACGGAATGCTCCTCGCCATCGATATCGGAAACACCGAGGTGACGCTGGGCGTGTTCGACGGCGTGAAGCTCGCGCGCTCCTACCGCGTCAGCAGCGAGACGCGCCGGACCGCGGACGAGGCGGCGCTCCTCCTCCGCCAGATCGCGCCCGAGCTGTCGGGGAAGTCCCACGCCTCCGTGATCGCCTCGGTGGTCCCGCCGCAGACCGCGATCTTCGCCGAGGCCGTGAAGCAGGTGCTGGGAAAGGCGCCGCTGGAGGTGACGGCGGCGAGCGCGCCGTGGCTCCCGATCGACTACAGGGACCCGGCCGCCGTCGGCGCGGACCGGATCGCGAACGCGGTGGCCGCGATCGAGCGCCACGGGACGCCTACGGTGATCGTGGACTTCGGGACCGCGACCACGTTCGACGTGATCTCGAAGGACGGCCGCTACCTCGGCGGCGTGATCGCGCCCGGCGTCCTGACCGCAGCCGAGAACCTGATCCGCCGCGCCGCGCGCCTGGGCGCGTTCGAGATCAAGCCGCCCGCGCGCGTGGTGGGGAGGAGCACCGAGGAGAGCCTCCAGTCGGGGCTTCTGTACGGCGCCGTGGGGCAGGTGGACGCGATCGTGCGTCGAATCGCCGCCGAAGCGCGCATGCGGCCCAAGGTCATCGCGACCGGCGGCCTGGCGAAGGCGATCGCCCCGCACTCGAAGACGATCCAGAAAGTGGACGCCAACCTGACCCTGCACGGATTGCGAACGATCTACGAGCGGCGGGGTAACAAGAGGCGCTGATTTGCGACAGAATCTTTCCCGGGTCATCCTCGCCGTCCCCGCCCTCCTCGCTTTGATCCTGGCCGCGCCCTGCCTTCAATTCACCTTCATCTCCGACGATTTCACCTTTCTCCAGCGCGCGAGCACGTTTGGTCCCATCCAACTGCTCCCGGATGCTCGCGCCGCGTTCTACCGGCCGATCTCACGGGAGCTTTACTTTGGCTTTCTCACCCTCCTGGGCCCCGACAATCCGCTATGGGGTCACGTTCTCAACGCGCTCCTTCTCGCGGTCGCGGTGACGTTGGTTGCCGTGTTCGCGCGCCGTCTCGGCGGAGAGAAGCTCGGAACGATGACCGGCGTGTTCCTGGCCGGTCTTGGGGCGACGCCTCTCCTGGTCGGATGGGTGAGTTGCTCCCAGGACATTTTCGCCATGGTCTTCCTCGCCGCCGCGCTGAATTGCGAGGCCAGCGGACGGCGCCTGCTCTCGCTCGCTTCCATGGCGGCGGCGCTGCTCTCGAAGGAGAGCGCCGTTTTTTTCTTGCCGGCCCTCGTCATGCTGCGGCCCCTGACCACGGGCCAGCGCTCGCAGATGAAAGGTTCAGCACTCCGATACGCCGGACTGGTGGCGGTCTGGGGAGCCGTACATCCGAAGATCCACGCGCTCTTCCTCCATGGTTTTTCGAGCGGTGAAGGGGGCTACGTCGGTCTCGACAACCCCCGCATATTTCGAAATGGGCTCCGCATGGCGGGAACCCTGGTCAACATTGCGCCTACGGTGCTGCACACGCCGTGGCGCGATGACCTCACTCCGGCGCTGCTCGGTGCGCTGCTTCTACTGGGCCTCTTGCCCTGGATCGATCGCAAGGGGAAACAATCACCCATCGAGCACTCGCTTCCGGACAGGACCATCGTGTGGATCGGAATCTTGGCGGGGGTCGTGCCCGCGGTCCTCACCGTGGCATCCGCGAAGCACTGGTTTCCCTACTATGCGTGCCTGCCGGCGATCGGCACCTCCATCCTCCTGGCCCTGCCTTTCCGGCGGGCGAGCTGGAGGGCGGCTTTCGTTCCCGCGGCGCTCTTCCTGGTCCTGGGCGCCTGGTACCGTGGAACCGATGCTGGGAAGGCAACGCTCCCCGCGGAGGCCAACTTCAGAATTGCATCCGCATGCCTCCGGAACGTCGAGATTGCCTTCCGCAAACTTCATCCGCAGCTCCCGGACAGTGCCCGCGTCTATGTGACCGGTCAGATGCCCGAGGAAACGGGAATGTCCGTTCATCTGGTCGGAATCCAGGCGATGCGGACCTGGTACCAGAACAGCACCCTCGTGACCATGCCCGCTGAATACCAGGATTCGACCCGCTGGCCGCGATACATGTTCTGGCTGAATCCCGCTTGCCAGGTGTTCGAGATCCGGCTCCCCGAGCTTCGCGTCCGGTCCCCGGGTCCCAAGCCCGATTACCAGGAATACCAGAGAGCCGTGCGCAGCTATGCCTTGGGAGCGTGGGCCGCGGGAGACGTGGATCGGGCGGTGAACGCGCTCTTGAACATGCAGGAGGCCGATCGCCTGTCGTGGGACTTTGATCGGCGGCTGGCCGCCGCGACGCTCCTCGCTTCGGGTCGGCCCACGGATGCGGCCGGGCTGCTGAAGTCTCTTCCGGCGCTCGGGAGAGGGCAGGCCCTCGATGGAGTGTGCGCGGCGCTCACGCCCGGGCTGCCTCGCGCGGGCCTCTACGACGCGGCGTTCCGAGTATTCGGGCTGGACCCCGGCGACGCCGAGGCCAACCGCTACCTGATGTTCTATTTCTCCGACAGGGTCCTGCTCGAGAAGGCGAAGCGGATGGCGGAGCGGCTCCTCGTCCTGCGACCGGGAGACGAAGAGGCGACCGCGATGCTGGACGCGATCAGCAAGGTGCCGAAGTGGGAGGCAGTGCTGGTTCCCGCGGAGGGCCAGATGCCTTCGTTCGGCGGGGCCTACTAGGATAACTTCATTTAGATCCCGCAACGTATTGGAGGTGCGTGCGTTGTGTCGCCAGCCCGCACCCCTTGCGCCCCGCTTCCCCTTCCGCTACATTCACCCGGTTAGCACTCTCACCGCTTTAGTGCCAGAGCGCGGCCCATGGGGGGCGCGCCGCAAGGAGGAACAGAACCGCCATGGCGAAGCAGCTCTTATTCGACGCGGCTGCCCGCGACGCGCTCCAGCGCGGCGTGGACAAGCTCGCGAACACCGTGAAGGTGACCCTGGGACCCAAGGGACGGAACGTCGTCCTCGACAAGAAATTCGGCGCGCCCACCGTGACCAACGACGGCGTGACGATCGCGAAGGAAATCGAGCTCGAGAACCCCTACGAGAACATGGGGGCCCAGATGGTCAAGGAAGTCGCCACGAAGACGCAGGACATCTCGGGCGACGGCACCACCACAGCCACCGTGCTCACGCAGGCAATCGTCCAGTTCGGCATCCGGCACGTCACCGCCGGCGCGAATCCGATGTTCCTGAAGCGCGGCATCGACCGCGCCGTGCAGGCGATCATCGCCGACCTGAAGCGCCAGTCCAAGGCCATCAAGACCCCGGCCGAGATCGCCCAGGTCGCGACCATCTCGGCGAACAACGACGCCGAGATCGGAGCCTTGATCGCCGACGCCATGGACAAGGTTGGGAAAGACGGGGTGATCACCGTGGAAGAGGCGAAGAGCCTGGACACCTCGCTCGAGGTGGTCGAAGGGCTCCAGTTCGACCGCGGCTACCTGTCGCCCTACTTCGTCACCGATCCCGAGCGGATGGAAGTCGTGCTGGAGGACGCGTCCGTCCTCATCCACGACAAGAAAATCTCGTCCATCAAGGACATCCTTCCCATTCTCGAAAAGGTGGCGCAGACCGGCCGCCCGCTGATGATCGTGGCCGAGGACATGGAAGGGGAGGCGCTCGCGACCCTGGTCGTGAACAAGCTGCGCGGGATCCTGAACGTGGCCGCGGTCAAGGCGCCGGGCTATGGCGACCGCCGGCGGGCCATGCTCGAGGACATCGGCGTGCTGACGGGCGGACGGCTGATCACCGAGGAAGCCGGGTACAAGCTGGAGAACGCGACCCTGGCCGACCTGGGCAAGGCGAAGCGGATCGTGATCGACAAGGACAACACGACGATCATCGAGGGTGGCGGGAAGAAGACCGAGATCAAGGCCCGCGTCGACCAGATCCGGAAGGAGATCGAGGACTCGACCTCCGACTACGACAAGGAGAAGCTCCAGGAACGCTTGGCCAAGCTGGCGGGCGGCGTGGCGGTGGTGCACGTCGGCGCCGCGACCGAGATCGAGCTGAAGGAGAAGAAAGCGCGCGTCGAGGACGCCCTGGCGGCCACGAAGTCGGCCGTGGAGGAGGGGATCGTGCCGGGCGGCGGGGTCGCGCTCATCCGGGCGCAGGCGGCCGTGGCCAAGCTGGAAGCCAAGGGGGACGAACGGCACGGCATCGACATCGTCACCCAGTCCCTGGACGTCCCGGCCCGGCAGATCGCGTCCAACGCGGGCGCGGAAGGCTCGGTCATCGTGGAGAAGATCAAGGCGGAGAAGGCTTCCCGCGGCTTCAACGCCGCCACGGGCGAATTCGTCGACATGTTCGAGGCCGGTATCGTGGACCCGACCAAGGTGGTCCGCTCGGCGCTCCAGCACGCGGCCAGCATCGCGTCCCTGCTCCTGACCACCGAGGCCATCGTCACCGACCGCCCCGAAGAGGAGAAGTCGCAGCAGGGCGGCTCGGAATAGCGCGGCGTCACCGAAGGGAAAACGGCACGGCCCCTGGAATATTCCGGGGGCCGCTTGCTATATCTAGAAACTCCCGCCGAGCACGCGATACACGAGGAGCGCGTTCAGGCTGATGATGATCGCGGTGACCAGCCACGCCACGGCCGTGGTGATCCGATGGTTCACGTGAGCCCCCATCACCTTGCGCTGGCTGGTCAGCCAGACCAGGGGCCCGATCGCGAAGGGGAGGGAGAACGACAGGCAGACCTGGCTCAATACCAGGATCTTGAGCGGGTCCAGGCCCAGGGCGATCACGACCATGGCCGGGATCATGGTCAGGAGGCGCCGGAGGAAAATGCTCATCTTGACGTCCAGGAATCCCTCGAGGATCACCTGTCCCGCCAGGGTCCCGACCGCCGAGGACGAGAGGCCCGAGGCCAGGAGCGCTATGCCGAAGAGGACGCTGGAGAGCTGGCCCACCATGGGGCGCAGCGTCTGATGCGCCTCCTGGAGCGATTGGACGTGGGCGCCATGCGCGTAGAAGACGGCGGCGGCCATGATCACCATGGCCGAGTTGACCACCCATGCCACGTTCATGGCCACCAGCACCTCGATCCGCTCCATCCGGAAGTGCCGGGTGTGGTCCTTGTTGCCCAGCTCGGCGCGGCGGGGCAGCACCAGGGCCGAATGCAGGTAGACCACGTGGGGCATGACCGTCGCGCCCAGCATCCCGACGGCAACATAGATGCTCTGCGAGTTGATCGACGGGAAGATCACGTGCTTCACGATGGCGTGGACGTCGGGGCGGACCATGACGATCTCGATCACATAGGCCAGCGAGATCACTCCCACGAAGGCCATGATGAGGTATTCCAGCCGCCGGAATCCCAGGCGCTCCACGGCCAGGATCAGGAAAACCGACACGCCCGTCAGGAGGGCCGCGGGGAACAGCGGCCACCCGAAAAGAAGCGAAAAACCGATCGCGGCGCCGAGGAACTCGGCCAGGTCGGTGGCGAGCGCGGAGATTTCCCCGGCCACCCACAGTCCCAACGTGACGGGGCGGGGAAACCAGTTCCGGCAGTTGCGCGGCAGCGAGAACCCGGTCACGATGCCCAGCTTGGCCGACAGGGTCTGGACCAGGATCGCCATCAGGTTGCTCCAGAGGAGCACCCACAGGAGGTCGTACTGGAACCGCGCGCCCGCTTCGATGTTCGTGGCGAAATTGCCGGGATCGACGTAGGCGATGCTGGCGACGAAGGCGGGGCCGACGAAGGGGACGAACTCGCGGAGGCGAAGTCGGTTCGAAAGGCTGGGCGACTTTGGGGCCGGCGCGGGTTCCTCCATAGACCGGGCACGCTATCGCGCCGGGTGGCGCGCGGCAAGAAAACTCTGAGCGGAATCGGCGGCTCGGTAGCAGTCCGCGGTTCAGAATTCGCCGCTTCCGGCCGATAATTGAGGCGATGCGCCCGCGTTCTCCCGAGGCTATTCTCGGA
>DATGVG010000223.1:0-5643 GCA_035300625.1 Candidatus Limnocylindrales bacterium
AGGGTGAGAAGCGCCGCGATCCAGACGCCGGGGCTCGCGCTCACGTGCATGTCGCTAGCGCCTCCGGCTCCGGTCCTCGCCCAGGAACGCCAGGTTCCCGAGCAGGATCATGAGCGCGATGAACACGTGGGCGAGGGACTGCGCGTCCATCCCGCGCGTGGCCAGCGCGGGATGCTTCACCAGCACCTCGTACTCGGCCCCGCCGGCCATCCCCCCCAGGAGACCGCGAAGCTGCCCCGTCTGGAGGTACGGGTAGTACTCGGGCGCGCTCACGGCGGTGACGCCCGCCACCATCGGCAGGTGATAGCGCGAGACGACCTGCTGCACCCACTCCTTGGTTCCGGGGTAGCCCGCGCTGATGCTCACGAGGAGCGGGAAGTTCGCGTAATTCTGGACCCCGTGCATCACGGGGATCTGGTCGACCGGCACGCCGCGGCGGTCGACCGGGAAGGTGCGCGGGATGCTCGACCCCATCTGCGACATGACCAGCTCGTTCCCCGCCTTGTAGCCCAGGTTCACGTAGTCGATCCCCTCCTTCTTCCCGTACTCCGCCGCGGCGAGGCGGAGCACCTGGTCGGTGAGGGGCGGGCCGCCGGGATAGAGCGCGAGCCCGATGATCTTGACGTCGCGGCTCATGAGATGCCGCGCGGCGGCCAGGTGCATCGGGTAGTTCTCGGCCACCGTCGAAGGATCGTAGTCGCCGGCCAGGAGCACCGTGGATCCGGAAGGCACCTTCTCGATGGCGTCGTAGAAGCCCCGGGTGCGCGGGCTGGGCGCCACCGGCGCGATGTGAATTCCCACCGCGAGCGGGATCACGACCAGGAGCGCCACCGCCAGGAAGATCCACCGGCGGTCCAGCTGTTTCAAGGACGAGAGGCCGGGGCTCACGAGGTCCCTCCGGCCCCGCGGCCGCCGTAGGTCCGCTCCATCCCGAGGATCAGCCGGATCCCGGTCGCCACGACGCCCAGCGCCGCGCCGATCAGGATCCCGCGCTTGGCCGCGTTCTGCGGCACTTCCATCAGCCAGTCGGCCGCGGCGGGGATCGCCGGATGGATCGCGTTCCCGATGGGCACCCGGCCGATCATGAGGATGAACGCCGCGATGGCCAGGAGCAGCGCCTCGAAGGAGCGGATCCGGAACGCGCGGAAGGCGGCGGAGGCGATAAAGAAGGCGAGGAGCGAGAACATGGTCGACGACATGGAGGAGTAGAAGGTGTTGTAGATCCAGGTGAAGCGGGACGTGGGATCGAGGTAATGCGTGCCCTCCGAGAATCCGATCGCCGTGGTGCCGATCAGCCCCACGAGGAGGACCACCTTGAAGGGCCAGTCGCGTGCGCGCGCCGACATCTGTCCGAGGTTGATCCGGAGCAGGTTCGCCACGCCCAGCACGTAGGTGGCGCCGACGATGACGATGACCCACTGCTGGATGTCGTCATACAGGGTCCGGATCGCGGGATGCGGAACGAAGAACCCGATCAGGCAGAAGAGTCCCGCCACCAGCGTGATCAGGGTCGGAATCTGCCGCTTCACTCGCGCCCCCTCATTGCGTGGCGAACCATTCGGCGACCAGCGGGTGCCCGAACGACATGAGGAGACACCCGCACAGGATGAGCACGATCATGATCAGCTTGACCACGTCCGCCGCCTTCAGGCTCCCCAGGAGGAGCGCCTCGTTCGAGAGGAGCGCTGAGGCCGCGAAGTACTCCTCCCCGATCAGCGTGTAGTCGCAGGCCACCACCAAGAAGGGCATCTGGTGCACGTTGGCCGTGCCGGCGATCTGGATGGCGCCGATCGAGTGCCCCGTCTCGGCCAGGAGGAGCGACTCGGCGAAGAAGGCGCCGAGCAGCAGGTTCGCCGCGGGGCGCTCGCGCAGCATCATGCCGTTGACCGCGGCCACGTAGGCGAACTGCTCGGTGGTCACGTAGCGCACCATGTCGGTCTGGTAGGCGTCGGCGCGCCCCACGTCCTGATAGCTCGACTTCACCACCTCGTCCGCCACCGTGTAGACCGCCGGCGCGTTCGTGGGCACCGAGAGCCGCGTCTCGTACTTCGCCGTCATCCGGGCCACGTTCGCGAGGATGATCATGCTCGCGATGGTCTGGATGTCGTCGATGTCCTGGACTCCCGGGATATAGAGAACCCCCTTCCCCATCTCCGTGGCGCGGCCGATGGCCTCCTCGATGGCGATCAGCCCGGGGATGGTCCGGAATTTCCAGCGCACGCCGCGGTGCGCCTGGTTGATGTAATAGAAGAGCACCGCGAAGAAGAGGAGGAGGACTACGAGGACGTTCATCTTGGCCGTGTCCACCCACTCCGGCCCCGGCGTGGCTGCGGACGAGACATCCGAGTTCAGCGCGGGGTTCGGCGGATCGGCGAGCAGCTGGTATTGATAGGCGACCCCGTCCTGGACCCCCTTCTTGTCCTCGCTCTCGTCGGTGAACGAGTGGACGGTGCCTTCCAGGGTGTCGATCGGGGCGAAGGCGCCGCCGCTCTGCCGCCGGAGCAGGATCCAGCGCGCGGGGGGAGGCGTGGGCGAAGTCCAGGAGAGGCTGACGCTCTGGCCGCGGTCGTTCGGCGTGTTCTCCGCAAGGAGCGGAAAGGCGGCGGCGGCCCGGACGGCGACCGCGGTCGCGACGAGCGCGGCGAGGAGAGACGCGGCCAGGACGCCCGGAAATCGAGTTCCAACCACGCGCGCCTGTCCTCCGTGGGATATCCGGCCGACCAAGGCCACTAAGCTACGTGCGGCGGCGGGGGCTGTCAAGTCGGGAGCGGCGGAATGCGGCGTCAGGACTCGATCATCTCGACGTTCGCGCGCGGGAGGAGGACCCGGGGACCGTTGCCGAAATCCACCTCCAGCACCCGCACCTTGGCCTCCGTCTCCAGGGCGGTCAGCTCCGCCGGGAGGGCCGTGACCTTGCCCAGTCGTCCGAAATAGGGCTGCCGGATGGCGCGAATCAAGCTTCCCACCTCCAGACCCAGCGGGTGCTCGTCCGGGACTCCATCCTTGCCGGCCGCCTCCGTCAGGCGCGGGGCGATGATCTCTGGCCGCTGGACGCCCGCGCGAATCTGCGTGGCGCCGCTGACCGAGACCTTCCGTCCCTGGCACTGCTTCAGGAGATCGAAGGTCCGGCTGGCCATCGGAATGGCCCCGAAGCCCTCCGTGACGACCAGGGTCAGCCCCTTCTCCTCATGGCCGGTGATGGCGACCCCCAGGTCATAGCCCAGGAACTGGCGCAGGTCCTGGTCATCGAATCCGCCGATCACCACGGCCTTCACGCCCATGCGCACGGCGTGGAGAAGCGTGGCGGTGTTCACGTGCGAGCCCCCCACGATCACGCATCCGCGCTCCTTCTCGGTGATCGAGGGCTCGCGGAGCGGATCCGCCGGCGATGCCGCGAGCACGCGCAGCTCGCCGCTGGTCTCCCCTCCGATCCCGAAGATCCCCTGGATGAAGGTCCCGCGCGTCTCCACGGTCACGCCCTGGTTCGGAAACACCTCCACGATCGTCCCGTCCACGTAGGCGTCCACCTCGACCGGGATCGGCGGCTCGCGGAGGAGGGCCTGGCCGGTCACCACGGAGAGGTTCTCCAGCGTGCCGTCGATCGGGGAGGCCACCTTGGAGCGAAAGAGGCCGAAGAAGGAGCGGTTCTCGGCGAACGTCTCTCCCTTCGCGAGGGGCGATCCGACCGGCTTGACGAGGCATTCGCGGACGTCCTCGGGAAGCACGCCGAGGAGATTGGCCACGTTCACGGTCTGGACGTTTCCGGGAAGCTCCGTCCGGGCCACCACCTTTTCCGCCGCGACCGAGTCACCGACTTTGGCGAGCACCGTGCCGGGGAGCGGCAGCTTTCGCTCGCGCCGCACGACGGTGAAGGCGGTGACCTTGAGACCCGGTGTGTAGGAGTGCGCCACGCTCGATTTCCTCGATTTCGCTGGTGGTTTCGGTCAGGCTCCGGCCGGGACCGCGGCGGCCGGCGCGGCGGCGGGACTGGCCGGAGCCGCGACGCTCGGGTAGATCCCCAGCGCCTCGTTCCATTCCGTGAGCTTCGCGATTCGGCGCGCGCGTTCCTCGGGCATCGTGAACGGCCGCCGGCCGCGGCAGTCGAAGATCAGCCCGACGACGCCGCCGCGCAGGGTCGCCTTGCGCTCGCGCCCCTTCCCCTCACCGACGTCGAACGACTTCTCGGGCTTGAGCAACGCTTCCGCGCGCTCCCCGTCCGCGAGCGGCACCAGGCGGATGTACCCGTACGGGACCGAGAACTCCTCCCGCTTTCCGCCGGCCCGCTCCAGGGTGACGCGTAGCGCGGTCTGCCCTTCTTTCCCCGGTCCGACCGGGGCCACGCTGGTGCCCAGGCGGATGAGGCAGTCCTTCTCGAAGACCTCGCGGGCCGCCTTGGGGTGCACGGTCGAGAGAACGCCCAGCTGCGGCGCCATGAAGATCGAGTCCACGGCCAGCTCCGTGAGGTGCTCCGGGAGGAAGGAGTCGAGGAGCATGAGCGCCGCCTGGGAGCGGCGCGGCGCATGGGAGAGCACGCCGCCGCTCCCGACCAGGAGGTCCAGGTGATCCAGGCGCACCAGCGTTTCCCCGCTCGCGGTCTGCTCGAACGTGTCCGAGATGGTGCGCTCCTGCTGCACGCCCTTCAGCCCGACCGCCAGCATCTTGTGCTGCTCGAAGGCCAGGCGGAGCGCCTCGCGCGCGATCGCCTGTTCGATCACCAGCTCCTCGAGGGACTGGGGAATCGTGGTCGGACGGATCATCTTGTTCTTGATCCGGTTCCGGAGGTCCAGCTCGTCGATGGCGAACGGCACCCACCGGAGGATGTTGGCGAGGCCCGCCTCGGCGAGCACGTTCGACACGCTGTAGCTCATCCCGAGGTTCGCGCTCACGGTGCGGTTGAAGACGGTCTGGAAGACCGAGAAGACGTCCGTGGTCGCGCCGCCGATGTCCACGCCGATCACGTTGATCTTCTCGTCCCTGGCGATGGTCTCGATGATGAGGCCCACCGCGCCGGGGGTCGGCATGATCGGCACGGGCGACCACGTCATCAGCTTCTTGTACCCGGGCGCGTGGGCCATCACGTGCTCCATGAAGAGATCGTGGATCTTGTCGCGCGCGGGGGTCAGGTTCTCCCGCTCCAGCACCGGGCGCAGGTTGTCGGTGATGACCAGCGCGGTCTTGTCCTCGAGCCGCTCCCGCACGATCCCCGCGGCGTCCTTGTTGCCGGCGTAGATGACGGGCAGCTCGTAGCCCGCTCCCAGTCGCGCCTTCGGCTCTGCCGCGGCCAACAGCTCGGCCATCTCGGCCACGTGGGACGTGGTGCCGCCGTCCACGCCTCCGGAAAGGAGGATCATGTCGGGCCGGAGCTGCCGGATGCGCTTGATCTTCTCGTGAGGCAGGCGCCCGTCGTTCGATGCGATCACGTCCATCACGATCGCCCCGGCGCCCAGCGCGGCGCGCTGCGCGCTCTCGCCCGTCATACTCTTGACCACGCCGGAGACCATCATCTGCAGGCCGCCGCCCGCGCTGGAGGTGGAGATGTAGAGATCGACGCCCTCGGTGCCCTTCTGGGGAGTGATGATCCGCTCGCCGTCCAGGATCTTCCGGCCCGCCAGCTCTTCCACTTCCATGATCGCGTTCAGCACG
>DATGVG010000224.1:0-31675 GCA_035300625.1 Candidatus Limnocylindrales bacterium
GCTCCAGCTCCATGTGGAGATCCATCGTGCCCGCGATGGTCCGGACGGATCCCGTGCCCACGCCCAGGGACCGGACCGCTTCGAGCGCGGCTTCCCGCATCTTGGGATGGGTGGTGAGGCCGAGATAGTTGTTGGAGGAAAGGTTGATGACCTCGCGACCGTCGAAACGGGCGCGCGCCTGCTGCTCTCCGTCCAGCACCCGGAGCCGGCGATAAAGCCCCTCGGCCCGGAGCGCCTCCAGCGCATCGTCCAGGAACGCGAGCGGATTCATCGTTTCCGGGGCTGGGGTCACGGCCGGTCCCGCATCAGGACGATCTTTCCCGCCTTCCCAGAACGCTGCAGCTCGACCGCGCGGTCGAAGTCCGACCATCCGAGAACGTGGGTCAGGACCGGCTTCACGTCCAGCTTGCCCGAGAGGAGAAGCGCCTCCATACGGAACCAGGTATCGAAGATCAGGCGCCCGTTGATCCCCTGCACCTGCGCGCCCCGGAAGATGATCTCCTTGGCCACGTCGATCTCGAGCGGCGCCGACGGGATTCCGAGCAGCGAGACCCGGCCGCCGTTGGCCAGCATCTCGAACCCGTCGCGGTACGCCTGCGGGTGTCCCGACATCTCGAGCATCCCGTCCACGCCTCGCCCGTCGGTGGCGAGCAGCACTTCGGGCGCTGCCGGGCCGCGCTCCACGTTGATCGTGAGATTCGCGCCCATGGCGCGCGCCAGGTCCAGCCGGAACGGGTTCTTGTCGATCGCGGCCACCCACGCGGCGCCGGCCGCCTGGAGCACTCCGATCGAGAAGAGGCCGATGGGGCCGCAGCCGAACACCGCGAAGCGGAGCCCCGCGACGGGTCCGGCCAGAGCCGTGTGCACCGCGTTCCCCAGCGGATCGAGGATCGCGGCGATCTCCTCCGGAATGTCCGGGTGGACGCGCCAGACGTTCTGCTCGGGGATCACCACGAAGTCCGCGAAGGCGCCCGCGCGGTCCACGCCCAGGATCTGGACGTTCATGCAGAGATGCTGGAGTCCGCGGCGGCAGGCGTAGCAGATGCCGCAGTAGATGTGCGTCTCGGCGGTGACGCGGTCGCCGGGCGATACCAGCGAGACCTCTTCCCCCACCGATTCCACGATACCGGTGAACTCGTGCCCCGGCACCAGGGGCGGGCGGATCCGCGACGCGGCCCACGCGTCCCACTCCACGATGTGGAGGTCGGTGCCGCAGATGGCGAACGCCGTGACGCGGACGCGGACGTCCTTGGGTCCGACCGCCGGGATCGGCACGGTCGTCGGCACGAGGCCGGGGCCCGGCGCCTGCTTCTGGATCGCCCACATCGAACCCTTCGTCACCATCGGCTCCTTTGAAGTCGTGACCGACACTTGCGGCTCCTTTCGCGATGGGGCGACGGTCAGATGCTAGAGGACACCGTACCCTACGGGGAGCGGGAAAAGCAATCCGTCGGGCTCTGTGAAACGTCGCTTCGCTCCAATCGCCCGACGGATTGATTTTCCCGCTCCCCGCACGCCGTCCCCTAGTAGCCGCGGGCGCGGTCGACTTGCCTCGCGAGCGGCTCGCCCCTTTGCCATCGCAGCCAGTTCGCGGCGAACTCGGTTGCCAGGGGCGTGGGGGTTCCGGCGCCGGCGATGTGGGGCGTGATCCAGATGCCGCGGATGTCCCGGAGCGGGTGCTTGGGCGGAAGGGGCTCGTCCTTGAAAACGTCCAGAATGGCGCGCGCCGGCCGCTCCTCCGAAAGCGCCGCGGCGAGCGCCGCCTCGTCCACGGTTCCTCCGCGCGACACGTTCACGAAAATCGAGCCTCGCTTCATGCGCGCGAAGCGGGCCGCCGTCCAGAAGTCGCTTGTCTCGGGCGTGAGCGGGAGGAGGTTCACGACGACGTCGGCCGCGGGGAGGAGTGCCTCGAGCGCCGAGACCTCCTCGACGCCGCGCGCGAGGTCCTCCGCGGTGAGCGGACCGCGCCGGATGCCGCGCGCGGACATGCCCAGAGCGAGCGCCACCTCGGCCACGCGCCGGCCGATGGCCCCGTACCCGACGACCAGGAGCGAGCGCCCCGCGAGCGACTCCGGCGTCCAGTGCCGCCACGTCCGCGCCTCCATCTGGCGCAGCGCCTCGGGCACCCCGAGGGTGTCCGCGAGGAGGTATCCCGCGACGTACTCCGCGATCCGCTGCGGGAAGTCGCCCACGGTGCGCGTGAGAAGGACCCCCTCCCGCCACTCGGGGCGCGCGAACCACGACTCCACGCCGGCCCACCCCGAATGGATCCAGCGGAGCGCGGGAAGGGCGCGCGGAGCGGCGGGCGGCCTGCCGGCGCAGAACCAGATTGTTGCGCGGGACTCGCGCGGCTCCCCCGCGAACACCCACGGCAGCGGCCCGCCGGCGTGAGCATCCACTTCGCGGCGGAGCGCTGCGTCGTCCTCTTCGATCAGAACCAGGTCGCTCATCCGCCGCGGCCCGGCTCCGCGCCCGCGGTAACGCGGCGAACGGCCTCGAGCACGGCCGGTGGCGCGATCTCCGTCATGCACCGATGGTGGCCGAGCGGGCAGCGGCGCTTTCCGTGCACGCCGCAGGGGCGGCAGGCGATCTCCGTCTCCACCACGGCGTCGCGCGGGCCGCGCGGCGCGAAGCCGAATGCCGGCACCGTGCTCCCGAAGATCCCGACCGTGGGAACGCCCAGGGCCGGGCCCAGGTGGAGCGCGGCCGAGTCGTTGGAGACGATCACGCGCGCGAAGGAGGCGATCGCGGCCGCTTCGCGGAATCCGGTCTCCACGATCTCCGCGTGGCGCTCGGGCGGCAGGAGCTTCCGGAGCGTCGCCCCGTCCGGCTCTCCCGGCGCCACCGCATAGCGCGGGACCAGGCTTAGGTCGCGCGCGAGCAGCTCACCCAGAGCCACGAAGCGCTCCATCGGCCACCGCTTGGTCGCCCAGCGCGCGCCCACCCCGAGGAACGCGAAGCCCTCGGCGCCGTCCGCGAGCCGGGCGCGCGCCCGCGCGCGCTCCGCGTCCGTCAGCGCCTCGCGCAGCCACGGCCGCACCGGGGCCCCTGGATCGAGGCCCGCGATCCCGCGATAGGTTTCGAGCAGCGGCGGGACCGGTTTGGGGCGGACCCACCTGGCGAAGACCAGAAGGCGCCGCGACAGGCCGTGCTTCGGCGGATCGATCCGCCGCACGCGGCCCAGGGAGCCGATGAGCCGTGAGGAGCGGAGGTTCTGGTGCAGGTCGAACGCCTCTTCGATCCCCTCCCGCCGGAGGTACCCGCCCAGGATTCCGAGCGATCCCGTGACGGCGATCGGAGCCGGCGCGGCCGGGTCCAGAGAGCCGTCAGCAAGAAGGTAGAAGCGCGCGACGTCGGGGTGTCCTCGGAGCACCGCGGCATAGCGCTCCTTCGTGGCGAAGAGCACGCGCCGCTCCGGATCGGCGTCGCGCAGGAACGCCGGCAGGTGGGCCGCCAGGAGCACGTCGCCGAGGGAGGAGAACCGGACGACCAGGGCCGTGCCGCGGGGCATCCCGTCAGCTGGCCCGGGGACGTGCCGCGACGTCGGCCTCCGCGAGGCGGAACTGGAGCCGGTGGAGTTTCTGATAGAGGCCGGGCGTCGCGACCAGCTCCGCGTGGGTGCCGGTCTGCACGATGCGTCCCTGGTCGAGCACGAGAATCCGGTCGGCGCGGTGGATCGTCGAGAGGCGATGCGCGATCACGAACACCGTCCGGCCGGTGAACAGCGCCTCCAGGGCCTCCTGCACCAAAAGCTCCGACTGCGAGTCGAGGCTGGACGTGGCCTCGTCCAGGAGCAAGAGCCGCGGATTCTTGAAGATGGCGCGCGCGATGGCGATCCGCTGCCGCTCGCCGCCCGAGAGCCGCACGCCGCGCTCTCCGATCAGCGTCTGATACCCCTCGGGCATCTCGCGCACGAACCGGTCGGCGTTGGCGGCGCCCGCGGCCCGGTGAACCGACTCTTCCGTCGCGTCCGCGACGCCGTAGGCCACGTTGTGCCACACCGAGTCGTTGAAGAGAATGGGCTCCTGAGTCACGACCCCCATGAGGGAGCGGAGCGAGCCCAGGTCGAGCTCGCGCAGGTCCACCCCGTCCACCAGGATCCGCCCTTCGGTCGGGTCGTAGAATCGCGCGACCAGATCCACGAGGGTCGATTTCCCCGCGCCGCTCGGCCCGACCAGCGCGACCACTTCTCCCGCCTCCACCCGGAAGGAGACCTGCCGCAGCACGTCGGGCCCGGTGCTGTACCGGAAGGAAACCCCCTCGAACTCGATCCCGTCCTGGATCCCGGTCACGCGGTGGGCGTTGGGCCGCGAGACCACAGTCGCCTCGGTGTCCCGGATGCGGAAGATCCGCACCGCGGCCGCCAGCCCCTCCTGGAGCGTCGCGTTCACGTTGCTCAGCGACTTGAGCGGGCTCATCAGCTGCAGCATGGCGAAGAGGAAGACGAAGAACTGCTGCGGCTCGATGGCTCGCGTGAGCAGGATCTCCCGGCCGCCGTACCAGAGCACCGCCGTCGCCGCGACCACACCCATGTACTCCGAGAGAGGTCCCGCCATGGCGCCCAGCCGGCGCTGCTTCACGAACGCGCGGAAGTATCCCTGCGACGCGCGCTCGAATTTCCGCTGCTCGAAATCCTCCATGGCGAACGCCTTCACCACGCGGATCCCGGTCAGCGTCTCCTGGAGGATGGCGTTCAGGTCGGCCATCTTCTCCTGGGTGATGTTGCTCCGGCGCCGGAGCTTCCGCCCCAGCCACACGATCAGGAGGATCGACGGCGGGACCACGAAGAGGGACACCAGGGCGAGGCGCCACGAAGTCCAGAAGATCCAGAAGAGGCAGACCATGAGCAGAAGCGACGACTTGATGAGATTCGAGAACCCGGCCGCGAGCGCGCCCCGGACGAGCGAGATGTCGTTGGTGAGGCGGGAGAGCAGGGCCCCGGTCCGCCGGGAGTGAAAGAAGGAGAGCGACAGGCTCTGCAGGTGCGCGAAGACCTCGTTCCGGAGGTCCCGGATCACGGCCTGCTCCACCCACACCGTGAGCACGCTCTGCAAGTAATCGACCACGTTCTTCAGGAAGAAGACGACCAGGAGCGCGAGACAGATCCGCGTGAGCGAGCGGATCGGATCGCCGATCAGGAAGAAGTGCTCGAACCACGTTCTGAGGCGCTGCTTCACCGCGTTGCCCCGCTGCGCGAGGGCGGCGGCCGGGGGACCTTCCCCGCCCGCGACTGGGGCCGGAGCCGCGCCGAGTCCGGGGACCATGGTCTCCATGCCGCCCGGCAGCCGGACCTGGCCGGCGTTCGTGGGCGCTCCCGCGTCCGGGGCAGCGGTCGAGGCCGCCGGCCGCGGCGTGAAGAGGATCTTCACGAACGGCGAGATCATGCCGATCGACACGCCGCTCAAGAGCGCGAAGACCACCATGAGCGCGGCGGTGCCGATGAGGTGTCCCCGATAGGGCTTCAGATAGCCCAGGAGCCGGAGCGACGTGCTCTTGTGGGAGGTTCTCGCTCGGCGCACGGGCGCTAGGCCCGCTCGTTCCGGGGCGGGGCGATGCGGTCGAGCCAATCGTGGCGGGTGACGAACGCGTCCTCGAAGTCGAACCCGCTCGCGAAATCGCTGAGGCGGTCGGAGTCGGTCTTGCTCAGGATTCCCTCGCGCACCAGATGGAAGACGATCTCGCCGAAATCCTCCGTCGCGACGACGCCCCACTCGCGGAAGATGGTCTTCGCCATGAACCCGAACCGGTTCACGGCCAGCTCGCGGATCCCCTCGAGCACCTCCCCGCCGGTGACGTGGCGGAACTCCCGGGTCAAGGCATAGCTCCGGTCGGCTGTGTAGCGCACGGCCTCGTAGGTGAATCGGTAGGCATTCGCCTTGTAGCGGCCGTATTGCTGCGCCAGCTCGAGCATCCGTGTCTCGATGTCGCGGATCATCTCAGCGCACGTCCTGTCGGGTCAGCACGGTGTCGCGACGGAATCGGCGGTCGTCCCGCCGGGGATGATCGACGTTGAAATTCAGCCCCCGGCTCTCGCGGCGGCGGCGGGCAGAGGCGATCATGAGATCGGCGACCAGGCCGATGTTCCGGAGCTCCACCAGGTCCGCGTCCAGCCGGTACCGTTGGTAGTCGCCCTCGGTCTGGTCGCGGAGAACCGCGATCATCTCCGCGGCGCGGGCCAAACGTTCATCACTTCGGACGATGCCCATATAGTCCCACATGACCCGCCGGATGGCATCCCAATTGTGGTCGAAGATCACCTGCTCCTTGGCCTGGACCGCGCCGTTCATGCGCCAGGCCGGCACCGGCGGGAACGGGAGCGACCGCTCCGCCGTGACCTGCCGCAGCAGGGCCAGCCCTGCCCGCCGCGAGAAGACCAGCGCCTCGAGCAGCGAGTTGGACGCGAGCCGGTTGGCGCCGTGCACGCCGGTGCAGGCGACTTCGCCGCAGGCGTAGAGCCCTGGAATGGTCGCCCTGCCCTCGAGGTCGGTGAGGATCCCGCCGCAGACATAGTGCGCCGCCGGGACTACCGGGATCGGCTCCCGGGCCGGGTCGAAGCCGAATTCGCGAAGGCGCCGCGTGATGTGCGGGAACCGCGAGAGAAGCAGGCGCTTCCCCAGCGGCCGCATGTCGAGCAGGACGTTCTTGTCGCCCCGCTTCTTCATCTCGAAGTCGATCGCGCGCGCCACGACGTCCCGAGGCGCCAGGTCGCGGAGCCGGTGATAGCGCTGCATGAACGGCTTCCCGTCCAGGGTGAGGAGGCGCGCGCCTTCGCCGCGCACCGCTTCGGAGATCAAAAACGACTTGGCGTCGGGGTGGAAGAGGCAGGTCGGATGGAACTGGATGAACTCGAGATCTGCCACCTGGGCGCCCGCGCGGAACCCCGCCGCGAGCCCGTCGCCCGTCGCGATATCGGGGTTGGTGGTGTACAGGTAGACCTTCCCGGAGCCCCCCGTCGCGAGAACCGTCGCGCGCGCCGCGACGGCGCGGATCGAGCCGCTCCTCCGGTCGAGCACGTACGCCCCCCGGACGCGGTCCTTCTCCGGCGCCGTGGCTCGGCGCCTCCGCATCTTGGAATCGAGGATAAGATCGACCGCGATCTGATTCTCGAGGATCGTGATCTTCGGATGGGCGCGCGCCAGTCCGAGCAGGGTGCGCTCGATGGCGTGGCCGGTCCGGTCCTTGGCGTGGACGATCCGCCGCCGGGAATGTCCCCCCTCGCGCCCCAGCGCCAGCCGCCCCCTCGCGGAGGGATCCCGCGAGAATCGGACCCCCTGCCCGATCAGCCGGAGCACTTCGCCGGGGCCCTCTTCGACCAGCACCCGCACTGCCTCCAGGTCGCAGAGGCCGTCCCCCGCGACCAGCGTGTCGCGCTCGTGCCAGGCAACCCGGTCATCCTCGCCGAGCGCGGCGGCCACGCCCCCCTGGGCGTAGTTGGTATTGGATTCCTCGGCGTCGACCTTCGTCACGATCAGCACGCGCGCCGCCTGGGCCGCGTGGAGCGCGACGGAGAGGCCGGCGATTCCGCTTCCGATGACAAGGACCTCGGTTTTCAGATCGTCTCGGCGTCGTGGCACCGCGCTCTATCTCCGTATCCGTGGGGAACGGGGGGTTCTTGGGATCATGGGGGGTCAGGCCGGGTCGAGCGGACAGAGCTCGGTCCGGAGGACCCTAACCGGCAGCGGCGGGTCGGAGGGCATTGTCCAGCGGTGCTCGTCCTTCTCCGTGATCAGAATCACCTCCGCGCCGCGCCGCGCTGCGCGGAGCATGGCCTCGCGCAGCCGCCCGGGGCTGACCCGCGCATGATCCGGGAAGGGCGCCTGGGCGACAACAGCGTACCCCGACGCCTCCGCGAACCCGGCCACGCGCTCCGGCGCACCGACACCGGTCAAGAGCCCCGCCGGCCGCTTGGGTCCCGGGGGAAGCGGATCGAGGAGCAGCCGGACGAACCGCGCCACCCGCGCCCGCGGGGCGTGGCGCGCGGCCCACTCGAGGGTCCCGGCCGGCACCTCCGCGCCCCGGCTCTGGAGGACGAACGCAAGCACCTGCGCCTCGCGCAAGGTCTCCGGCGGCCTCCGGAGGGGGCCCGCCGGAAGCAGGCGCCCATTTCCTTCCGGCCGCTCCGGATCGAGAGCGACCCAGAGCTCGTCCCAGGCGAGCGTGCCCTGCTCCCACCCGTCGTCGAGAATCATCGTGGAAGCCCCGTAGCCGTCCCGCGCGAGGAGCGCCGCTGCATGGCGGTCCCGGTCCACGACGACGGCGACCTCGGGCGGGAGCGCGGCCCGGTGCCCCGCGGCCTCGTCCCCCCAGCGATCCGCCGCGACCGCGAGCGGGTATCCCGGAAAGTCGGGTACCACCGCGGGTCGCGGCCCGCCGCGACCGCCGTAGCCGCGGACCAGCACGGCGGCCCGGTCCCGGAGCGCGGCCTCCGCCGCGAGCCAGCGCGCGAGACTCGATTTTCCGGTCCCTCCGACCGTGAGATTCCCTACGGCGATCACGCGCACCCCTGGAACGCGACGGCGGGAGACGGCGGCGCGACGCCGCGCGGCCCCGGCCGCGATCCCGTACCCGGCCGCGAAGGGAGAAAGGAGCCCGGTCCAGGCCGTCGTCCCCGGCGCGCCGGACCACGACGCCTCCACCCGCCCGGCGGCTCCGCGCGTCACGGGTTGAGCTTCCACTCCGCGAGCGCCGCGAGGCCGCGCCGCGCCGCGCCCGCGGCCGCCGAAGCGGCCAGGACCGCGCCCGCGCTCCGGGCGGCGAATCCGCCATCCCCCCACCAGGCGGCGACCGTCCGGGCCGCGGCCCCGGAGTCGGGCACGAGCGCGCCTCCCCCGCCGCGCGCGATGAGCCCCGCCGCGCCGGCGATCGAGTCGCGATAGGGGCCCACGAGGACCGGGCAGCCCCGGGCGGCCGCCTCCAGCGGACTGTGGCCGCCGAAGGGGGCGAAGGTGCCGCCCACCACGGCGACCCGCGCGTGGTCGTAGGCGGAGGCCAGCTCGCCGTGCGTGGCCAGGAGCGCGACGCGTTTGCCCGGCCGCGCCGCCGCCCTGGCGATCCACGCGCCCAGCTCCTCTCCCCTCTCCCGCTCGCCGCGCTCGATCACCTCGTAGCCCGCGGCGCGGAAGCGCCGGCGCGCCGAAGCCGCGCGCTGCAGGTGGCGCGGCGCGACCACCAGAAGCCCGCGCCCGTCGATCGCCCCGGCGATCGCGAGCGCCGCGTCCTCTTCGCCGGGCCGAAAACTCCCGAAGACCGCCGCGACGCGCGACGCCTCGTCGGCGCGCGGTCCGGCCACGGGACCGTCCGCCTTCAAGTCCCCCATGAGCCGCACGCGCGCTCCGGGGATTCCGAGCGCGCGAAATCGCGCCGCGGCCTCCTCGTCCTGGGCCAGCGCGAAGACGCCCTCGCCGAAGAGCGCCCGTCCCGCCACGCCCAGGGACGCGAGCCGCCGGGACGTCCGACGCGACACGGTGGCGCTCACGAAGACCACCGCCACTCCCGCGCGGCGCGATTCCAATATCAAGTTCGGCCACGCCTCGGTCTCGACGATGTCGAGCCGCGACGGGCAGGCCGCATCGAAGAGCGCGCGCGTGGTCTGCGGAAGGTCGAGCGGCGCGATCCGCGCCGCCACCCGCCCCCCCATGTCCCGCCGGGCGCGCGCGAGCCCGGTTCGCGTCCGGGTGGTGAGAAGGAGGGGCGGGCGGACTCCCGATTCGATCAGCGCGTCCACCCAGCGCCGGGCCGCGCCCACCTCTCCCATCGAGGCCGCGTGCACCCAGACGCTTCCGGCGGCGCGGGCTTCCTCGTCGCCGGCGCCGGTCAGGGCGCCGCGCCACACGCCTCCCTCGCGTCCGAGCGCGGCCGCCGCGGGGAGAACCAGCCCCAAGGACCAGGTCACGCCGCGGTAGACCGCCAGTCCCACGCCCATCAGCCCGCGGCCCTTCCGCCGCTCCGATCGGCGAACTCGATCAGCGCGTCGGCGGCTCGTTCCGCGGAGCCCGGTCCCCCGAGCAGCTCGGGGAGCTTCGCGAACGCCGCGCGCTGAGCCTCGCGCCGCGCCGGATTCGAGAGGAGCGGCGCCGCGGCCCGGGCGATCGCCGCGCCCGTCGCGCCCTCCTGGATGCATTCCGGAACGGCGTCCGCGTCTTCTCCCAGCACGATATTGGCCAGGCCGACCCGCGGGACCCGGACGAGGCGCCGCGCGATCTCGTAGTTGAGCCTGCCGGTCCGGTAGACGATCACGAGGGGCGCCCCGATGGCGGCGGCCTCGAGGGTGGCGGTGCCGGATGCCACCAGCGCAACGTCGGCGGCGCGCAGGAGTGGCTCGGCGGGCCCGGGCAGGCGCCGGGGCCGGAGGGTGTTCCAGAGGGCCGCGGCCTCGCCCCACTCCGATTCGGCGAGGACGGGGCCGGAGTCGCTCACGGCCACGCGGGCCGTGCCCCCGGTTCCGCTGACGAGGCGCGCGGCCGCGTCGAGCATCGGCGCCAGGTGGCGCCGCACCTCGCCCGCACGGCTGCCCGGGAGAAGCGCGATCAAGGGCTCGCCGTGGGCCAGGCCCAGGCCGGCCCTCGCCCGCTCCCGCGCGGCCGCGTCGGGGGCGAGGGCGCCCGCGGGGTGTCCGACCCACGCGGCCGCGATCCCTTCCCGGGCCGCGAACGCCTCCTCGAAGCGGAAGAGGAGGAGCGTCAAGTCCACGTCCTCGCGGATCCGCCGCACGCGGCCGCGCCCCCACGCCCACACCTGGGGCAGCACGTAGTACACCACGCGGCGGCCCGCGCGGTGCGCGGCGCGGGCCAGGCCCAGGTTCAAGCCCGGGGAATCGATCGGAAGGAAGAGGGCGCCGCGATCGCGGTGGATCCGACGCAAGAGTTCCGTGCGGGCGCGGTGGATGGCCGGAAGATGCCGGATCACCTCCGCGAAGCCCATGACCGCCACCGACTCCATGGGGGCGATCACGTCCATCCCCGCGGCGCGGAGCGCGGGGCCCCCCAGCCCAGCCGCCTCCACGGGAACCCCCCGGGCGCGGAGCGCCGTGAGAAGCGCCGCGCCCAGCCGGTCCCCCGAGGGGTCGCCGGCCGAAACGACCAGACGCGGGAATGTCAGACGGAGATGCTCTGGCCGCTCGGTACGGGGCGCCGCTCGACCTGCCGGCGTACCAGGTCGGCCACGCGCAGCGCCTCGAGAGCCGTCTCGGATTCCGCCCAGGAGCGGGCCGGATCGGACCGGAGCGCGAGGAAATGGCGAAGCTCGGTTTCGAGCGGATCGTCGTCCTGAACCGTCACGGGGAGAGGACGGATGCGCGCGAGCCAGTGGGCCTCGGGATCGCCGGGGGCAGCGGGCTCGAGCGCGAAGGCCTCGACGGTGCGATTCAGGCAATCGATCGACAGATATTCGCTCGATTCGAAGAAGCGGATCTTCCGCACCTTCTCGCGCGAGATCCGGCTCGCGGTGATGTTGGCCACGCAGCCGCTCTCGAAGGTGATCCTCGCGTTGGCGATGTCGATGTGCGGGGTGACGACCGGCACGCCGACCGCCTGCACATCGGTCACGCGCGAGCGCGTCGCGAGGAGGGCCAGGTCCAGGTCGTGGATCATGAGGTCCAGGATCACGTCCACGTCGATCCCGCGCGCGACGGGCGGCGCAAGGCGGTGCGCCTCGATGAATCGGGGCGAGCGGAGGAACGGGAACGCGGCGCGGACCGCGGGATTCATCCGCTCGATCTGCCCCACGACCAGGGCCACTCCCTGCGCGCGGGCGAGGGCCAGGATCGCCTCCCCCTCCTCGGGAGTCGCCGCCATCGGCTTTTCCACGAGGGTCGCGATCCCCCGCGCCAGGGACGCGCGGGCCACCTCGTGATGGGCCGGCGTCGGCGCAGCGACCGAGACGGCGTCGAGGCCGGCGAGGAGTCCCGCCAAGGAATCGTGGACGCGCAGCTCAAGCTCGGATTCGGCGCGGGCGCGCGCGGCGGGATCGGGGTCGTACCCCCCGACCAGCTCCACCCCTTCCACGCGCTTCCAGGCGCGCGCGTGATGGGTGCCGAGATGCCCCAGCCCCGCGACGCCGACCCTCAGTGTTCTCATCCCGCCGTCCGGGCGCGCGACGATCTCCTCATCGCACGATCCCGCGCTCCGAGCAGCGGACGAATTCCACGAACTCCTGGATCTCGGGATAGGGTTTCAGGTCGCGCGCGATGCGGTCCAGCGCGGGACCCACGTTGAGCTGGGAGCGGTAGAGGATGCGGTAGGCGCGCTTCACCTCCAGCCGCACCTCGGCGGAAATGCCGCGCCGCTCCATTCCGACGCTGTTCAAGCCGCACGCGCGGAGCGGATTGCCCGCGGCCTTCACGTACGGCGGCACGTCCTGGGGCACGCGAGAGCCGCCCCCCACGAAAGCGTGGCAACCAATGGCCACGAACTGGTGCACCGGCGTGAAGCCGCCGAGGATGGCGTAGTCGTCCACGCGCACGTGGCCGGCCAGGTTGACCGCGTTCGCCAGGATGACGTTGTTCCCGATGCGGCAATTGTGCGCGATGTGCGTGTAAGCCATGAGGAGGACGTTGTCGCCGATGAACGTGGTCTCCCCCTCGCCCGTGGCCGAGTTGATCGTCGCGTACTCGCGGATCGTGGTGTCGCTGCCGACGCGGACGTGCGTGGGATCGCCCCGGAACTTCAGGTCTTGAGGAATGTTACCGATCGCAGCGCCGTGATGGATCTGGCAGCCCGGACCGATGGTCGTGCACCCCTCGATGATCGCGTGCAGGCCGACGCGCGTGCCGGCGCCCAGCTCCACGCGCGGGCCGATGTAGGCGAAGGGACCCACCACGACGCCCGGGCCCAGCTCCGCCCCGCGCGCCACGACGGCGGTCGGATGGATGGACGGCTTCGCGCGCTCGCCCGACTCGGGCAGGGGGACGACGGCTCCCGCGGCCCGGGCCCAGGTGCCCGTCAGCCGGTCGGCTTCAGGGATTGCGCTCGACAATGCTGGAAAGGAGCTCTGCTTCCGCGACGAGGTCTCCATGGACGTACGCCTTGCCCTCCATCTTGCAGATCCGCTGCTTCAGCCGAAGCAGGTTCAGCTCGAAACGGAGCTGATCGCCCGGCCGCACCGGTTTCCGGAACTTCGCGTTGTCGATCCCCATGAAATACACGAGCTTCTCGCGGGGCCGCTCCACCGTGTTGAGCAGGAGCACGCCGCCGCACTGCGCCATCGCCTCGATGATCAACACCGCGGGCATGATCGGGTGCCCGGGGAAATGGCCCGCGAAGAACGGCTCGTTGATGGTCACGTTCTTGATGCCGACCACGCGGTTCTCCTCCAGGCTCAGGATCCGGTCGATCAGGAGCAGCGGATAGCGGTGCGGCATGATCTCCTGGATTGCCATGATGTCGAGCTGGATCGGCCCCGCGTCGCCGTTCCGCGAGACTCCCGCGACGCCCTCGATCAGGCTGCCGGGCTCCTCGTCCCTGGCCAGCCGCTGCACGAAGCGCACGTTGCTGGCGTGCCCCGATTTGACCGAGATGAAATGGCCGCGCGCGGGCCGGCCGAGCAGGTAGAGGTCGCCCAGGAAGTCGAGGATCTTGTGGCGGACGAACTCGTCGGCGAACCGGAGCGGCTCCTTGTTCAGGATTCCGTCCGACTTCACCACCACCGCGTTCTGCAGCGTCCCTCCCTGGATCATGCCGCGCGAGCGGAGATTCTCCACGTCGCGCTCCAGCACGAAGGTCCTCGCGGGAGCGATCTCCTTGACGAAGATTTCGGGCGTGATGTCGTAGGTCGCGTACTGGGTGCCGCGATAGGCGTTCTCGTACTCGATAGTGAAGGTCACGCGCAGCCCGTCGTGCGGCATCGCGACCAGGATCACCCCGCCTTCCTCGAACCGCACCGGATCGCGCACGCGGAAGTAGCGGCGTGGCGCGTCCTGCTCCGTGATGCCGGCGTTCTGGAACAGCGCGACATAGGGGCGCGCGCTCCCGTCCTGCGGCTCCGGAGGCTCGTGCGAGTCGAGCGCGATGATCATGTTGTCGATCTCCAGCCCGGCCGCGGCGGCCAGGATGTGCTCGACGGTGTGCACCTCGGCGCTGCCGTTCTTCAAGATGGTGCGGCGCATGTGGTCGGTATCGGCCCGCGCGTAGCGGGGAGCGACCGGGATCTCGGGCTGGCCGGGGAGGTCCAGGCGGATGAACTTGATGCCGGTCCCCGCGGGCGCCGGACGGAACTCCACGTGGCAGCGCTTGCCCGTGTGGAGGCCGACCCCCTCGTAGGAAACGGCCCGGCTCAGCGTCCGCTGATGCTGGGCGGTCACGGCGATGGCGGCTTCCCCTCCAGCTCCTCGAGGCGGCGCTTCAAGGCCCGGACGGTCTGGATCAGCTCGGGGAGATGGCGGAGACTGGCTTCGATGCGCTTCGCCTGTCCGACGGGAAGGGCGGGGTAACCGAAGACGCGCTCGCCGGGCTTCACGGACTTGGAGACCCCGGACTTCGCGCCGACCTGCGCGCCCGCGCCGATCTCGATGTGCCCCACAACGCCGACCTGCCCCGCGAGGACGGCGTTCTCGCCCACCGACGTGCTGCCGGAGATCCCGACCTGCGCGACGATGATGCAGTTCCGCCCGATCTGGACGTTGTGGGCGATCTGGACCAGGTTGTCGATCTTGCTCCCCTCGCCGATGCGGGTGGTTCCCATCGTGGCGCGATCGATCGTGACGCACGCGCCCAGCTCAACGTCGTCCTCGACGACCACGTTCCCGACCTGCGGCAGTTTCTGATAGACGTCCCCGTCCCGCACGAATCCGAATCCGTCGCTGCCGATCACGGTGCCCGAGTGCACGATCACCCGGGCCCCCAGCACGCACTCCTCCAGGATGGTCACGTTGGGGTGGAGGCGGGTCTCGGGGCCGATCGAGGCGCCGGCGCCGATGTAGCAGCCGGGGCCGATCCAGGCCAAGGGGCCGATCCGGGCTCCCGGCTCGACAACGACGTGGGGGCCGATGGAAGCGGTGGCGTCGACCCAGGCGTCCGGCGAGACCACGGCCGATTCGTGCACCCCCGGTACCGGACGCTGCTCTTCCCCCTGGAAGAACCGGACCGCCTTCAGGAACGCGAGATAGGGGTTGGGATTCTGGATGAGCGGCTTGCCCACGCCGCGGTGGTCCTCCGCGACGATGATGGCCGAAGCGCGCGTCTGCTCGAGGTAGGGTTCGTAGCGGGGATTGGCGAGGAAGGTCAGCTCGCCCTCGCGGGCCTCGCGGATCCCGGCCACGCCGGTGATCTCGGTCGACCCATCACCGATGACGATGCCGCCGACGGCCTGGGCCACCATCGCCAAGGTCGCTATGATCCGGGGCTTACCGTCCTCCGGTGATATTACCGTTCCGTCCGCGAGTCGGGGTTCCGCTCTCATCCTCCGTCCTTAGCAAGCTCAAGACGCGGTCGGTCAAGTCGAACGACTTGTCGCCGAACACGACGTTTCCGTCGGCCGCGTCGAGGATCAGGGAATACCCTTCATCGGTTCCGATCGTCGTCACGATGTTGTGGACGCGATCGATGATCGGCCGCAGATACTCCTCGTTCAGCTTGGAGATCTTGCCGTTCGGCCCCCAATTGGTCTGAACGAACGTCTCGTAATCGCCGATCTTCTTCTGGAGAGCCAGGTTTTGCTCGTCCTTCTTCGCTTCGCTGAGCATCGGGCTCTGCTGGTCCAGCTTTCGCTGCAACTCGTCGATCTCGGTCTTCTTCTCCCTGGCCGACTTGGACAAGTCCGCGACTTCCCGGTTGAAAGCCGCCTGGACTTCCTGGGTCTTCGGATATTCGGCGAAGATCCGGTCCGAGTCGATGTAGCCGATCTTGAGCTCCGCCGCTTGGCCCGAACCGGCCACCTGGATGGCGCTCAACGATATCCAGAGAGCGACCCAGAGTAGCGCACCCCTTCTACCGTGTCGAGTCATATCCTAACCTCTTGCATCAGAAGGTATTGCCGAGTTGGAAGTGGGTCTCCCACCGGGCCCCCTCCTCCCGATCGAAACCGTACCCCAGGTCGAAACCCACCCGGCCCAGGGCCGGAACCTCGAGGCGGATGCCCAGCCCCAAGGACTTGCGCAGATCCCCGAGATCGAGGTCCCGGGTCGAGTTCCACGTGTTCCCGGCCTCGAAGAAGAAGAGCCCGTGCAGCGGATCCGCGATCGGAAACTGGATCTCGCTGGTTAGAATTAGCATCTCGCGCCCGCCTGGATACCTGTCCAGCACCCGCCCATTGGCGGCGCGGGTGATGTTGGCCCGCGGGACCACGTAGTAGTCGGGATATCCCCGCAGGTAGTCGGACGTGGTGCCCCCCAGACGGAAGCGCTCGTAATCGGGAACCGTGGAGCCCGCCAGGAACCCAGCCTTGCCCCGGAGCATCAGGGTCAGCGGAGACTGGAGCTTCGTGAAATTGCGGAGCTCCACCGTTTCCTTGCTGAAGTGCTCCACGCCCCCGAAGAGCCCCCCCGCGACCTCGCTGGACCAGGTGAGCCGCGAGCCCCGCGTGGGATAGAACGGGCTATCGGTGCTGTTCCGCGTGAAGCTCAGGGTCACGCTGCTCACCCGGCGGGGCCAGTGCGTGGAGCGAAGCTCGGCCAGGTTCGCCGGCTCGCCCGCGGTAACCCCCCGGATGCTCGACAACGTGACGTCTCGCAGGTCGTACGACAAGAGCCCCCGCGTGTAGTCCGGCCACGGCAACGGACGCCCCAGCCGGACCCCGCCGCCCACGTCCTTCCGGTTATAGAAATCCAGGTCCCGCCGCGTGTTGAAGATGTCGGCGCCCAGCGTGAGCGGGGTGTCCCGGAACCAGGGCTCGGTGAACGAGAGCTCGATGTTCCCCTGCTTGCCGCCCCGCTCCAGGCGGATGGCGACGCTCTGCCCGTTCCCGAACAGGTTGTTGTGCCCCAGCTCGAGGAAGCCGGTGACTCCCGTCTGGCTGGAGTACCCCGCCCCCGCGCTCGCCGTTCCCGTCTGCTTCTCCTGCACCTTGAGGGTGAGGCGGATGTCCGCGCTGTCCCCGGTGGGCTCGTAATCCACGTTCACGTCCTGGAAATAGCCCAGCCCGAAGATGTCCCGCTGGGTGCGGATCAGCGCGGAGCGCCGGAACACGTCTCCGGGCCGGATGCTCGCCTCGCGGCGGATCACGTTTTCCTTGGTCCGCGTGTTTCCCACGATGCGAAGGTCCGCCACCCGCGAGCGGGCGCCCTCCTGCACCTGGAACTGCACGTCCACGATCGAATCGCGGTCCGCGAACTTGGGATCGATCGACAGGAACAGGTAGCCCTGCTCCTGGTAGAGCGAGTAGGCCTGCTCCAGCGTCTTCTGGATCTGGCTCTCGTTGTAGGGCGTTCCCGGGCGCGCCGTCGTTGCCAGCGTGAGGGCCGCGAGCGGAACCTCGGTGTTCCCGGACCACGTGAGATTGCCGAACCGGTAGCGCGGGCCCTCACGAACGTAGACGTGAAGGGTCACTCCCTTTCCGTCCGACGTCTCGGCGGTGCGGATGGAATCGACGTCCGCGTCGCGGTATCCGCGGCTACGCATGTAGAGGCGGACCTTGGTTTCGTCTTCCTCGATCTGCGAGGGTTTGAACGTGCCGCTTCGGAGGAAGGCCGGGGTCTTGCTCTTCATCGATTTCCGGAGGCCCTCGCTCGAGAGGTCACCGGCGCCGTGGATCTCGATGCCTCGGACCTTCAGCTTCGGCCCTTCCTCGATCTGGAAGGTCACGGCGACCGCGCCGACCCCGGCGGAGTGCGTGATCGTCTGCACCCGGGCGCGCGAGTACCCCTCCTCGGCGTAGGCGTCCTGGATCTTCCGCGCGTCCAGGTCGAGAGCTCCGGCATCCACCAGCTGTCCCGTCGCGACGGTGATCTTGGTGCGGAGGGTCTTCTCCTCGATCTTCCGCGCCCCGCTGAACTGCACGGATTGGACGCGGGAGCGCTCCTTGACGGCGACGTTCAGGTCCACTCCCCCGGCCGTCGGCGTGTCCTGGACGTCCACGTCGGTGAAGAGCCCGGTGGCGAACAGGCGCCGGACGCCGGCGCGCACGCCCACCGGGTCGTACGCATCACCGGCCTTTAAGGCGAACGTGCGCAGAATGACGGTGGAATCGACGTTGGCGAATCCGCTGGCGCGCACCGAGCGGATCACGCTGGGCCCGGCGGGCTGGACCGCGGGGGACTTGGCGGCGCCGGGCAGGACGGCGGCGCTGTCGGCTCCGAACGTCGAGGCGCGCTGCGCGACGGACGGCGCCGGGGCGCCGGCAAGAACGCACGCCGCGACCAGGAGCGCCGCGAACGCGGTTCGGTCGGACATCAAGAGGCGAACGTCAGCTCGTCGGCACTTCGGGCAACCACCACGTCGGTCCCTTCCTTCAATTGGCCGCGCAGGACATGCTCCGAGAGGGGGTCCTCGATGAGTTTCTGGATGGCGCGCTTCAGGGGCCGCGCCCCGAGGGAGGCGTCGAATCCCTTCTCGATGAGCAGCTCGATGACCGAATGCTCGAACGTGACCTTGACGCCGCTCGAGAGCAGGCGCTCGGTGACCTGCTGGAGCAGAATCGCCGTGATCTGCTCCATCTGGACCCGCGAGAGCGGATGGAACACGATGGCCTCGTCGATCCGGTTCAGGAATTCCGGATTGAAGTTCTTCTTCAGCTCGTCGAGGATCGTCCGCTTCATGTTCTCGTACGTGGAATCGTCGGTGCGCTCCTGGAAGCCGAGCGCGCGCTGCCCCTTGATCTGGCGGGCTCCCAGGTTCGAGGTCATGATCAGGACCGTATTCTTGAAATCGACGCGCCGGCGAAGGCTGTCGGTGAGCTGCCCGTCGTCCAGCACTTGCAGGAGGATGTTGAAGACATCGGGGTGGGCCTTCTCGATCTCGTCGAGCAGCACCACGGAATAGGGCTTCCGGCGCACCTTCTCGGTGAGCTGGCCCCCCTCTTCGTGGCCGACGTACCCCGGCGGGGCGCCGATCAGCCGCGAGACCGAGAACTTCTCCATGTACTCCGACATGTCGATGCGGATGAGCGCGTCGGGATCGTCGAAGAGGAACCGGGCGAGCACCCGGGCCAGCTCGGTCTTCCCCACGCCGGTCGGGCCCAGGAAGATAAACGAGCCGATGGGACGGCGCGGATCGCGCAGCCCGGCCCGGTTTCTGCGGATGGCCCGCGAGACGGCGGCCACGGCCTCGTCCTGGCCGACGATGGACTTCCGGATCTCCTCCTCCATCCGGAGCAGCTTCTCCGACTCCTTCTCCTCGATCCGCGAGATGGGGATGCCCGTCATGCGGGAGATCACCTGCGCGATGAGGTCGGCGTCGACCTTGACCTCGGTCTCGTGCTTGATCTCGTTCCAGTTCTTCTTGTGCTCGCGCAGCTTCGCGCGAAGCTCCTTTTCCTTGTCGCGGAAGCGCGCCGCCTTCTCGAATTCCTGCTGCTGGATGGCCGCTTCCTTTTCCTTCGCGACCTCCTCAACCGATTTCTCCAGCTCGCGGACCTCCGAGGGAATGGCCGACATGGAGAGGCGCGCACAGGCGCCCGCCTCGTCGATGACGTCGATGGCCTTGTCGGGAAGGAAGCGGTCGTTGATGTAGCGGTCGGCCAGCTTCACGGCGGTGACGATTGCCTCGTCCGTGTACTTGGACCCGTGGTGCGCCTCGTACTTGTCGCGGAGGCCCATGATGATCTGGATGGTCTCGTCCACCGACGGGGGATCCACCATGATCGGCTGGAACCGGCGCTCCAGCGCTCCGTCCTTCTCGATGTACTTGCGGAACTCGTCCAGCGTGGTGGCGCCGATGCACTGGAGCTCCCCGCGGGCCAGCGCCGGCTTGAGCATGTTGGACGCGTCGATGGCGCCCTCGGCCCCGCCCGCTCCCACGATCGTGTGGAGCTCGTCGATGAAGATGATGGTGTCCTTGGACTCGCGGATCTCGTTCATGACCGCCTTGAGGCGCTCCTCGAACTGGCCACGGTACTTGGTACCCGCGACCACGGCCGCAAGGTCCAAGGTCACGATCCGCTTGTCCTTGAGGGTCTCCGGCACGCGATTCTCGACGATCCGCTCGGCCAGACCTTCGGCGATGGCCGTCTTCCCGACGCCGGGCTCCCCGATGAGAATGGGATTGTTCTTCTTGCGCCGGGAGAGCACCTGGATCACGCGCTCGATCTCGGACTCGCGCCCGATGATGGGATCTAGCTTGTTCTCGCGGGCGAGCGCGGTCAGGTCGCGGCCGAACTGGTTCAGGGCCGGCGTCTCCACCTTTCCCTCACGCTCCGGCTGGGAGGTCGAGGGGGTTCCGCCCAGGAGCTTTAGGGTCTCCTCGCGCACCTTCTTCCGGTCCACGCCCAGCTCCAAGAGGACGCGGGCGGCCACGCCCTCCCCCTCCCGGATCAGGCCGAGCAGGAGATGCTCGGTGCCGACGTAGTTGTGCCCCAGCTGCCGCGCCTCGTCCACGGAAAGCTCGAGCACGCGCTTGGCGCGCGGGGTGAAGGGAATCTCCCCGATCGTGAGCGTGCCCCCCGTCGAGGCGACCATGCTCTCGACCGCCTGGCGGATGGCGTCCAGGTCGAGTCCCAGGTTGTTGAGCACCGTGGCGGCGATCCCCTCCCCCTCGCGGATGACGCCCAGGAGAAGGTGCTCGGTGCCGATGTAGTCGTGCTGCAGCCGAGCTGCCTCTTCGCGCGCGAGGTACATCACCTTGCGCACGCGTTCCGTGAACTTGTCATGCATCAGTGCGAGCCTCCCCGCCTCGCGTATCTAATTCGAGCGCACCGCATCGTCGCCCCCGCCTTCCAGCAGGCCGCGGACGTAGTCGGCGCGGACGACGTTCCGTTCGCGCTGCTCCATCTCACGTCCGGTGTAGAGCTGCAGGTGCGCCGGTTGAGTGCGGATCAACATCTCGTTCAGCGTCGGCACGTCGGTCAACCCCTCCATGTTCAAGGCGACGCCGAAGCGCACCGCCGACGAGAGGTTGATCACTTCCTGCGACGAAATCACGCGGCTGTGCCGGAGCGTGCCGTACGCCCTCCAGATCTTGTCCTCGATCTGCACGCGCGCGTCCTTGACCAGCTCGTCGCGCGCGCGCGTCTCGTAGTCGATGATCTGGCGCGTCACGCGCTCCAGACTGTCCACCGTCTCGCGCTCGCTCTGGCCCAGGGTCGTCTGGTTCGAGATCTGGAAGAAATTCCCCATGATCTGCGACCCTTCGCCATAGAAGCCGCGCACCGCCAGCCCCACTTGCGTGATGCCCTGGAGCACGCGCCCGATCTGCTTGGTCAGCACCAGCGATGGCAGGTGGATCAGGACCGACGCCCGCATGCCCGTCCCGGCGTTCGTGGGGCACGCGGTCAGGTAGCCCAGCTCGTCACTGAAAGCATAGTCGAGGTCCTGCGCCAATTCATCATCGATGGCGTTGACCGCCTCCCAGGCGGAGCGGAGCTGAAATCCCGAGGCCAGAGCCTGGAGCCGAAGATGGTCCTCTTCGTTCACCATGACCGCCACGCTCTCGTCCGGAATCACGAGGAGCCCGCGCAGCTTCGCGTTGTCCGCCAGATCGTTCGAGATCAGATGGCGCTCGACCAGGAACTGGCGGTCGAGCGGCGTCAGATCGCGCATCTGGAGCGCGGTCGATTGGGAGAGCGGCGGCGTCTTCCGCACGGCCGTGACCGCGCTGGAGTAGACCATGGCCAGCTGCTCCTCGCGGGCGCGGTGCGTGAACGGAACGTCCTTCATGTTCCGCGCCAGCCGCACGCGCGTGGAGAGCACGATGTCGGCGGACGGGCCGGTTCCATCCAGCCAGCGGCCCAGCGATCGCGCGAGCAGAGTCAGCTTCATACGGTCTCTTCCCCCCGGACTTCGGGAGCGTCCTCCCCTTCCATCGCCCGGATCTTGTCCCGGAGGGCGGCCGCCGATTCGAACTCCTCGCGCTCGATCGCGCGCTGCATCTCCTCGTGGAGACGCTGGAGCTCCCGCCGGAGAGCCGCGCGAACGGAGTCCCGCGCGGGCGACTTCCCCACGTGCTTGGTGCTGCCGTGGATGCGGCGCAGGAGGGGGCGGAGCTGGGTGCGGAACGTCGTGTAGCATTCCGAGCAGCCGAGCCGCCCGGTCTCCCGGAAGCTGGAATAGACCAGCCCGCAGCGCGGACACTGCACCCGCCCCACCTTGCCCTCTTCGCCCACCCCGGTCTGATCCACCATGCCGGCGAGGAGGTCACCCACCGAGAACTTGGATTTAAGCAGGGGAACGCTGTAGCCGCGCTCTTCGGCGCACTTCTCGCAGACGTGATATTCCGACTTCTTGTTGTTCACGATCTCCGTGAAGTGGACGATAGCGGGCCGCTTGCCGCACAGTTGACACTGCATCTTCCGGTGCTCCCTTCCCGACGGTCCCTAAGTCCTTAGATGCGGGCCGGCTCCATTTTCATCGGCGAGAGATAGCCATCCTGAAGGGCAAGCACGCGTCCGGCCGCCCGGGCCACCTCCGGATTATGTGTTGCGATGATAATGGCTTGAGATTCCTCCTGCCGGTACCTCGCCAGGATCTCGAGCAGCGCCTGGGTCGCCGGGCGGTCCAGATTGCCCGTGGGTTCGTCCGCAAGCAACACTGCCGGCTTCAGATGCAAGGCTCGCGCCACCGCCACCCGCTGCTGTTCCCCCCCTGAAAGTTCGGCTGGTTTGTGCTCGAAACGGGCCCCCAGACCCAGGTCCCGAAGGAGCCCCTCCGCCCGGGTCCGGACCTCGGCCGTCGGGCGCCCCGCGATCCACCCGGGCATCATCGCGTTCTCCAGGGCGGTGAACTCCGGCAGGAGCTGGTGGAACTGGAACACGAACCCCACCGAGCGGCAGCGGAGCCTGGACCGCCCCTCCTCGCTGAGGGACGACATCTCCAGGCCGGCCAGGCGCACGGTGCCCGCCGTGGGGCGATCCAGACCTCCCAGCAGGTGCAGCAGCGTGGACTTGCCCGACCCCGAGGCCCCCACCACCGCCACCATCTCCGCGGGCCGGACCCGGAGGCTCACGCCGTTCAGGACCGTGACGGGCGCGATCCCCTCGTCGTAGGTCTTGGCGAGACCCTCCGCTTCGAGGACCGGCTCTAGGCCGTCCTCCGCCTCATTCATACCGGATCGACTGGACCGGGGCAAGCCGCGCGGCCTGCCAGGCCGGGTAGAGGCTGGCGAGGAAGCAGGTCAGCGTGGCGGCCGCCGCCACGAACAGAATGTCGGTCCATTCCATTTTCACCGGCAGGGTATCGATGAAGTAGATCTCGCCCGGCAGGCGGAGGAGCTTCCACCGGCCCAGCGCGTAGGAGACGCTGATCCCGGCAGCCAGGCCGAGCGCCGTGCCGCAGAGACCGACCAGGGTCCCTTGAAGGAGGAAGATCTGGAGAATGCCCCGGGGCGTCACCCCCATGGTGCGAAGAACACCGATATCCCGCCGCTTCTCCAGCACCATCATGACCAGGCTGGAGACGATGTTCACAGCCGCCACGATCACGATGAGGATGAGGATCGTGAACATGACCGCCTTCTCGATCCGCATCCAGGCGAAGAGGTTCCGGTTCAGGTCGATCCAGTTGGTCACCCGATACGAAGGTCCCAGGGCGCGCTCCAGGACGCTCGAGGCCTCGCGCGCGCGGAACATATCGGGAAGACGGATCTGGTAGCCGGTGACCTCGTTCTCCATGCGGAAAAACTGGGCCGCCGTGGGAGCGAGAACGATGCCGAACGACGAGTCGTACTCGTACAGCCCCGACTCGAAGAGGGCGCTCACGCGGAGGCGCATGGTGTGCGGAACGCCGCCCAGCACGCCCCCCGGCTCCTCGGTCGGCAGGCTGATCAGGATGATGTCTCCACGCACCACCCGGAGACGGGACGCCAGCTCCTGCCCCAGCGCGATCCCCGGCAGGTCCCGGCCTTCGAAGGCGTCCCGCGAGGGCGTCACGTGCGCCAGGATGTCGGTCACACGCGCCTCCCCCTGGGGCTCGACCCCCTTCAGCACCATGCCGTCGACTCCGTGCCGCGAGGCCACCATCACCTTCCCGTATACGAACGGTGCCACGTCGGCCTCGGGCAGCAGGGCCCGGATCGCGTGGGGCAGGTTCGAGTCCGAAGGGAGCGGGTGGTCGTCCGCGGAGAGGACGGCGATGTGGGCGTTGGTGCCCGCGATCCGACTCTGCACCTGGTCTTCGAACCCGTTCATCACCGAGAGGACGATCGTGAGCGCGGCCACGCCCACGAACACGCCGCCGATCGCGAGCATGCTGACCAGGGTGATGAAATTGAGCCGGCGCTTCGAGCGAAGATAGCGGGAGGCGATGATCCAGACGTAGCCCATGGCCGGCCTCGACGGACGCGGGCCGCTAGGCCCGTTCCTCCTCGGGCCGCATCTGCGGAAAGAGGATCACGTCGCGGATGCTCCGCTGGTCGGTGAGCAGCATGGCGAGCCGGTCGATTCCGATGCCGACGCCGCCGGTGGGCGGCATCCCCAGCTCCAGGGCGCGCAGATAGTCCTCGTCGAGCATCTGCGCCTCCTCGTCGCCGCGCTCCCGCTGCCGCATCTGCGCCTCGAAGGCGCGCCGTTGCTCCACGGGGTCGTTCTGCTCCGAAAACGCATTCGCGACCTCCATGCCGGCCACGACCAGCTCGAAGCGCTCCACGACGGTCGGGTCGCCGCGGCGCGTCTTCGCCAGCGGCGACACGTCGCGGGGGTGATCGAGGAGGAATGTGGGGCGGAGCAGCTTGGGCTGGACCCGCTCGGAGACCACCTCGTCCAGGATCCTCCCCCACCCGAACGCCGGATCGACGCGCACGCCCGCGCGCGCCGCCAGGGCGCGCAGCTCCGCCTCTCCCTCGGGGAGCGCGCTCACGCCCAGCGCCTCCGCCGCGGCCTCCTTGTACCGGACGCGCGGCCACGGGGGAGAGAAGTCGATCGTGGCTCCGTCGTGGGGGACCACGGTGCCGCCGTGCAGGGCGCGGACCGCGTGGACCACCAGATCCTGCGTCACCTCCATCATCGCCTCGTAGTCCGCGAAGGCCTGGTAGAACTCGAGCATCGTGAACTCGGGGTTGTGGCTGCGGTCGATCCCCTCGTTCCGGAAATCCTTCGAGATCTCGTAGACCCGATCGAGCCCGCCGACGATGAGCCTCTTCAGATACAGCTCGTCGGCGATGCGGAGGTAGAGCGGCATGTCGAGCGCGTTGTGGTGCGTCACGAAGGGGCGCGCGGCGGCGCCGCCGTAGAGCGGCTGGAGCACCGGCGTCTCCACCTCCAGGTAGTCCCGCCCGTCCAGGAACTCGCGGATCGCCCGCACCAGGCGCGCGCGGGCGCGGAACACCCCGCGGACCTCGTCGTTCACGACGAGGTCGGTGTAGCGCTGCCGGTAGCGGATCTCGACGTCGGTGAGGCCGTGCCACTTCTCCGGCAAGGACCGTAGCGATTTGGCCAGGAGATCGACCCGCGAAGCCTTCACGGTGATCTCGCCCGTCTTGGTGCGGAAGACGGTCCCTTCGACGCCGATCCAGTCGCCCAGGTCGTGCTCCAGCGCGACCGCGTAGGCCGCCTCCCCCAGCGCGTCCTCGCGAAGGTAGATCTGGAGCAGCCCGTCCGCGTCCTTGACGTGCGCGAAGCAGGTCTGGCCGTGGCCCCGCCGCGTCATCAGCCTTCCGGCGATGCGGACGGTCTGGCCCGACTCCTCCAGCCGCGCGTGCTCGTCCCGGATCCTTCCCGAACGGTGCGTGACGTCGAACCGGTAGGCGTACGGCTGGACGCCGCGCTTCTCGAGCGCCTCGAGCTTGGCGCGGCGTAATTCCTGAACGGACACGTGGCCCCGCGGCGAAGGTTCCCTCCCGCGGCGGTGGGCCGCGCGGCACGGTGCCGGCGCGAGCGGAAGGTCGGGGGATTCTAGGGAGCGTAGCGGGGCGGGTCAAGCGCCCCGGGCAACACCACGGCCTCGGGCCGGCGGGGCCGGCCGCATCCGGTGCAGTACGTCCACTCGGGCGCGACGCGCCGGCCGCAGGCGTCGCACGTCAGCTCGGCGCGCACGCCGCAGTGCGGACAGAAGGAAAACTCGTTGGAAATGGTCCGGTGACACCCCGCGCAGACGCGTCCCGCCTCCTCGGCGGTGTAGATCACGCGCGCCAGCTCCTCGAGGGTCGTATCGCCGTTCAAGACCCGCGACATCCCGTCCTGGCCGATCGGCACCATCCCCGCCTCGACCGCGGCCGCGTGGATCATCCCCTCCGTGGAGCCGCCGGTGATCAGGCGGCGAAGCGCCTCGCCCATCTCGAGGATCTCGAAGATTCCGGTGCGTCCCCGGAAACCCGACCCGTTGCACAGGTCGCACCCGACCGGCCGGAACAGCACCAGGTCGCGGGCGTCGCGTCCGGAGAGGCCGAGCGTGCGGAGCGTCTCGCCGGAGGGAACGAAGGCGTCCTTGCACTTGGGGCAGAGGGTGCGGACGAGGCGCATAGAGACGACGGCGATGAGGCTGGAGGCCACCATGTAGGGCGCGAGTCCCAGGTCGACGAGCCGGGTCACCGCGGACGCGGCGTCGTTGGTGTGCACCGTGGAGAGGACCAGGTGGCCGGTGATCGAGGCGCGGAAGGCGATCTGGGCCGTCTCCGCGTCCCGGATCTCGCCCACCATCATCACGTCGGGGTCCTGGCGCAGCATCGCGCGGAGCACCGAGGCGAACGTCTTCTTGCTCTTTTCGTCGACCTGCACCTGGTTCACGCCGGCGACCTGATGCTCGATCGGATCCTCGGCCGTGATGATGTTCTTGGTCACCGAGTGGATCTGCTCGAGGATCGAATAGAGGAGCGTGGTCTTGCCGCTGCCGGTGGGACCCGTGACGATCAGGATCCCCTGGGGGCGGTTCGCGTAATTCCGGATGTCGGCGAGGCTGTCGGACGAGAGGCCCAGCGTGTCCAGGCGGAGGGCCGCGCGCTCCTGGTCGATGATCCGGATCACGATCTTCTCGCCGTGCAGGGTCGGGAGCGTGGAGACCCGGAGGTCGATGCGCCGGCCCTCGGTCTCGACCCGGAAGCGGCCGTCCTGCGGGATGCGCTTTTCGGCGATGTCGAGGCTGGAGAGGATCTTGATGCGCGAGACCAGGGCGCCCTGCGTCCACTTCGGAAGCCGCTCCAGGTCTTGTAAGAGGCCGTCGACGCGGACGCGAACGCCAACCGTCTTCTCCTGCGGCTCGATGTGGAGATCGCTCGCGCGCAGCTCGACGGCCCGGGCGATGAGCCAGTTGGCCAGGCGGACGATGGGCGACCCGGCGGCCAGCTCCATGGTCGCCGCCAGCGACTCTTCCTGCGCGTCCTCGACCAGCTCCCGCACCTCGCGCGCGGGATCGCTCTTGATGATCGTCTCCAGCACCTGCCCCACCGAATCGTCGAGATGGTAGAAGCGGTTGATGGCCTCCTGGATCTCCGAGGGGGGCGCCAGGGCGGGGCGGATGAAATAGCCGCTCTGGAAGCGGATGTCCTCAAGCGCGGACGCGTTCAGGGGATCGGCCATCGCGACGCGGATGGTGTTCCGGTTCTCGAGATCGACGGGGATCGCGAGGTAGCGCTTCGCCAGCTCTTCCTTGACCAGCGCGATCACGCTCTCGTCGATCGCGATCGACTGGAGGTCGATGATGGGGAGTCCCAGCTGCTCATGGAGGACGCGGCAGATGTCCGCTTCCCCCACCAGCCCCGCGCGCGCGAGGACCTGCCCCAGGGGCTCCTTGGTCTGACGCTGACGGCGGAGCGCCTCCTTGAGCTGGTCCTCGGTGATCAGACCCGCATCGGTGAGGTACTCCCCCATCTTCTTCCGACGGCCGCTCTCGCTCACCCGGTTCCCCCGACTGGATCCCGACCCGCACCGTGGCTGACCGGGGGGTCGAAGGGCAATCCCCGTGCCATGGGGAGAGTTGCCTCGCGCGGGACGGAAACGTCGTGGATTGCGGGGGTTCGGACGGGCGAGCGTGCCGCGGCCGCGGCTTTGACGCGGCCAAAAGAGCGCGCGAGCGGGAAGGGTGGTCGAAGGCTGGCCGGCCCGCCGCCGGATCAGGGGCCGGCCCGCCGCTGGATCAGGGGCCCGGCCAACGTCAGAGGGGGATGCCGATCAGAGGGGGCCGAGATTTCCGGCCGGGGCCCGCTCCAGGGCGAGCTTGTCCATCTCCTCGCCGAAGCGCACCGAGTAATCGCCGTTGAAGCACGCGTAGCAGTGGCCGTCGGGCCGCTGGACGCAGGAGCGCAGTCCCTCCATCGAGAGGTAGCCCAGCGAGTCGACGTGGAGGTATTTCCGGATCTCCTCGATGGTGTGCGAGGAGGCGATCAGCTCGCTCCGGTTCGGCGTGTCGATCCCGTAGTAGCAGGACCAGCCGATGGGCGGGCTGGAGACGCGGAAGTGGATCTCCTTCGCCCCGGCGGCCCGCAGCATCATGACCAGGCTCCGGCTGGTCGTGCCGCGGACGATGGAGTCGTCCACCACCGCCACGCGCCTCCCGTCCAGGATCTGGCGCACCGCGTTGAACTTGAGATTGACGCCGAACGAGCGGGTGATCTGCTCGGGAGCGATGAACGTTCGCCCCACGTAGTGGTTCCGGATCAGCCCCAGCTCGAACGGGATCCCCGACTCCTCCGAGAACCCCAGTGCCGCCGAGTTGCTGGAGTCGGGGACCGAGATCACGATGTCCGCCTCGGCGGGGTGCTCGACGGCCAGGCGATGGCCCAGCTTCCGGCGGACGGCGTCCACGCTCTCCCCGAAGACGACGCTGTCGGGCCGCGAGAAATAGATCAGCTCGAAGACACAGGACCGGGCGGGCTCGGGCGCGAGAATCCGGAACGACTGGACGCCGCGCCGGTCGATCCGAACCATTTCCCCCGGCTCGATCTCGCGCACGAACTCGGCGCCCACGATGTCGAGCGCGCAGGTCTCGCTGGCGAGGACGTGCGCGTCGCCGCGTCGCCCCAGGCAGAGCGGCCGGAACCCGTGCGGATCACGGACGCCGAAGATCGTGTCGCCGGCCAGGATCACGAGCGAGTACGCGCCCTGACAGCGCGCGAGCGCCTCGGGGATCATCCGCTCCAGCTCGGTCGCCTTCGAGCGCGCGATCAGGTGCGGAATCACCTCGGTGTCGCTGGTCGTCTGGAAGATCGAACCCTTTTCCTCCATCTCGCGCCGCAGCTCGAGGGCATTCACGAGATTTCCGTTGTGGGCGATGGCCAGATCCCCCTCGCGGTAGTTCACGACCAGCGGCTGCGCGTTCTTCGGATGGTTACGGCCGGTGGTCGAGTAGCGGTTGTGCCCGATCGCAACGTGCCCCGGCAGCCGGTCGACCACGTCTCCGGCGAAGACGTCCGATACCAGGCCCAGGCCCTTGTGGGCGTGGAACTCCTTTCCGTCGGTCGCCACGATGCCCGAGCTCTCCTGACCGCGGTGCTGGAGCGCATAGAGACCGGCGTACGTGAGGCGCGCGGCGTTCTCCGCGCCCCAGATCCCGAAAACCCCGCACTCCTCCCGCAGCCGGTCGTCCTCGGGCGGTCCGCCTCTCTGGGGAGTCTCGTCTTCCACGCTCGCGCTCCTCTCGGTTCGTTGGGGCCGGGTGCGGTTGGTTTCCATTAGATGCGGCTCGGCTCGCGTTCGACGGCAGGCGCCGGCTCGGCAAGGAACGCCTCGATCCGGGACCACGCCGTGGCCCCCTCCAGTCGAAGGGCTGCCTCGGAGTGCGGATTCACCAGAAGTCCGTGCCCCGCGTCCACTACCGGGCCGAGCGCCGCGTATCCGACGCGCGCTCCGTCGTCTCCCTGACGCGACCGGGTCTTGAGCCACCAGACCCGGCCTCTCCGGATCGAGCCGAGCCCGCGGAGCGGATGCTCTCGCATCAGACGCTCCACCAGCCCCGCGTCCCGCGTGTCGCCGCGGGAGCGCGCCAGGATTCCCCAACTCCCCTCGGGCGGATCCCAGACCGGTCCCCGCTCCCCGGATCTAAGGAAGCGGTACCCCTCCTTGTTTGGATTCACGAAGAAGTTGCTGGTCTCCACTTGCTTGGCGATCGAAGGCTCGAACCCGGCGGGGTCGGCGCCGGGGGACGGCTCGAACAGGTAGAGCTCCTCCCGGACAAGTCGCGTCAGCTCATACCCTTCCGGAACAAGCGCACGGCCGGCGTCGAGGGCGGTCAGCGCCGTCAGGTCCGGAATCTTGAGCCGGACAAGGAGCACCGCGCTCACCGGACCCTGCTCCGCGCCGGCGCCGCCGCGACGCCCAGACGCGCGGCCAGGGAGGAGAAGAGGAACGCTCCCGGCCCCGGCCCCTCCAGCGCCTCGTAGCTTTCCGCGCCCGACCGCCGAGCCTCACCCCAGGGCCCGGGAAGATCCAGCTGCACGTGCTTCAGCACGGCCGCGCGCTCGGGGTGGGGCATGAACGCGAGCACGTTGCCCGCGCGGTTGGTGATCCCGGCCGCCTGGAGCATCGCCCCGTTCGGATCGTCGGGATACCCGCGAGCCGGGCTTCCGTCCTGGGCCACGTAGCGGAAGAGCGCGAGCCCTTCCGACTCGATCGCGCGCAGCACGTCGGGGTCGGCCGTCTCGAAGCGCCCCTCGCCGTGCGCGATCGGAAGGGGCGCGACCGCGCCGGAAGGGAGCGAGGCCGCGTACGTCCCGCGTCCGGGACCCTCGCCGGCGCGCACCCACACCCACCGGCAGAGGTACCCCTGGCGCCGCGGAGCCCGGTTGGGCGCCAGCGCCAGCTCGACGCGGCCGGGCCGGATCCCGGGCACCAACCCCGCCTCCACCAGCACCTGGGCGCCGTTGCAGATTCCCAGCACCGGCTTCCCCCGCTCCGCCTCCGCCGCGATCCGTTCCACCGCGGGGAGCTTGGCGGCCACCGCGCCGGCGCGGATCCGGTCCTGGAACGCGAAGCCGCCCGGAAGGAGGTACGCATCGAATTCCGAGAGAACGGACGCGGGCTCGTTGAAGCGGACGATCACCGCCTCGATCCCCGCGCGCTCGAGCGCGCGGGCGCTCTCGTACTCGCAGTTCACGCCGGGGATCTGGATCACCGCCGCACGCGCCATCGTCACTCCACGTACGGGCGGAGCGCGCCGCCGTACGCCTTCCGGAGATCGGCCAGGTCCGCTTCGATGAGCGTGGTGCCCGCGTCGAGGAAGCGGAGCTTCGGCTCGGGGATGGTCCGCCCGATCATGGTCGCGTCCACGCCGTGCCGGGCGAAGAGATGGAGCAGCTCCCCCAGCTTTTCGCTGGAGGTCTCCATGAGGAACCCCGGCGCTTCGGAGTAGAGCCGGATCTCGGGGGCCGTGTCGCCCAGGCCCGAGATCGGAATCTGGAGGCCGAAGCCGCCGCCGGCGAAGCCGCCCAGGGCCATCTCCAGCGCCGCAACCGCCAATCCCCCTTCCGAGATGTCGTGGCACGAGCGGACCACGCCGCTCCGCACCGCCTCGCGCACCGCGTTCAGCCGCCGCCGCTCCAGGTCGAAGTCGAGGTCGGGGAGCGAGCCGCCGGTCTCTCCGGTAAGGAGATGGCGGAGCTGCGACGCTCCGGTCTTTTCGCCCCGCGGGCCGCTCAGCACCAGCACCCCGGGATGCCGGCGGAGGCCCGTGCCCACCGCCGCGCTGTAGTCCTCGAACGTGCCCAGCGCGGCCACGATCGGCGACGGCTCGATG
>DATGVG010000225.1:0-11071 GCA_035300625.1 Candidatus Limnocylindrales bacterium
AGACGGTGCCCTGGCTCGGCCAGCGGGCGCTCATGGCGAAGGCTACCCACGCCGTGGCCCGATCCATGGGCGAGGACTATCGGGCCATGCGGCTCGAGATGCTCCGCGCGACCCGCGAGCTTTACTTTCAGCTCTACCTCACGGCCCGGAGCATGGAGGTCAACCGCGAGCTGACCGGTCTCCTCGAGCAATTCCGCCGCGTCGCGCTCCAGAAGTACGCATCCGGGACCGTCGGCCAGCAGGACGCGCTCCAGGCCGAGGTGGAGCTGGCGATGTTCGACCACGAGGTGGTGGCACTGAACCGGACGCGGCAGGAGATCCAGGCGCGTCTACGCGCCCTCTTGCACGACGACTCGGGCCGGCCGCTTCCCGATCCGCCCCGGGAGCTGCCTCCGATGGAGCACGGGGCCGCGGACACCACGTTCGCGTTCGCGGCGGCCCATCGCCCGGAGCTCAAGGCCCGGCAGGCGACCATCGAGGCGCGGCGGGCCGAGGTCACGGCGGCCGGGCGGATGCGGCTGCCGGAGCTGACGCTGCAGGCGCGTTACGACCGGTCCATGGATGTGCCGGAATGGCGGTCCATGGTGGGCGCGGCGATCACGCTGCCTCTCTGGCTCGGAAAGCGGAGCGCCGGCGTCCGGGAGGCGACGTTCGAGCTGAACCGCGCCGAGCAGGAGCGCGCGGCCGCCTACGATTCGATCCGCGCCGAGGTGGAGATCGCCCAGGCGCGCGTTCACGAGACCCACCACGAGCTCTCCATCATCGAGACCCGCGTCGTTCCGGCGTCGGAGCATGCGCTCGCGTCGGTCCGGGCCGGCTATGAAGCGAACCGGTCCGATTTCCTCGCCCTCTTGACGGCCGAACGGGATCTCGCGCGGGCGCGGCGGGATCGGTTTCAGGCGATCGCCATGGCTCACATGGCCCTGGCGGACCTGGAGCGCGCGCTCGGTCTCGAGCCCGAGCACGTCCAGGATGAGGAGGGTTCGCGATGATTCCCGATCGCAGGGCTTGCGCAGGCGGGATCCCGCACGAGCGGTTCGTCGCGCCGGCCGGGCTCCTCTTCCTCCTGGCCCTCCTCATGGTCTGGCCCGCCGGCTGCGCCAAACGCCGGACCGCTCCCAGCACGGCGGAGCGCGCCCAGGTCGGCGCCTTCCGTGTCGCGGCGGAGAATCACCCCTCCCGGCCCGCGGTCGGGGACAACCGCCTCGACATTTCGGTGGAGGATTCCTCCGGCCGGCCCGTCTCGGGCGCGACCATCGAGATGTCCGTGGTGATGGAGGCGATGGGAGTCATGCCGCGCATGCAGAGCCGCGGCGCCGTGCGGGAGTCGCGGCCGGGACACTACGAGGCGAAGTACGGACTGGGAATGGGGGGCGAGTGGGCGTTGAACCTCGCGATCCGCGGTCCCGACGGATCGCAGGCGGTCGCCTCCTGGCGGCTCAGCACGAGCACGGATCGGCTGACGTTCGCCGCGGGGACGCCCCCGACGGGATCGGCTCCGCCGGCGGGAGCTCCGTCGGCGGGCGGGATCGACGCCGGGACCGACATCCCCGGGTTCGGTCCGGTGATGCTCGACCCGTCACGCCGCCAGTCGATCGGGGTGCGGACGGCGGTGGCCACGGCGCGGCCGCTCCGCGCCACCATCCGGGCCGCGGGCAAGGTGGCCTATGACGAGACCCGGCGGGCAGAGATCTCGCTCAAATTCTCGGGCTGGGTGCGCCAGATCTACGTCGACTACACGGGCCGAGTCGTCCGGAAGGGAGAGCCTCTCTTCTCCGTCTACAGCCCGGAGCTCTTCTCCGCGCAGCAGGAATTTCTCGAGGCGCTCCGCGCCCCCGGATCGGGCGGGAGCGGGGCGGTCGGCGCCGATCCCGAGCTGGCGGCGGCGGCGCGGCAGCGTCTCCGTCTCTGGGACATCACGCCCGCCCAGATCGACGCGATCGCTGAGTCCGGAAAGCCTCTGGAAGCGGTCCCGATCGTGGCGCCGGTGAGCGGCGTCGTGGTCGAGAAGAACGTGGTCCAGGGAACGTCGCTCATGGCCGGGCAGCTCCTCTACAGGATTGCCGCGATCGATCCGGTCTGGGTCGTCGCGAGCGTCTACCAGTACGAGCTGCCGCTGGTCCGGACCGGAATGGGCGCCGTGGTCGAGACGCCGTTCCTCCCGGAGCGGACCCGAACGGGCCGGGTCTCCTACGTCAATCCGTACCTCGATCCGGGTACGCGGACCGGCGAAGTGCGCCTCACCGTGCCGAATCCGCGGGGCGACATGAAGCCCGGGATGTTCGTCGACGTCACGCTCGAGAAGGACTTGGGGACGCGGCTCGCGATCCCGTTGAGCTCGGTTCTCTACGAGGGGGATCGCAGGATCGTCTTCGTCGATCTGGGATCCGGCGGGATCGTGCCGCGTGAGGTCGCGTTGGGCGCCAAGGCCGGCGACGAAGTCGAGGTGGAGTCGGGACTGCGGGTGGGGGACGTCGTCGTCACGTCGGGCAATTTCCTGATCGCTGCCGAGAGCAAGCTGCAGGCGGCCGGCGTGAATCCATAGGGGCCCGGCATTGATCGCCACCCTCATCGCCTGGTGCGCCCGAAACCGCGGCCTCACCGTCGTCCTGGTCCTGGTCGCGGCGACGTTCGGCCTGCGCTCCCTGCGCGGCACGCCTCTCGACGCGATCCCGGACCTCTCCGACACGCAGGTGATCATTTCCACGGAGTGGATGGGGCGGAGCCCCGACCTGGTCGAGGACCAGATCACCTATCCAATCGTGACGGCGCTCCGCTCCGCGCCGGGCGTCCAGTACGTCCGCGGGCTCAGCATGATCGGCGATTCCTTCGTATACGTCGTCTTCAAGGACGGTGTGGACGTGTACTGGGCGCGGAGCCGGGTGCTGGAGTACCTGGCGTCCCTCCAGGGACGGCTGCCCGAGGGCGTCACCCCGCGGCTGGGCCCGGATGCGACGGGGGTTGGCTGGGTGTTCGAGTACGCCCTGGTCGACACCACGGGAAAGAACGACCTGGCCCAGATCCGGTCCTTTCAGGACTGGTACCTCCGCTACTGGCTGCAGAGCGTCGACGGCGTGGCCGAGGTGGCTTCCGTCGGGGGCTTCGTGCGCCAGTACCAGGTCGACCTCGATCCGCGCCGCATCGAGACCTACGGCGTGTCGTTGAACGACGTGGCCACGGCGATCCGGCGCTCGAACAAGGACGTCGGCGGGAACGTGCTCGAGATCTCCGAGCACGAATACTTCGTGCGCGGCCGCGGCTACATCCGTTCGATCACCGACCTGTCGCAGGTGGTCGTCAAGGTCGGGGCGGACGGCGTCCCCGTCACCGTGGGACAGCTGGGGGAGGTCCACCTGGGACCCGAGCCCCGCCGCGGGATCGCGGAGCTGAACGGCACGGGCGAGGTCGTCGGCGGGATCGTGGTCATGCGCCAGAAGCAGAACGCCCTCCACGTGATCGAGGGCGTGAAGAAGCGCCTCTCGGAAGTGAAGGGGGCCTTTCCGCCGGGGATGCGGCTGGTGGTGACGTACGACCGCTCGGAGCTGATCCGGCGCGCCGTCAACACCCTCTGGCACGAGTTGATCCAGGAAATGCTCATCGTCAGCCTGGTCATCGTGTTCTTCCTGTTCCACTTCCGGAGCGCCCTGATCCCCATCCTCACGCTGCCGATCGCCGTGGTCCTCTCCTTCATCCCGATGCAGATGCAGGGCCTCACCGCGAACATCATGTCGCTCGGCGGGATCGCCGTCGCGATCGGCGCCATGGTGGACGCCTCGATCATCATGGTCGAGAACGTGCACCGGAAGCTGGAGGCCTGGGAAGCGGGCGAGAAGCGAACGCCGCAGAGCGAGGTCATCGTTCACGCCCTCCAGGAGGTCGGGCGCCCCGTCTTCTTCGCCTTGATGGTCATCACCGTCTCCTTCCTACCCATCTTCACACTCGAGGCGACCGAGGGGCGTCTCTTCAAACCCCTCGCGTTCACGAAGAGCTACTCCATGTTCTTCGCGGCCCTCCTGGCCGTCACGCTCACGCCGGCCCTGGCGGCGTGGTTCGTCCGAGGGAAAATCAGGTCCGAGCGCGATCACCCGATCACCCGCCCGCTGGCGCGGGGCTATGCACGCGTCGTCCGCTTTTCGGTCCGGCACCGCCGCTGGGTCGTGATCGGCGCGGCGCTCCTCGTCCTCTCGGCGATTCCCGTCTATCTCCAGCTCGGCAGCGAGTTCATGCCGCCGCTGAACGAGGGAACGATCCTCCACATGCCGACGGCCCCGCCGGGGATCTCGGCCACCGAGGCCGGCCGCGTCCTCCAGCAGATGGACCGCGAGCTGAAGCAGATCCCGGAGGTCAAGACCGTCTTCGGAAAAATCGGCCGCGCGCGGACCGCCACCGATCCCGCGCCCATGTCCATGGTCGAAACGGTCATCTCGCTGAAGCCGGAATCGGAGTGGCGCCGCGGGATGACGTGGGAGCGGCTCATCGCGGAGATGGACAGCCGGGTCCGGGTCCCGGGAATGCCCAACGTCTGGTGGATGCCGATCCAGACGCGAAACGAAATGCTGGCCACCGGTGTGCGCAGCGCCGTGGGGGTGAAGGTCTTCGGCCCCGACCTGGCCACCATCGAACGCCTCGCGGTGAACGTCGAGCACGCGCTCCAGGACGTTCCAGGGACGCGGAGCGCGTATGCCGAGCGGATCACGGGGGGCCTCTTCCTGGATTTCGACATCGATCGCGCGGAAGCGGGCCGGTACGGGCTCACGGTCGAGGACGTGCAGGACGTGATCGAGACCGCGGTGGGCGGCATGCCGGTATCGCAGACGGTGGAGGGGCGCGAGCGCTATCCGATCAACGTCCGCTATGCCCGCGGATTCCGGGAGGACCCCGAAGAGCTGGGCCGGATTCTGGTCCCGACGCCGGTCGGCGCCCAGGTGCCGCTCGCGCAGATCGCGAAGCTCGTGTTCCGCACGGGGCCGCCCATGATCCAGGAGGAGGACGGGCAGCTTTTCGGCCTGGTCTCCGTGGACGTGGCGGGCCGGCCGCTAGCGCAATTCGTGAAGGACGCCAAGGCGGCCGTGGCCCGAAAGGTACCGCTCCCGCCCCGCTACCGGCTGGACTGGTCGGGGCAGTTCAAGTACTACGAACGCGCCGCGGCCCGGCTCTCCCTGGTCGTCCCGCTCACGCTTCTGCTCGTCTTCGGACTTCTCTACTTCAACACTCGGTCCGTCACGGAGTCGGCGATCGTCATGCTGGCCGTCCCGTTCTCGCTGGTGGGCGCCGTCTGGATCCTCTGGATCCTCGGGTACCACCTGAGCGTGGCGGTCTGGGTGGGGATGATCGCGCTGGCGGGCCTCGACGCGGAGACGGGCGTGGTGATGCTGCTCTATCTGAAGTTGGCGCATCAGGACAGAAAAGCCCGGGGACTCCTGCGGGACCACGACGACCTGACCGAGGCGATCGTCGAGGGGGCAGCCCATCGGATCCGGCCGAAGCTGATGACCGTGTGCGCGATCCTGTTCGGCCTCCTTCCCATCCTCTTCGGGCAAGGGAGCGGCGCCGATGTGATGAAGCGGATCGCGGCTCCTATGGTGGGCGGGGTGATCACTTCGTTCGTGATGGAGCTGATCGTGTATCCCGCGATCTATGCCGGATGGAAATGGCGGCGGCTGTAAGATCCCATGGCGATGCCGAAGGAAGGGAAGTCCCCAGTCGAGCGTGAAACGCCGGACACCATGCGCGATCCCGTCTGCAACATGCGGGTTGCGCCGGAGCGCGCGGCCGGCTCGTACGACTACAAGGGAATCACGTACTACTTCTGCTCCAAGGGGTGCCTCGAGAAGTTCGCGGCGAATCCCGAACGCCATGTCACGGCGCCCGCGCCGGCGAGCGCGGCGCCCGCGCCGGCAATCGCGGCGGCCGAGCCCATCGAATGGACGTGCCCGATGCACCCCGAGATCGTCCAAGACCGGCCGGGCTCATGCCCCATCTGCGGGATGGCCCTCGAGCCGCGCACCGTGAGCCTCACGCCGGAAGAGAACCCGGAGCTGACGGACATGCGCCGCCGCTTCTGGATCTCGGCAGCGCTCACCCTCCCGCTCCTCGCGATGATGATAGCGGACCTTCTCCCCGGAAGGCCGCTCGACCGGCTCACCCACTCATCGCTCCGGCACGGGTTCGAGCTCCTTCTCGCGACTCCGGTGGTCCTGTGGGGCGGCTGGCCCATCCTCGTCAAGGGAATGGAGTCGGTGATCCGGAAAAGCCTCAACATGTTCACGCTGATCGCCCTCGGCGTCTCCGTCGCCTACGGCTACAGCCTGGTCGCGGCGCTTTTCCCCGGCGTCTTTCCCCCGGAGTTCCGCGATGTCTCCGGCCGGGTCGCGGTCTATTTCGAGGTCGCCGCCGCGATCACCGTGCTGGTCCTCCTGGGTCAGGTCCTCGAGCTCTCGGCGCGGAGCCGCACGAGCGCGGCCATCCGGCAGCTCCTGGGCCTCGCTCCCAAGACCGCCCGGCGCCTGCGTGCCGACGGCGCCGACGAGGACGTCCCCCTGGTTTCGATCCAGGTGGGCGACCGGCTCCGCGTGCGCCCCGGCGAGAAGATTCCCGTGGATGGGATCGTGCTCGAGGGGTCGAGCGCGGTGGACGAATCGATGGTCTCCGGCGAGCCGATCCCCGCCGGAAAATCGCCGGGGAACCCGGTGATCGGGGGGACCGTCAACGGGACCGGCATGCTCGTGATCCGCGCCGAGCGCGTGGGCAATGACACCCTGCTCGCGCGGATCGTGCGCCAGGTGGCCGAGGCCCAGCGGAGCCGGGCGCCGATCCAGAAGCTGGCGGACCGCGTCTCGGGCGTCTTCGTGCCGGCGGTCGTCGCGGTCGCCGGGATCACGTTCCTCGTGTGGGGCCTCTGGGGACCCGAGCCGCGCCTGGCCCACGCGCTGGTGAACGCGGTGGCGGTCCTGATCATCGCCTGCCCGTGCGCCCTGGGCCTCGCGACCCCCATGTCGATCATGGTGGCCATGGGAAAGGGAGCTGCGGCCGGCGTGCTCTTCCGGAACGCCGAAGCGGTCGAGACGCTCCGCAAGGTGGACACGCTGCTCGTGGACAAGACCGGGACCCTGACGCTCGGAAAGCCCAAGCTGGTCAGCGTGGAGCCGCTTGGGGAGACGACGGAGGCGGAGTTGCTCCTCGTCGCCGCCGGGCTCGAACGCGCAAGCGAGCACCCGCTCGCGGCGGCGATCCTCGAGGGCGCTCGCGAGCGGGGGATCGCGCCGGGCGAGGTGAAGGAGTTCTCCTCGCGTACAGGGATGGGCGTGACCGGCGTCGTGGACGGGCGCCGCGCGGCGCTGGGGAACCCGGCGCTCCTCGAGTCCCTGGGCGTCGCCGGGGGCGGAGCCTATGACGCGGCGGCGGGCGCGCAGCGGTTTCGGACGGAGGGGCAGACGGTGATGCTCGTCGCGCTGGACGGCCGCGTCGCGGGAGTCCTCGGCGTCTCCGATCCCGTCAAGGAGACCACCCCCGCGGCGATCGAGGCGCTCCGCTTAGACGGCGTCCGCGTGGTCATGCTGACCGGGGACAACCGGGTCACCGCCGAAGCGGTGGCCCGCGGGCTGGGCATCGAGGAGGTGATGGCGGACGTGCTTCCCGAGGGAAAGGCGGCCGCCGTGAAGCGCTACCAGGAGATGGGGCGGTTCGTCGCGATGGCGGGGGACGGGATCAACGACGCCCCCGCGCTCGCCCAGGCGCAGGTGGGGATCGCCATGGGGACCGGCGCCGACATCGCCATGGAGAGCGCGAGCGTCACGCTGGTCCACGGCGACCTCCGCGCCATTCTGCGCGCGCGTCGGCTGAGCCGCGCCACCATGCGCAACATCCGGCAGAATCTCGTATTCGCGTTCGGGTACAACCTGCTCGGCGTGCCGATCGCGGCGGGCGTCCTGTACCCGTTCTCTGGAATTCTCCTGAGCCCGGTGATCGCCGCCGCGGCGATGAGTTTCAGCTCGGTTTCGGTCATCTGGAACGCGCAAAGGCTTCGCGGCGTCCGGCTTTGATATCGACTATTCTCTATGGCCAACCCCGGCGCGTCCGGGAACGAGAGGAGATCGCGACATGAGAGTTCGTCGGAAGATCCTGGAACCGCTGGTGATCGCGGGCGCGCTATCGCTCCTGCTGGCCGGGGCGGGCTGTCAGGCGAAGAAGGAGCCGAAAGCCGTCGTCTCCACTCCCGTGGTGGTGAAGGGCGACATCCCGGTCCTGATCACGGAGAAGGGCTTCGAGCCCAGCCGGATCGAAGTGCCGAAGGGAGCCAACGCCACGCTGGTCTTCACGCGCATGACAGACAACACCTGCGCGACCGAGATTGTGATCGCCGGGACCGGGGCCCGCCTCAAGCTCCCGCTCAACAAGCCGATCCGCATTGCTCTGGGGACGGTGAACACCAACATCCCCTTCGCGTGCGCGATGGGCATGTTGCACGGCGAGGTCGTCGCCAAGCCGCTGTAGGGGGCGCCGCGAAAGGCGCGCCACGACGCTCAGCGCGTGATGACGAAGCGTCGGACGAGAGGCTCGCCGGGGCCCTCGCGGCGGATGAAGTAGACCCCCGACGCCAGCGGCCGTCCCCGGTCATCCGTGCCGTTCCAGCCGGCCCGAACCGGACCCGTGTGGGACTGCAAGATCGTCCGCACCAGGCGACCCCGCAAGTCATAGACGTTGATCCTTCCGCCCCCCGGAGACTCGATGACCGCCGTCCCGCGGACCGGGTTCGGCGAGATCCGGAAGGCCGTGACGGCCGGTATTGTCTCGACACCCGTGGCCGTCGAGGAGACGGTGACCGACACACCCGAATTGTTGGTGAACGTCACGGGATGAGTGGCGGCTCCGGACGTCAGGACGAACTGCGTCCCCGATTCCGTTCCCAGCGGGCAGGACGGGAACGTGCCGTTGTCCACCGTGCGGACCAGGACCGTGGCGCCGCCGTTCGGAAGAGGCGGAGCGGCCGTCGTCCCGACCAGGAACGTCGTCACGGCGCCGTAGGCGACCGCGTCGACGGTGCACGTGCCGGACGGATCCTCGAAGGATACCTGTCCGGTCGTCACCGGGATCCCGGGGCTGAACTGGAGGTCCGGCGTGATCCCGAACCGCTGACGGAACTTCATCGTCGCGAAGAGGATCCTGTTCCCGGCGACCGCGTTCGCCGCCGGGAGATCGGCGCTGAAGCTCCCCAGGGTCCCGAGAAGGACGCCCGCGGCGTTGTAGGCGCGAACGACCTTCCCGTTGACCAGGTTCTCCCCGTTGAACAGCATCTTCAGCTCGACCGCCTGGACCGTGGCGTCGCCGTCGATCCCGGCCATGACCTTGGTGATTTCGTTCAGGTGGAACGTGGCTCGGGCCGGGCAGGGCCAGAGTGCCGTGGCCAGACCGAAGGAGAGAAGAAGGGCAAACGGGGCGGGCAGGCTGGCGGCGCGAAACGGCGAGGTCATGAAGAGCCTCCTGGGGCTGAGCTCGGCGGCCAGCCTCCCCCGAGCCCGATCAGACCTTATTTTATCACAAGGACTTGACGGCCACCACCAGTTTCGAGATCGATTCCTTGGCGTCTCCAAAGAGCATCATCGCCTTGGGATCGTAGAACAGCTCGTTTTCGATCCCCGCGAAGCCCGGCTTCATGCTCCGCTTCAAGATCACGATGTGCTTCGCCTTGTCGGCGTCCAGGATCGGCATTCCGTAGATCGGGCTCGAGGTATCGGTGCGAGCGGCCGGGTTCACCACGTCGTTCGCTCCCACCACCAGGGCCACGTCCGCGCGCTCGAATTCGGGATTGATCTGGTCCAGGTCGTACAGCTCCTCGTAGGGCACGTTCGCCTCGGCCAGGAGCACGTTCATGTGCCCCGGCATGCGCCCCGCCACGGGGTGGATCGCGTATTTCACCGAGACGCCGCGCTTCTTCAGCATGTCGGCCAGCTCCCTCACGGCGTGCTGCGCCTGGGCCACGGCCAGCCCGTAGCCCGGCACCACGATCACCAGCTGCCCGTAGCCGAGCATGGTGGCCACGTCCTCCACGGTGGCCTCGCGGACCGTCGCGCCCTGGAGGGCCGCCTCGCGTCCGCCGACGGCGGCCTTCGCCGGCCCCCCTCCAAAGGCGCCGAAGAGCACGTTCGTGATGGGGCGGTTCATGGCCTTGCACATGAGGTAGGTGAGCAGCGTTCCGGAAGCGCCGACCAGGGTGCCGCTGATGATCAACACGACGTTGTGGAGCGCAAAGCCGGTGGCCGCGGTGGCGAGCCCGGTGAAGGAGTTCAACAGCGAGATCACGACCGGCATGTCGCCGCCCCCGATGGGGAGCACGGCCAGGACGCCGAGGACCAGGCAGGCCACCAGGAAGACGACGAACGCCCCGAGGCCGGCGTGGTTCGACACCACGAGCACGGCCAGGACCAGGATCGCGATCAGGAGAAGGAGGTTCACCAGCTTCTGCCCCGGATAGGTCGTGGCGCGCTCGCCGAGCACTCCCTGGAGCTTGGCCCACGCGACGATCGAGCCCGAGAAGGACACCGAGCCGATCAAGGCGCCGAGCACGATGCTGACCCCGGCGTCCGCCGGCACGCGGGGCTCGGTCCTGAAAATGTGGGCCATCTCCAGCGCCGAGACCAGCGCCGCGGCGCCGCCCCCGGAGCCGTTGAACAGGGCGACCATCTGCGGCATGTCGGTCATGGCCACGCGCCGCGCGGCCACCGCGCCGACCCCGGAGCCTAATACCAGCGCGGCGAAGATGAGCGGGAAGGAGAGGATCTGGCGGTCCAGGAGCGTCACCGCCAGGGCCAGCAGCATGCCCACTCCCGCCGTCAGGTTTCCGTTCCGGGCGGTCTTGGGCGAGGAGAGCTGCTTCAACCCCACGATGAAGAGGATGGAAGAGACGATGTAGGCGGCGTGGATGGCCGTGGGGCTCACCGGACCCGCCCTCCCCTCACTTGTTCTCCCGCTTCGGGACGAACATGTGGAGCATGCGGTCGGTCACCAGGAAACCGCCCACCACGTTCACCGCGCCCAGGAACACGGCCACGAATCCGAGGACCCGGGTGATGGG
>DATGVG010000226.1:0-4570 GCA_035300625.1 Candidatus Limnocylindrales bacterium
CCCGCGCGCGACGCCGGCTGGAGGTGGACGGTGGCCGCCGCGACCGTCTCGCCGTCCGCGGCGAACGCGACGGCGCGATCGATCACATTCCGGAGCTCTCGGACGTTGCCGGGCCAGGCGTGCGCGGCCAGGAGGTCCCACGCTTCGGGCGCCAGGAGGACGCGCTTCCCGGCCGCGGCCGAGGCGCGCTCGAGCAGATAGCGGCCGATCAACAGGACATCGCTCGGGCGCTCCCGCAGCGGGGGAACCTCGAGACGGATGCCATTCAACCGGTAGTACAGGTCGTCGCGGAAGAGGCCGCGGCGAACGAGCGAGGCGACGTCGCGGGTCGAGGCGGCGATGACCCGCACGTCCACCTGGGTGAGCCCGGTGCCCCCCAGCCGGCGGAGCTCCCCGGTCTCGATCACGCGCAGCAGCTTCGCCTGCGCGCCTGTCAAAAGCTCGCTCACCTCGTCGAGAAAGATGACCCCGCGGTTCGCCGTCTCGAACAGGCCGGGCCGCGAGCTTCGCAGGGCGCCCGATCCGCCCATCTCCTCACCGAAGAGGTCGGCGTCCAACTGCCCTTCGGGGAGCGCGGCGCAGTGGCTCACCACGAAGATCTCCCCGCGCCGATCGCTCAGGGCATGGGCGGCGCGGGCGAGAAGCTCCTTCCCGACTCCGCTCTCTCCCAGGATCAGGATCGGCAGCCGGCTCAGGGAAGCCCGCTCCATGACGCGCAACAGCTCGCGAACGAGCGGGTCCTGGGTCACGATGCCGTACCGGAAGCAGTCGGGGTCGGCGCCTTCCGGCATCGCGTCGGCCAGGCCGCGGCGGAGCGGTGCGGGTGGAATGGGGCGAAGCTCCACGCCCAGGACCTTCTCGATCCGATCCACCCACCAGTCGAGCCGCATCGACATCGCGTGGCTCCGCGCTTCCCACAGGTGATCGCGGGCCGAGCGGCGCTCCTCGGCGTCGCCGCCCGCGAGCAGCGTCTCGCCCAGCCATACGAGGAGCCGGGTCAGCTCGAAGGTGGCCTCCAGCTTCCGGAGGTGCGAGACCCCCTCCTGTGCCTGGCGGAGCGCCTTCTCGCGATGCCCCAGCAGGTGGTGCGCCATGGCCATGACCCGGTGGGTCGAGGCCTCCTCGAAGCGGTCGCCCAGGCGCCGGGCCACGCGGAGTCCGCGCTCGCAGGTGATGAGCGCGCGGTTCGGCTCGCCGATCCGAACGTGCACCTCGGCGATGCGCCGGCACAGCTCGGGGACCAGGTCCCCTTCAGGAGCCAGGCGCTCGGCCACGAGGAGCCCGCGGTCGAACGCCTCGATCGCCGCCTGGTTGTCGTGCCGGTCCAGCGCCAGGTCGCCCGCGTACTCCAGGGCGATCACGCGCTCTCGCTCGAAGCCGTGCTCTTCGGCCTCGGAGAGAGCGCCCTGGATCTCGGACTTCGCCTCTTCCAGGTCGGCGCGCATGCGCAGAAGAAGGGCGCGCACCAGGCGGCTCTGCACCTTGCCGCGCGAGTGTCCGCGCTCGCCGTACAGCATCCGCGCCCGGGCCAGCTCTTCGTCGGCCTGAGGCAGCCGCCCCAGCTTGAGCAGCGCGATGCTCAGGTTCAGGGAGAAATTGGCCTCTTCGTGGTAGAGCCCCGCGTCGCGAGCCTCCCGCTGCCCGCGCGTCAGCTCGGACGCGGCCCGATGCAATTCCCCCGCGCCCAGGAAGCAGAGTCCCAGGAGATTCCGGGTCCGGAGCATGCCGGCCGTGTCGTCGAATTCCCAGCGGCTGATGTGGTACGCCGCGCGGAAGTGCTCCTCGGCGCGGGAGGGCCGGCCGATGCGCCAGGCGGCGCGGCCGGCGGCGACGTGAAATTCCAGGATGCTCCGCTTGTCCTCGGGCCGGAGCGCATAGAACTCCTGGAGCTTCTTCTCCGCGACCTCCGCGGCTTCCTTCCACCGGCCCAGGCCCAGGAGGGCCTTGCAGCGGGCCAGGGTAACTGGCGTTTCGAGCTGCGGCGTGACGGCGCCCGCGCTCTTCAGCTCGCCGATCGTGTCCAGGACGACCGAGAACCTCGCGTGCGCGAGCAGGTCGTCCAGATTGCGGATGAGTCCGGCCTCGTCGGTTGAATACTTGCGTTCTTCGGGCATCCGCCCTCGCGAGGCGGGCCCACTGGCCCGCCTCCGTGTGTCGATGAACTGCTACCCGCTCAGCGAAGCGTCAGGCGGGACAGGATGCGAAGATAGAGCTGCCACGACATGCGGCTGCCCCGGATCGTGCGGGTCGAAACCACCGACTCGCGGATCCGATGCGACTGCTCAGTTCCGAAGCTCGCGCTCTTCTTGGGAGCCGGGCTCGGCTGATCATCTGCCGTCGGGTCGCCTTCGGGTAATGGGCCGGGCTCGGACGGATAAGTCTTCGCCGACGCAATCCCTGGGGCCGCGACGAAAGCGGCGAGCAGGAGGAGCGCCGCTCCCCCTTGCGCCCGTCCTCGGACGGTACGCCCAAATCGCCCTATCATTGAATCAGCCTCCGCGTCTCCGGCATCGGTACTGCGAACTCGGGGAGGGGAATTCCCGAATCTGGAATGTTGGGTCATGAACCGAGCTCCCGGACGGAAGCCGTCAAGGGGACCGCCCGATGGGACCGAGGTAAGGGGAATGGGGAATTTGGGTGCGCCCGAGGCGCGCCCAACCCTGGGGAGGGTGAGAAGCCGCGCTCGTGTGGGGTTTTGGAGGCCATGCGCACACCCTTTCCGTGGGCTGGCGATCCGGCTACCCAGGTACGGTAGCACAGCGAAGTCCCAAATTCAAGCGCAAAAAGACCTTAGCTGAGAGAGCCGGCGTGTCAAATTGGCGCGCATCCCCCGCACACCGCCGTATGTGGTATAATTGCCGCAGTTTCCCCCATACATCCCAGGCGCGCACCGAGAGTTGAGGGGCATGAACGAGGCACATCGGATCCGGACTGCCCTCCTCGCATCCCTTTCCCTGGACGAGCCTTCCTCCGACGATCAGCTGCGCCTGATCGAGCTGACCCTGGGCGGTCTGGAGGACGAGCGGCGCGCATCCCTCGCCTACGAGATCGCCGAGCGGCTGGTGTCGCACGGAGCGCTCGAGCGCGTCGATCGCTTTCAGCGCGATCTGGGTCGCTACACGCGCTACCGCGTCCGCGGAACCGGCGAGAGCTTCGTGCTCCAGACCACGGACCTCCCCCGCGAGGACGAGTCCCTGGCGCGCGCGACGCGGCCGCACTGGCACGCGAGGAGCCGGCTCCTCTATCGTAGCCTCTCCCACCTGATCTCCGTCGAGCGGAAGCTCTTCACGCGTGACGAGCGGAACGCGGAATACCTCCAGACCGACGCGGGCGACATCCTGCGCACGATCCTGGCCTCGGCGAAGCAGATCCTCGAATGCGACGACGTGCGCCTTTTCTCCCTCACGCGCTCCAACGCCGACGAGACCCGCTACCTCGAGCCGGTGAGCGAGGGGGAGCCGTGGAACCGCGCGCTCGCCGAGGCGTGGGTCGCCCGGCGGGGGCTCCCCCTCTACGTCAACGACGTGTCGGAGGAGGGCCGCGTCCACGCGATGGTGGACGCGGAGGCGATGGACGCCACGATGCACCTCGCGGTCGCTCCCTTCGAGGCGCGCCCGGACGCGGGCGGGCTCAAGGCGCTCGCCATGGCTCGCGTGGGCGAGCCGGGCTCGTCGCTTCTTTACGTCCTGGAAGCGTGGAGCCGCGAGCCGGGCTTCTTCACCGACGAGCGCGTGGGGATCCTCACCGTCGTCGCCGAGCACGCGACCGATCTCCTGAACACGCTGAAGAAGCTGGGGATGCTCGTCATGATCGACGAGCTGACCGGCGTCTACAACCGCCCCTACTTCGGCCGCCAGCTGGACCACGAGATCGCCCGCGCATACCGCGAGGGGCGCCCCATGTCGCTGGTCATCGCCGATATCGACGACTTCAAGCGCGTGAACGACACCTACGGCTACGAGGCCGGGAACATCGTGCTGCGCGAGCTGTCGCAGACGTTGTCCTCCAGCCTGCGGCCGTTCGACACCGTCGCGCGATGGGGGGGCGAGGAGTTCGCCCTCATCCTGAGCGCCGAGACCACGCGCGCCGAAGCGCGCGAGATCTGCGAGCGGCTGAGGCTCAAGATTCAGAACATGGCCATCCTGGTTCCGGGGCTGGACGGGCGCGAGAACTCGGTGCGGCTGACCATGAGCCTGGGCGGCGCCATGTTCCCCAACGACGTGCCGCTGAACGTGGACCGCTCGCGGGGACTGGAGCGGCCCGCGCGCGACAAGCTGGCGCATGAGCTTTGGACGCGGGCGAATATGAACCTTCGCTTTGCGAAGGAGCGGGGGAAGAATCAGGTGACTTACAGCGGGGAGTAGTTGTAGAGGGCCGGGATGGAGGGCTGAGTATCCCCGGCGCTCAGACAATCGGATCCGGACGATGAGACCGTCCGTCCCTCAACTCGCGGCGGGGATACTCAGCCCTCCATCCCTACCATTTGCCCCGACTTAATCGAGTAGACCTACTGCTTCTCCTCTGTTCCCCGAATAACCCCAGGAGTTCTTGCATCGGGCGTACACTCTCG
>DATGVG010000227.1:0-2264 GCA_035300625.1 Candidatus Limnocylindrales bacterium
CTGAAATCGACGCGGTCGGCGATGTACCACACCGCGGTGCAGATCTGGCCGAAGCTGTTCCCGGACAAGCCGGTGCCGATGGACCAGGCCATCGCGATCAAGGCGGTGCTCGACGACGCAGCGCGGAAGCACCCGACCAACGAAAGCGTCCTTTCGCAGGCGACCAAGGACCTGGCGGAGACCACCTCGTTCGTGAAGGAGAAGGGCTTCGTCACCGTGCTCGAGGAGCCGCTGGACGTCGTCGCTACTCCCGAGTTCCAGCGGGGCGTGGCAGTCGCTTCCTGCAGCCCGGCGGGACCTCTGGAGAAGAACAAGAAGACCTTCTTCTACATCTCCCCGACGCCGGAGGAGTGGCCTCCGCAGCGCGTGGAGTCGTTCTTCCGCGAGTACAACGACTCCATGCTGCAGGACTTGACCATCCACGAGGCGATGCCGGGCCACTATCTCCAGCTGGCCCACGCGAATCGCTTTCGGGCGCCAACGCTGGTGCGAGGGGTCATCTTCTCCGGCACCTTCGTGGAGGGCTGGGCGACGTACGCGGAGCAGCTGATGGCGGACGCCGGATACGGCGGACCGGAAGTCCGCATGCAACAGCTGAAGATGCGCCTGCGGATGATCCTCAACGCCATCATCGATCAGAAGATCCACACCGCGGGCATGAGCGAGCAGGAAGCGATCGCGCGGATGATGAACGACGCCTTCCAGGAGGAAGGCGAGGCCGTGGGGAAGTGGAAGCGCGCCCAGCTCACCTCGACACAGCTCTCCACGTACTACGTGGGCAATACCGAGATGAACGACATCCGCGCGGCCTGGGAGAAGAACCACGGCAAGTACCCCGACTTGCGCGCGCTGCACGACGCCATGCTTTCCTTCGGGAACGCAGCGCCCAAGTACGTGAGGCAACGGCTGGGACTCTAAGCGCCCGAGGTGCGGACATGGAACGAAAGCAGGCGTCGGATTTCCACCCAGAGGTCCTGAAGATCTTCGATCAGTACGTGCACGGGCTGATCGATCGCCGGGGGTTCCTCGAGCGCGTGGCACGGTTCGCCGTGGGCGGTGTGACGGCGTCCATGCTCCTCGACGCATTGACCCCCCGTTTCGCCGAGGCGCAGCAAGTTGCCAAGGACGACCCGCGGCTGGCGACCAGCTCGGTGGAATACGATTCGCCGAAGGGGACTGGAAAGGTGCGTGGCTACCTGGCGCTGCCGGCGAAGCGTTCGGGACGCTTGCCGGGCGTCCTGGTGGTCCACGAGAACCGCGGGCTCAATCCGCACATCGAGGACATCGCCCGCCGCATCGCCTTGGAGCAATACGTCGCGTTCGCCCCCGACGCGCTGACCAAGCTCGGAGGTTATCCCGGGGACGAGGACAAAGCGCGCGAGCTCTTCGCCAAGCTGGACCAGGAGAAGGCCCGCCAGGACTTCGTGGCCGCGCTCGCGTACCTCGAGAAGCGTCCCGACTGCACCGGCAAGGTCGGCGTGGTGGGCTTCTGCTGGGGCGGCGGGATCGCCAACATGCTGGCCACGCGCGTCCCCGAGCTGCGCGCCGCGGTGCCGTTCTACGGCAGTCAACCGCCGGCGGAGGAGGTGGCGAAGATCAAGGCGCCGCTCCTCATCCACTACGCGGAGAAGGACGACCGCATCAACGCCGGCATCCCGGCGTTCGAGGCCGCGCTCAAGGCCAACCACGTGCGATACGAGCTCTTCACCTACCCCGGCACGCAGCACGGCTTCAACAACGACACCACTCCGCGCTACGACAAGGCTGCCGCGGGCCTCGCCTGGCAGCGCACCATGGATTTCTTCAAGAAGAATCTACGCGGCTGATGCGGTCGCAAGGCGGTGGCCGTATCGTCACACCGGCGCTCCAGGAATCAGGTTGGGATCGCGTGCGCACATCCGCGCCGGTGGATGGATGAGACGACTCGTTGCCGCTGCGGTCGTTTTCTCGCTGGCCCTTCCGGTCTGGCCGCAGGAGCTCGCGCCGCCGCCTCCTCCGCCCGACGACGAGGACCAGCCCCGCCCGCGCCAGGAGCCCCTTCCGCACCAGGCCGGCTATTACGAGAGCTGCTTCGGCGTGCCGCGAGTGGAATCCCCTCCGTTCGGTATCTCCGGTGAAATCGTGATTCCGATCGACGGGTCGGGCGTCGGTATTCCCTCGGTGCCTGTTGCGTCCAAGTCCACCGACGAAAAGGCCTGGCTCCTGGCCGCGGTGCTCGCCGCCGTCGCGCTGCCCGTCGTGGTCTACGCCGTCGACAGTCCGGC
>DATGVG010000228.1:0-8285 GCA_035300625.1 Candidatus Limnocylindrales bacterium
AAGGAGCTGGGTCCGCCGCTGGTGCTGACCCCGGCGGGCAATGGACGAGACGAGCGGGGCGCGCGGGTCACGGTCGTGGATTCGGCGGTAGTGCCGGGGTCGGAGCGGTCGGATGCGCCGAGGGCGCGCGGCTGAGCATTCCAGGGAGGAAGCCATGAAGCAGCGAAACGGCGCGGGTTCCAAGCGGCTGGTCGAGGCGACCGAGCGTTTCATCCGCTCGGAGCAGAAGCTCCTCGAGGTGCTGGCGGCCCGGAGAATCTTGAAGAAGAACGAGTGCGACCACTTCGCGCGGGACCTGGCGCTGTCGGCGGCGAAGAAGCGCTCGTCCGACGTGTTTGCCAGCGCGATCTCGATCAACCGGAAGGTCATGGCCGTGCTGAGCAAGGGTAAGGGCAGCGACGCGCGGGCCCGCGTCTCGGACGCCGAGGTGCTGGTGGAGCTGAGCGAGATCGTTCAGCGCGAATCCTCCCCCCGGGCGTTCGATGCCGCGCTCCTATCGGTGCAGCGCGCGGTGCCGTTCGAGAACGCCACCCTCTTCGTCCTGGACAAGGACACGGGCACGCTGGTCGAAGCGTCCACGGTGGGTGAGCGGATCGACCTGATCGGACACGTCCGCTTCGACCGGGGCACCGGTTTTTCCTCATGGGTCGCGCAGTCCCGAAAGCCCGTATTGCTGAACGACCTTCACCGGGAGGGGGGCTCGGAAGCCCCGACGGTTCGCTCGTTCCTGTCCGTGCCGGTCGTGGTCTCGGGCGATCTGGTCGGGGTCGTCAACCTGAGCCATTCGCGGCCGGGCGCCTTCGACGAAGAGAGCACGAAGCGGGTGGCCCTCATGATGCTTCCGGTCTCGGCCATGGTGACGAGGCTGGTGCTCCTCCGGGAGTCGGAGCGGCTGGGCACCACTGACGAGGTGACCACGCTGTTCAACAAGCGCGCTTTCGACCGCTCCCTGGAAAACGAATTCGGCAAGGCGAAGCGGTACGGGCACAAGCTCTCGGTCGTGGTTCTGGACGTGGGAGCCGCTGGGTCGCGTGAGCGGGCCGGGTCGCCGGTCACGACGCAGGTCCTGTCGGACATGGGGAAGGCCCTGAAGCGGGCGGCGCGTGGCACCGACTGCGTCGCGCGCTACGGCGAGGACGAGTTCCGGATCCTCCTGCCGCACACGGGCTCGCCGGAAGCCATGGTCGCCGCCCTGCGCCTCCGGGCCTTGGTCGAGCGTCAGGCGACCGCGCGCCGCCGGAAAGTCACCGTGAATATCGGGGTCGCATCCTACCCGGCCGATGCCCAGGACTCGAGCAGCCTGAACACGCGGGCCGAGCGGGCGCTCCTCCAGGCGAAGCAGGCGGAGAAGCCCGCGCCGCCGACCACGCCGTTCGACGAGGCGGCTGTCCACTGAGCCGCCCAGCCCGGAGCACGATGAAAGCGAAAGCCGCCCCTACCCCATTGCCGCCCACGACGGCCGCGCCCGCAACGAAGGCGCGGATCCTGGTCGTGGACGACGAGGAACAGGTGGTCCAGATTTTCCAGGACCTCCTGACCCAGCAGGGGTACGAGGTGGTCTCCAGCGCCAACGGGGACGACGCCATCAGCAAGGTCACGACCGGGAAGTTCGACCTGGTCCTGACCGACATCAACCTGCCCGGGGTGGACGGCCTGGAGGTCGTGCGCGCGACCAAGGCCGCCGACAAGGACACGGTGGTCATCCTGATCACCGGCTACGCCTCCACGACCACCGCCATCGACGCCCTCCGGCAGGGCGCCTACGACTACATCACGAAGCCCTTCGACCTCTGGGAAACCGCTAAGGCCATCGAGCGCGGGCTGGAGAGCCGGAAGCTCATCGTCGAGAACCGGAGCCTGATCGCCCAGCTGGAGGCGGCGAACGCAGAGCTGCAGCAGCACGAGGAAATCCTGAAGCGGAAGGTGGAGCGGGCCACGCACCGGCTGAGCCGTCTCTACGAAGCCGGGAAGTCGATGAACCTCAGCCTGAGCCTCCAGTCCACCTGCGAGGTGGTGGTGGCCCAGGCGGCGCGCATCACGAACGCGCGAGCCTTCCTCCTCTTCCTGCATGACCAGGCGAGCGACGACTACGAGGCGGTGGCCGCGGCCGGCCTGCCGCAGGGGCAATTCGAGAAGCTCCGCTACTCGATGGGAATCGGCTACCACGGCCAGGTGGTGCAGAACGCCCAGGCCGCCATGGTGAGCGATCTGGCCAGCAAGGTCGGCGTGGAGGAGGTGCTCTCGGTCCTGCGGGCCCAGAACGCCCTGATCGTGCCCTTGGTCTCCAACGAGAGCGTGATCGGGACCCTGACGGCGGTGGACCACGAGGGCGGCTCGGAATTCAGCACCGAGGATCAGGAAGCCCTGGGCATGCTCGCCAGCCAGGCCACCATCGCCATCGCGAACGCGATCCTGTACGAGCGGACGAAGGAGCTGGACCGCCTGAAGTCGGAGTTCGTCGCGGTGGTGAGCCATGAGGTCCGGACGCCCCTGACCTCGATCAAGGGCACGCTGGAGCTCTTGGGGGACGATCGGTTCCACAAGCTTCCGCCGCCCCAGAGGGAGCTGTTGGGCATCTGCCAGGCCAACACCGAGCGGCTGATCACGCTCATCAACGACATCCTGGACTTCTCCAAGCTCGAGTCGTCGCGGCTCTCCCTGAACTTCGAGCAGATGGACGTGGAGCGCGTGCTGATCGAGGCGGTCGAGAACATCCGGAACCTCGCCGCCATGAAGGGAGTGGCGCTCGAGGTGCACATTGACCCCGGCACCAGCTCGGTGGAGGCCGATCCGATGCGCGTGGGCCAGGTGGCGACCAACCTGATCGGAAACGCGATCAAGTTCTCCCCCGAGAAGGGGAAGATCGAGATCTTCGCCTCGGGCGACTCCGGCACCGTGACCGTTTCGGTGAAGGACTACGGGAAGGGGATCGCTTCCCGGGACATCAACCGTCTGTTCCAGCGCTTCGCCCAGCTCGATTCCTCGACCACCCGGAAGGCCGGCGGCACGGGCCTGGGGCTGGTCATCTCCAAGGGAATCGTCGAGCAGCACGGCGGGAAGATCTGGGTCGAATCGGCCCTGGGCGAAGGCTCCACCTTCAGCTTCTCGCTGCCCCGCAAGCGGGAAGAGGCGGCGTAGAAAGTCCCCTCACGCCTCCGGTTCCCGCTGCGGTAGCATACCCGCCCATGCGCACCGTCCTCAGCGTGTTCGGCACGCGGCCCGAGGCGATCAAGATGGCGCCCGTGTTGAAGGCCCTCGCGCACGAGCCGGGGATCCGCTCCATGGTCTGCGTCACGGCGCAGCACCGCCAGATGCTCGACCAGGTGCTGGGCCTCTTCGGCATCGTTCCCGACCACGACCTGGATCTCATGCGCGAAGGCCAGACCCTCACCGAGATCACCACCGGCGCCCTGACCCGCCTGGAGCCGTATTTCGCCGACGTGAAGCCGGACCTCCTCGTGGTCCAAGGGGACACGACGACCACGATGGCGGCCTCCCTGGCGGCGTTCTACCGGAAGATCCCGGTGGCGCACGTGGAGGCGGGGCTCCGCACCGGCGACAACCTCTATCCCTACCCCGAGGAGATGAACCGGCGGGTCACGACCGTGATCGCGTCGCGCCACTTCGCCCCCACGCCCCGCGCCCGGGAGAATCTGTTGCGCGAGGGGGTGTCCGAGGGCTCGATCGTGGTCACGGGGAACACGGTCATCGACGCGCTTCTCGAGGTGGTCGCCATGAAGCCGCTCCGGCCGCCCGAGCTGACGCTGCGGGGGAAACGGACCGTCCTGGTCACCGCGCACCGAAGGGAGAATTTCGGCGCGCCCCTGGAGGAGATCTTCGCCGCGCTCCGCGACCTGGCGCAGCGCTACAAGGACGTGGACGTGGTCTATCCCGTGCACCCCAATCCCAGCGTGGACGGGCCGGCGCGGCGGGCCCTCTCGGGACTTCCCGGCGTCCACCTGGTTCCGCCGCTCGAGTACAAGACCTTCTGTGACCTCATGGCGTCGTCGTACCTGATCCTGACCGATTCCGGGGGAATCCAGGAGGAGGCGCCGTCGCTGAAGAAGCCGGTGCTGGTCCTGCGCGACGAGACCGAGCGTCCCGAGGCGGTCGAGGCCGGGGTGGTGAAACTGGTCGGGCCGCACCGCGACGCGATCGTCACGGAAGCGGCCCGACTGCTCGACGACCCGCGTGCCTATGCCGCGATGGCCGGCGGGGGAAACCCCTACGGCGACGGCAAGGCGGCCAGCCGGATCGTCGCGATCCTGAGAAAGGCGCTGGGGTAGGACCGGGCTACAAGTTGGTCACGTACTCCAGCGACGCCACGCGCTCGTTGAATTCGGGCGTCGTGGGGGTCGCGTAGCGGAACCGCCGGAAGTTGCCTCGCGCCACCAGCGCCTGCCGCGGCGCGAATTCCCACCGCATCTCCATCCGCGGCGTCAGCTCGGTATCGGTGCCGGTGTTGCCTGTGCGCGCCCGGGTCATCTGGAGCTGGGCGCTGGTCAGGACCTTCGACCGGAACGCCGCCCACGTGAAGCCGGGCCCGTACGCGCTGGTCTCCATGACTCCAACCCCGAAGTCCGTCTTGGTGTAGTTGCCCGAGAGGGTGACCGTCCAGGGCCGTGAGATCACCGCGGACCAGTTGGCCAGCAACGAGAGGCTGTTCGTGCTGAGGAAGGCGCCCCTCCCCCCGTTACCCGATTTCTGGAGCATGGCGGAGCAGGAAAGGGAATTCTGCACGCCGCGCACGCTCCACGCCGCGCGCGGCATGACCGAATAGACGCGCGTGTCGCTGGTGGATCCGGTGAGCAGCGAGTCGACTCCGTCCGACGTGTTCGTGTACACGGACATCTGGGCGTCGGCTCCGAATCCGGGCCCCGGCTGCCACGAGCCGTTCAGGCCGTAGTTCCGCCGCCGCGTCTCCGCCGCCAGCGCGGTGCTCACGGCGTCGTTTCTGAGCCCGGCCGTCCCATCCAGCGCCAGCTTCCCCTGGAACATCTGCACGCGGGCATTCACCCCGAGGTCCACCCGGTCGCCCGTGATTCCGGAATTCCCCAGGGTCATGAACCCGCCGTTCAAGTACTCGGCCTTGACGCCCAGGCGCGTGAGCGACGTCTCGTGGGACAGCTGGAGCCCGATCGCCCTCCCGTCGACCGTCGGGGCGTCGGCCCGCCGGTCCCGGTTGTACCGCGACATGGCCGTCTCGACCTGCGCGCGCAGGTGCCGCTTCGGGAGCACGCCCTGCATCTTCACCGAGTAGACCGTGTTTCCCTCGGGCGTGAGGGTCAGCGTGCTCTCGGCGCCCGCGATGGAATTGGCGTCGTCGGTGGCTCGCATCACCGCGAATTCGACCGTGTTCGACTGCGGGTCGCCGTATCCGATCCGGCCCGCGGTCACGTTCCGCTGGAACTGCGGCGTCACGATGGCGGCCAGGGTGGGCGTGATCGCCTTGCGCGCCTGCCCGCTCACGAAGCCGAGGCGCCAGCGCTTGGGCGCCAGGTCCACTCCCGCTCCCAGGAGCGACGCGTCCGCCAGAGTGTAGGGGGAGTACTGCGGCGAGAAGTTCCCGGCCATGAGCCCCGCCCACTGCCACCGGGGAGCTACCGCCACCTGATTGATGTTCTGCCGGAAGGCCACCTGGTCGCCGGAGACGAGCGCGGACACCGGAATGCGCATCCGGTCCTTGAGGACGCCCACGCTCAGTCCCGTCACGACGCGGCCGCTCCGGTCGGGCCGGGTGGGAGAGCCGGAGCCGTCGCGGCTATAGGCCTCTCCCGAAACGGACGCGGTGCCGTGGAGCCGGGCCCAGTTCGGGCCCAGTCCGGGGGCCTCGGTGGAAGGCGCCGAGATGGATGTGGGAGTGGACCCGCCGCCGGTCGCGCCGGACGGCTGGGGCTGCGACTCGGGAGGCGCCACGTCGTTCACGCTGGAAGTGGAGCTGTCGGGCGCGGCCGAATCCGGCGGGGGTGGAACGACGCCTTCCGAATCGGTTGCTCCGCCCGACCCGGTCGGTCCCTGCGCGATGCGCGCGTCGACCGCCTCCCGCCATTCGTTCCGTCCACTGGAGGCTCCCGCGTTTCCCGCGACGGCGCGCCCGGCGCGCGCGGCCGCGACGGCCGCTCCCGGCCCTCGCTTCCACACGGAAGCCATCACGCGCGCCAGCCGGTCGGCGAAATTCTCCTGCATGCCGGGCCCCGGCGAGCCTTCGCCGGCCTGCGGCGCAGGCGCCGACCCCGGAACCTCCGCCGCTCCGCCGATCTCCATCTTGCTGCCGTCGGGCCATGCGGAGCCCACCCGGGAATCCGGGCTCTCCATGGAGCCGGCCGCCCTGCTCTTCACCTCGGCCGCGTGCCGGGGATCGGCGGTCCATGCGAACGTGAAGACCTTGCTTCGCCCCTCGTTCTCCCCGATGGGGGTGACGGCCGTTGTGCCGGCGGATCCACGGAAGCTCCTGAGGTTGTTATTCGAGAGGCCGCCGCCGCCCGAGCCGGCCGAAACCGGGTACAGCGCCTGGATGCGCCACGCGTAGACGTGGCCCTCGAGGAGGAACGGGGCCGAAGCCGGATAGGGGAAGGTGTTCAACGAGCTGAAGAGGTTCTCGTAGATCGAACGGTTGGCTTCGATGGCCTGGAGGGCGGTCTGCCCCGGAAGGATCTCGACCATCCGGAACCAGTACGTGAGCACTTGCCCGACCCGCGATACGACCGGGGTCCACTGGAACACGGGATTGGGCACGGAGACGACGCTGCCGTTCACCGGGAACTGGAGGGAGGGCGGCTTCGGGAATAGGGCGAGGATCGGCAAGCACTGCGAAACCGCCGGCGCCGTCTGGCCGGTCACGGACTGGATGTTGGTGATGTCGACGCAGACCTGGTAGGACCCGTCCGGCAAGTGCCCGCTCTCGTCCAGGGCGTCGCCGACTTTGCCGCTGAACTTGAGCGTTCTCCAGTCGGTCACCTGGGCCGTGGGGTAGATCGTGGTGCCGTTGGGGTACGTGCGCGCCACCGCCGGCGTGGTTCCGACGACCACGCCGTCGCGGGACAGGGTGACCTGGATGTTGGCGGTCACCGTCGCGCCCATCGAATTGGAGATCGACATGTTGGTCAGGGTATTGGTCCGCTGCCAGTCGGCCGGAAATGGCGAAGTCTTGCCGAAACCGACGGGCGCGAGGCCCATCCCGAAGCCTCCCGCGCCCTGTGCGTGCGCGTGCGGCGCCGCGAAGAAAACGGTCGTAGCGATCAGAGCCCGGGTCCACCACCCGGCGCGCGCGACAGGAAACATTCGGCTACCCCCCTTTTTACTTGGTGCCCGGTAAGATCAGGACCTGCGGCCGCTCGAACCTCACCGCCGATGCGATCGCAATGGAAGCGGTCGCCTGGTTGTTGTCGGCTCGCGAATCGTTTCCGACCGTAGCCGTGGCGGTCGTCGTGAGCGTCTTCCCTGACGGAGTGCTAACCGGCCAGATCAAGGTCGTCATGCCCCCGGCGGGGACGGTCACCGGGAACTCGCGGCGCCCCGCTTCGGTCCCGTCGACCTGGAATACGCCGAGCACGATCCCTCCGCTCGCGTCGGCGTTCCCGACGTTCCGCACCACGATCGTCATCGTGAGCGGGTCCCCGCCCTTGGGCGAGGCCGGAGAGAAGGTGATGTCCGTGGACTGGATCTGGAGATCGGGCCGGGCCACCGCCATGTGCATCATCATCGCGCCGCCGACCGAAGGCGTGGCGAGCGTCATCGGCTGGCTGGTCGTGAGCACCGGCTTCACCAGGGCCATCGCGGCTCCCACCACGACCTCGCGGGTAGCCTCCGTGGTCTGTCCGCCGAACGTCGCGCGGCAGAGGAGGACGTGCTTGCCCGAAGTCGGGGTCCAGCGGGGGAAGCCAGAAAAGACGAAGTCACGTCCCGCGGGCACGTCGCCCGAGGCCTCGCCCAACCGCACGCCGTCCGCGAAGATCTCGGCCTGAACGCCCTTCGCATCGACCGTCCCCGGGTTCTGGATGCGCACCGACAGGTCGACCGGCGTCCCCGCGCCCGGCGCGGCCGGATTCAGGCGCACGTCGGTCGAGGCGATCGTGAGGCGCCCCCCCAGGGAAAGTGTCGCGCCCATCGCCCTCGAGGGCGCAAACAGCGTGGCCCGGCCCATCAGCGACGCGACGCCGCCAGCGCCGACCGCGTGCGGCGGATTGATGTCGATCGGCTTTGACGCGGTGCCGTTCCGTGTTCCCCAGGCCACCGTGGCGCGCACGTCATGCCTCCCGGGCTTCGCCTTACACGCCTTGAACCCG
>DATGVG010000229.1:0-8890 GCA_035300625.1 Candidatus Limnocylindrales bacterium
CTCGTCAGCGGGACGAAATCCTTTGCGGTCGAGCTGGGACGCAATCGCGACGCGTCGCTCCATCAGACGCTCGACCTCACGCTGCGCGGGCGCGTGGCAGGGGACGTGGAGCTGGCCGCCTCGCTGAGCGACCAGCGGCTCCCGTTCGAGCCCGACGGATCCACACGCGAGCTGGAGGACTTAGACCGGGTCTCACTCTCCATCCGCGCGCCCCAGGGAGGCGCGACGTTGGGCGACTTCCGGGTCGAGGGAGCGCCGGGCGAATTCGCGCGCCTGACGCGCTCTCTGCAGGGGGTGCAGGGGGAGGCCAAGGTGGGCGGCCTTCGCTGGGACGTGGCCGCGGCCAGCCCCAAGGGAGAGCGCCGCTCCCTCGAGTTCCGCGGCGAGGAGGGGAAGCAGGGGCCGTACGCGCTCCAGAGCCGCGGCGCCGATTCCGATCTCGGCGGGATCGTGGCGGGATCGGAGACGGTCTGGCTCGACGGGGCGAAGCTCCGGCGCGGCGCCGACCTCGACTACGTCATGGACTACGGCGCGGCGACGGTCACCTTCACCGTGCGCCATCCGATGTCCGCCGAGAGCCGGATCGCGGTCGACTTCGAGGCGGCGAACGGCCGCTACCGGCGGACGTTCTACTCGGCGACGACGCGCCGCGACTGGGGCGCGGGCGGCGGTTGGTATGCCTCCTACGTGCGGGAGGGGGATGACGCCCGGAGCCCGCTCGGCGCCGCCCTCACGGCCGGGGATCGCCGCGCCCTCGGCGCTGTAGGCGATTCGACGGGCTCGCCTCTTCCCAGCGGCGTCCGCTTCGTGGGCGCGGGCCTCGGCTCCTACGTCTGGGACCCGTCGGATCCGGCGCGCGCGCACTGGCTCTGGCTGGGCGCGGGGCGCGGCGACTACGAGGTGGAATTCAGCAGCGTAGGCGCCGGCCGCGGCGCGTATGCCGACACCTCGGCGGCCGACGGAACGCACTTCTACCGCTTCATGGGTCCCACCCTCGGCTCGTTCGAGCCGGGGCGCACGCTCGCCGTTCCGCGCGAGAACGCGCTGATGGATCTGGGCGGCACGACCAGGCTCTTCGGGGCGCTGGCGCTGGACGCGGAGGTGGCGCGGTCGGGCTTCGACCGGAATGCGCTCTCCTCCAAGGACGACGGGGACAACGCGGGGGGCGCGGGCCGGCTCGCCGCGCGCCTCGATCCGCGCCCCGTCCGCCTCTTCGGCGCGGGCGTCGGCGCGGTCGGCTTCACCGCGTCGGCGCGCATGCTCGACGCGCGCTTTGCCCCGCTCGACCGCGTGAACGGATCGTTCGAGAGTGAGCGCTGGAACCAGGCGCCCGCGACGGCGGGCGAGCGGCGCCAGGAGGCGTCCTTGAGCTACGACCCGATCGCGGCCGTCGGCCTGCGCGCCGATCTGGGGCTGCGGTCGCTCACGGGCGGCTCCCGCTCCGCGCGCCGCGCGGCGTCCCTCGACATCCGCGCGGGACTCCCCGGAACGCTGCGCTGGGAAGAGGCCAAGAACCGCGGCGGGTCGGGGGAGGGCCGCCGCGCCCGGTGGTCGATCGATTTCGCCCGGGCGCGCGGGACGCTCCTCCCGAAGTTCTCGGCCGCCGACGAGCGGATCACGGGGCAGGAGGGGGACAGCGCCGACGCGCGGCGAAGCCGCCTCTGGAGCGCGGGTCTCGGGTGGAGTCCGGGGGCGTCCCTGCGCCTCCGCTCGTCGTACGGCTGGCGGCGCGACGAGCGCTGGGGCGGGTCCGCGGGCGGGTCCGCGGCGACCGAAGCCCGCACGTGGGAAGGCGGGATCGCGGCGCGCGCGGGCGAGGTCCTGGCCGCGGACGCGGCGTTCACGCGGCGGCGCGTCGCGGCCATGGCGGGCTCCCCCGGCTCCGCCAGCGCCCCCGGTTCCCCCGGTTCCCCCGGTTCGACGAGCGCCGCCGACCTGGCCCAGCTCCTTCTCTCCGGCGGCCGCGCCGGCGGGCCGGTCACGTCGGAGCTTCGGTACGACGTGACGCAGCTTCGCGAGCCCGCGGTCACTCGCGCGCTCGTGGCGGTGGGGACGGGTGCCGGCTCGTACGACCAGTACGGGAATGCCAGCCTGGGCGGCGGCTACGAGTTGGTCGCCGGAACCGGCGATCCGGTCACGCGCTCGCGCGCCACGGTCCAACTCCGCCTGGACGCGTTTCCCGGGCGCGCGTCGAAGGCGCCCGCGCGTCATCTCCTCCGCGCATTCGGCGCGAGCACGTTCCTCCGCCTGGAGACGCTCTCCTCCTTGCCGCTGGGCCGCGTGGAGCGCGCGCTCCGCTTCGGGGACTACCTGGCGGCGGGCACCACCCTTCGCGGCAATCTCAGTGCGCGCCAGACTTTCGAGTACGTTCCGGCCGGATCGCGATTCGAAGCCCACTTCGAGGTGGGGACGCGCCGCGACGTGAGCGGCGAGGTGACCGGGCTGGAGAGCCGGGGCGACGGGGTCGACGGCAGCCTCCGCGTGAGTCGGGCCCTCCCGCTCCGGGTGAAGGCGACGGCCGCGGCCGATCTCGCCCGGAACCAGCAGGCGGTCTCGCGCGACGGAAACCGCGACGCCGCGTACGCCTCGATCGTGCGCGGGCGCGGCTACGAGTTGGAGCTGGCGCGGCCCCTGGGCCCGGCCTGGACGCTCTCGCTCCTCTCACGGCATCGGAGGGACGTGGACATGACGCGCGGCGGCTACCAGGATGCGTGGTCGGTCGGACCCTCGGCGCGCTGCGCGGGGCAGCGGCTCCGGCTGGACGGGACCGCCACGTATGGCCGGCTGGACCAGCGGGGGAATTACGCGCCCGCCGGGCGCTACCTCGTGGCGCCGATGGGCGCGCGGGTGGACATGGATCTGCGCGGCGAATACCGCGCCGGGGACCGCGTCTCGCTCTCGCTGGGCTGGACCGGCTCCCGCGTGGAGCGGCGGCCCACGACGTACACCGGCCGGTTCGAGCTGAGGAGCACGTTCTGATGCGGCGCGCACTGGCTCTGCGTCCGCGCTATTGGCCGGCCCTGGGCGTGTTCGTTTCGCTGGCTCTGGGCTTGCTCCCGATCTTCGCGGCGGTCGCGAGCGCCGCGCCGTCCGAGGCATTGCCCGGCGGCGCGCCGCCCACCGGCCGCGCGCCGAGGGGGGATGTGTATCTCCTCCGCAGGGATGCCTTGCCGGATTCGCTTCGTGCCGAGGCGGGCGCCGGACCCGCCGACAGCTCGCGTCTCTGGAGCGGCCCCGAGCTGGAATCGGCGGCGCTCAAGGTCCGCGATCTCCTGGCCCGGCGCGGGGACGCCGCCGCGATCGTGCGCCTGGTGCTGTCGCGCGGCATCGGCGGCGCTCCGGGCACGGCGGCTCTCTCGGTGGCGCGCCCCGGCGCCCCGGCCGCCCCGCTCGCCACAGTCGCCACGCTCGCCCCGTCCGCGAACCCCGTCCTCAACGCGGCGACGCCGCTCCCGGGCGCGCTCGCCGACTCGCTCGCTGCCGCCTATCGCGCGGCAAGCCACGGCGCCGTGTCCATCGACGGGATCGCGGCCGGGCTCTCGGCCGCGCGCGACGTGCTGATCGACGCGGGCTACTACGCCGCGGAAGTCGGACTGGATTCGCTGGCCGTTTCGGGCGGGTGCGCTCGGGCGCACCTGCGCGTCCTGGCCGGACCGCCCGCCGTGGTGGAAGCCGTCGAGCTTCCCGGCGGGACGGCGACGCGCCCCTCCACGGCCGCCTCGATCGCCGGCCTCCGCTCCGGGATGCGCGTCACCCCCGCCGTGCTCGCAGAAGCCCGCGAGCGCCTCGCGGGATCCGGCCTCTTCACCTCGGTCGGCGATCCGCGCCTGGCGCCGGGGACGTCGCCCGGAGGCGCGCGCGTCGTGATCCCCGTGGAGGAGGAGCGGTCGAGCCGCTTCGAGGGCGCGCTGGGCGTCGCGCGGGAGGGCGGCGTGACCGGTCTGGTGGACCTGGCCCTGGGGAACATCGCCGGGAGCGGCCGCTCGGCGGGGCTCCGCTGGTTCGGCCCCGGAGGCGGGCGCTCGGAGTACGCGGCGCGCTACCGGGAGCCGTCCCTCTTCGGCCGCCGGGTGGACGCGACCGTGTCGCTGGACGCGCAGGTCGCGGACTCCCTCTTCACCCAGACGCGCTGGTCGCTCGCGGTAGGGCGCTACCCCGGAGCCGGGACGCGGGCATCGCTCGCGCTTGTCCGGAGCGGCAGCGTTTTCTCGGGATTGGCGCGCGGCTCGACCACGACGTGGTCGCTGGCCGGCCAGGCGGCCATGGACCGGCTTCGCCCCGTCCTCAATCCGAGGCGCGGCTTCCGGGCGGCGGTGACGGCGGAAGGGGGGAGCCGCGGCGAGCGCTTCCCGGGACTTCCGCCCGCGAGTCACGGACTCTTCCGAGGCGACGTCGCGATCGAGGGCGCGGTCCCCGCGGGACCGGACCGAGCGATCGTCGCGAGCGCGCGCGGCCGCGGCGCGTTCCTCGGAGGCGACGCGTTCCCGGCGGAAGAGCTCTTCTTCGTCGGGGGAAGCGAGGGGCTTCGCGGGCATCCGGACCGGGCCTTCGCCGGGAGCCGGGTGGCGGTCGCGTCGATCGAGCACCGCTGGATCACCGACGAGCGCGGCGGGCGGCTCTACCTTTTCGGCGACGCCGCGCGACACGAGCTTCCGAAGCCGCTCGCGGCGGGGTCGGTCGCGCTCCCGGCCGCCTCCGGCGGGTCGGCGGCGTCCCTAGCGCGAACGGTGTTGAGCCGGGGGTGGGAGTTCGGCTACGGTGCCGGGCTCAGGACCCGGATGGCATCCGGCCTCGTGGGTCTCGAGCTCGGCTTCGCGCCGGGCGAGCCGCTCCGGAGGGCCACGATCCACGTCCGCTACGCGAGCACCTGGTGATCCCGATCCGAGGCCGGACTTGGCGCGCGGCGTAAGCCCCGCGCGGCGCGCCGAACAGCTCCGCCGCGAGATCGAAGAGCACGACCACCGCTATTATGTTCTCGGCGAGCCTTCCGTCTCCGACCGGGAGTACGACGCGCTCCTGCGCGAGCTGCGCGATCTGGAGGAGGCCCACTCCGAGATCGCCATCCCGGACTCGCCGACGCGCCGCGTGGCGCATGGACTTCTCCCCGGATTTCCGTCCGTGGCGCACGTCACCCCCATGCTCAGCCTGGACAACACGTATTCGCTGGACGAGCTGGAGGAGTTCGACGCCCGCGTGCGGAAGCTCCTGCGCGCGGAGTCGGTGGATTACGCGGTCGAGCCCAAGGTGGACGGCGTCGCCGTCGCGCTCCGCTACGAGGAGGGGCGCTTCGCGCTCGGCCTGACCCGCGGCGACGGCGAGCGCGGAGACGACATCACCGCGAACCTCCGCACCATCCGGTCCATTCCGCTCCGGCTGCGCGGCACGCGCGTGCCGCCCCTTCTCGAGGTGCGCGGCGAGGTCTTCATGGAGACGAAGGCGTTCGCGCGCTTGAACCGCCGCCGCGAGGAGGCGGGGGAGCGCGCCTTCATGAATCCGCGGAACGCCACGACCGGCAGCCTCAAGATGCTCGACACGGCGGAGGTGGCGCGGCGCCCGCTCCAGATCTTCGTCTACCAGCTGGCGGACGCGCGGCGGCACGGTTTCGAGACGCACCTGGAAGCGCTCGACCGCCTGGCCCAGCTGGGCTTCCGGTTGAACCCGGACAACGCCCGAGCCGGCGGCTTCGACGCGCTCCGGCGCTTCTGCGAGCGCTGGGAGATGAAGCACGAGTCGCTTCCGTACGGAGCCGACGGGCTCGTGATCAAGGTTAACTCCCTCCGCGAGCAGGAGCGCCTGGGCGTCACGTCGAAGAGTCCGCGGTGGGGAATCGCCTACAAGTTCGGAGTGACCGAAGCGGAAACCACGCTCGAGAAGATCGATCTCCAGGTGGGCCGCACCGGCGCGGTCACTCCGGTCGCCCTGCTCACGCCGGTCACCCTGCTCGGCACCGTAGTGAAGCGCGCGACGCTCCATAACTTCGACGAGCTCGAGCGGAAGGACATTCGCGAGGGAGACCGCGTGGTGATCGAGAAGGGAGGCGAGGTGATCCCCAAGGTGGTGCGCGTGATTCCGAGCCCCGGCGCACGCCGCTCCCCGCCGTTTCCCGTGCCCCAGCGCTGCCCCGCGTGCGGCACGCCCTTGGTGCGCGACCCGGAGCAGGCCGTGGTCCGCTGCGAGAATCTCCTCTGCCCGGCGCAGGTGCGGCGCCGGATCGTTCACTGGGGCAGCCGGGGCGCGCTCGACATCGAAGGACTGGGCGAGAAGACGGTGGATCTCCTGGTGGACGAAGATCTGGTGGCCGATCCCGTCGACATCTACGATCTCGGCGTGGAGAAGCTCACGCCGCTGGAGCGGATGGCGGAGAAATCGGCGACCAACCTCGTCCTGGCCATCGCGGCGAGCAAGAAGGCGCCCCTGGAGCGGCTGATCCACGCCATCGGCATCCGCCACGTCGGCAGCACGGTGGCGCGCCTCCTGGCGGAGCGGTTCCGCTCCCTGGAAGCGCTGGCCAATGCCGACGAGGAGGAGCTGTCCGGCGTTCCCGGCATCGGCCCCGAGATCGCGGGAAGCGTCTCTGTGTTTTTCCGATCGCGCGAAGGGAAGAAGCTGCTCCGGGGGCTCCTCGCGCGCGGCGTCACCGGCACGCCCCCGGTACGGCGCGCGCGGGCGGAGACCGGCCCCTTCGCGGGAAAGACGTTCGTGCTCACCGGGTCCCTCGCCATGCCGCGCGAGGAGGCGGAGCGCCTCATCCTCGACGCGGGCGGACGCGTCACCGGCTCGGTGAGCAAGCGGACCGACGTCGTGATCGCAGGCGAGGAGGCCGGGTCGAAGCTCGAGAAGGCGCGCTCCCTGAAGATCGAGGTGTGGGACGAATCGGAATTCCGCTCCGCGCTCGTCAAGGCGGGTGTTCTGCCGTAGCCGCCCGCGTTGACATCCCGCCCCCGGTCCCGTAGCTTCGAAGAGCGCCCGCCCGTGCCCATGCCCATGAACGTCGCCCAGCAGTCTCTTCCATCCTCGGTGGGTCTGGCCTTTGCGCGCCTCGCGCGCGAGTGGGACGGCTTCGAGCGGCGGGACGGGCAGCTGGAGATGGCGGCCCGGTGGAGCGAGACGCTGGAGCGGGGCGGAACCCTCGCCGTCGAGGCTCCGACCGGCGTGGGGAAATCGCTGGCCTACCTGATGCCCGCGCTCCTGCATCGCGCGCGAGGGTCCGGACCGATCCTCGTCAGCACGCACACGAAGGCGCTGCAAGACCAGCTCGCCCGCCGGGACGTCCCACTCGCGCTGCGCGCGTCCGGGCTCGGGCTCCGCGCGGTGACCCTCCTGGGACGCGCGTCCTATCTTTGCCGGCGGCGTGCAGGGGCCCGGCTGGCTCAGCGGCGGCTTCTCGCGACGGGCGACGCGGGCGCGCCGGGGATGGACGAGGTCACCGCCGAGCGCCTCGCGAACTGGGTGGAGCGCACCGCGACCGGCGTGCTCGAGGAGCTGCCGGCGATGGGAATCCACGCCCCGCCGGGGCTCTTGGCGGAAATCGGCTCGGATCCGTTCGTCTGCGCCGGCAACGGCTGCGACCCGGCGGGCGGATGCTTCGCCAAGGCGGCCCGGCGGGACGCGCGGCGGGCCGACGTCGTCATCGTGAACCATGCGCTGCTCCTCTCCGATCCCGGACTCCGGGGGACCCTGTTGGCCGAATCCGGCGCGTTGATCCTCGACGAGGCCCACCACCTGGAGCGCGTCGCCCGCGAGCAGCGCGGCGTCTCGTTGGGTGCGGCGGACCTGTCGCGCCTGGCCGCCCGCACAGATCTGAAAGCGGGCGCGCTCCGCCTCTTGTCGCGCGCGCTCCGCCGCGGGCCCCGCGGCGCTGCCGCCGCCTTAGCCCTCGCCGAGGCGGACCGGGCGCTCCGCCCCGTGTTCGCGAGCGCAGCGGATGTGGCGCGCGATCTGGAATCGGTTCTCCCTCAGGGCGCCGCCCAGGCGCTCTGGCCGCGCGGCCTCGATCTCGCGCGGGTGAGCCCCGAGGCGGTCGATCGCCTGCTGGAGGCGATCGCCCGGCTGATCCGCGCGCTGGGCCACGCCGCGGATGCGGCTGGAGCGGAGGGTGGCGGCGCCCTCCGGCCGGGCGCCGCATCGCAGGACGCGCTCGAGGAGGTCGGCGGACGGCTCGCGCGATGGGTGGAGGTGGAGCAGGCGCTTCGGGCCGTGCTCCGCCTGGAGGACAGAGACGTGGCCTCGTATGTCGACCGCGACGAGCGGGGAAGCGCCCGCCTGAACCGGCGTCCGCTGGATGCCGGGAGCATCCTGCGCGACTCTCTCTACGCGCTCTCCGAGCGGACGCTCCTGACGTCGGCGACGATGGGCTCTCCGGACGGAGGGCTGGGGCTCAAGCCGGAGGAGGCCGAGGTCGTCCGCCTCCAGTCCCCCTTCGACCTCGCGCGGCAAATGGCGACCCTCGCCCTCGACGGACCCGACCCGAACGACCCCGGCTTCCCGTACGCGGTTGCGTCCCTGGTGACGTCGCTCGCGACCGCCCTTCGCCGGAACACGCTGGTTCTCCTGACCTCCTACCAGATGCTGGAGGAAGTCGCGAAGCGCGTCGGGCCCGCGCTCGACCTGGCCGGCATCCCGCTCCTCACGCAGACGCCGGGAGAAGCGGCGGGCCCGCTCGCGCGCGAGTTTCGCGCGGGAGCCGGGGCCGTTCTCCTGGGGACCGCGTCGTTCTGGGAGGGCGTGGATTTTCCGGGCGAGGCGCTGGAAGTGCTCGTGATCGCGCGCCTCCCCTTCGCGGTGCCCACCGATCCCGTGGTTGCCGCCCGCTCCGAGCGGATCGTGGAAGAGGGGGGCGATCCCTTCCGCGACCTCATGCTCCCCGAGGCGGTTCTCCGCTTCCGCCAGG
>DATGVG010000230.1:0-27000 GCA_035300625.1 Candidatus Limnocylindrales bacterium
ATCTAGCTAATGGAGCGTTATCGGAAGTTGTTAACCAGCGTAGCTGTGATGGGCTTGGCTTGCGCCCTTCTCTCAGGGTCCGCCCTTGCGCTACCGGCACCCTCACTCCAATTCGATCCGGCGGCCGATCAGGTTCGGGCAAGCAGTCCATCGCAGCCCCTGACCCTGGCGATGACCACCGCGACGAAGACCGGCTTCGGTAGCCGCGCAAGCGAGTTGTCGCTGGCGCGGGGCATCTCCGGGGACGGCGCCCAGTTGGAGCCGGGCATGGTAGTCGGAGCGAGCGCCAACCGCGCGTATCGGTCCAAGAAGACCTATATCCTGTCGGGACTGGCTCTCGCGGCGATCGCGACGCCGATCGCTCTCCACCGGTCCAGCGACGGTGGCGCGACGGCGCAGTCGGTTTCCACGGACACCAAGCCGCTCGCCCAGGCCACATCGGCTGGCGACTGTCCCAATGGTGATTGCGGCAACTGCGGCGACTGTGGCAATTGCGACTGCGGCAATTGCGGCGACTGCGGCGATTGCACCACCTGCGGCGATTGCGGCGACACGGGCGGTGGCGGCGGTGGTGGCGGTGGCGGCGGCGGCAATCTGCCGGAGCCGGGCACTGTACCGCTGATCGGAGCGGGCCTGATGGTGGCGCTCGCGTTCCGGTCGCGCCGGTAGTCCCATTCGTCTGACTTGACCTAGGGTGAGCGCGGGGGAAAGGAATCCTCCGCGCCGCCCGACGGTCCTTCTTCCTTCCCGACGAGCGAGGCTCGCAGGTAGTCGCGGTTCAAGCGCGCGATCGTCTCGATCGTGATCCCCTTGGGGCAGACCGCCTCGCATTCGCGGTGGTTCGAGCAGCCCCCGAATCCCTCCTCGTCCATCTGCGCCACCATCGAGAGCACCCGCCGCTCCCGCTCGGGCTGCCCCTGCGGCAAGAGCCCCAGGTGCGACACCTTTGCCGCGGTGTAGAGCATGGCCGACGCGTTCGGGCAGGCGGCGACGCAGGCCCCGCATCCGATGCAGGTGGCCGCGTCGAAGGCGAGATCGGCGGCCTCCTTGGGGACCGGCAGCGTATTGGCCTCCGGAGCGCTCCCGGTGTGCGCGGTGATGAACCCGCCAGCGGCGATGATCCGATCGAACGGGCTCCGGTCGACGATGAGATCCCGGAGCACCGGGAATGGCCCCGCGCGCCAGGGCTCGATGGTGATCGCGTCCCCGTCCCGGAACGAGCGCATGTGGAGTTGGCAGGCCGTGGTGCGCGCGCGGGGACCGTGCGCGCGCCCGTTGATGACCATGCCGCAGGTGCCGCAGATCCCCTCCCGGCAATCGTGATCGAACGCGATGGGATCCCCTCCCTTCACGATCAGCTCCTCGTTCACCACGTCGAGCATCTCGAAAAAGGACATGTCGGGGCTCACGTCGCGCGCCTCGTAGGTGACGAAGCTCCCGGGCGTCTCGCGGTTCTTCTGCCTCCAGACGTGGAGCGTCAGGTTCATACGTAGCTCCGCTGCGCCAGGTGCACGGCCTCGAACACCAGCGGCTCGACGTGCCGGAGCGGCTTCAGGTCGGGTCCCCGGTACTCCCAGACCGCCGCGTGGCAGAAGTTCTCGTCGTCGCGGAGCGCCTCCCCGTCCGGCGTCCGGTACTCCTCGCGAAAATGCCCGCCGCACGATTCCCGCCGCTCCAGCGCGTCCAGGCAGAGAAGCTCCCCCAGCTCCAGGAAGTCGGCCACGCGGCCCGCGTGCTCCAGCGCCTGATTCAGCTCCCGCTCTTCTCCCACGACGGCGGCGCTCTTCCAGAACTCCTCGCGCAGCGCGGGGATCTCTCGGAGCGCGGCCTCGAGTCCCGCCTCGTTTCGCGTCATGCCGCAGTATTCCCACAGGATGCGCCCCAGCTCGCGGTGAAAGGAGGTCACCGTCCGCGACCCCCGGATCGAAAGGAAACGCCGCGTGCGCTCATCCACCGCGGCCTCCGCGCGCTTCACCTCCGGGTGGTCGGGCGTGACGCGCTCCAGCTTCCCGGCGGCCAGGTAGTCCCCGATCGTGTAGGGGATCACAAAATAGCCGTCCGCCAGCCCCTGCATCAAAGCGCTGGCGCCGAGACGATTCGCCCCGTGGTCGGAGAAATTCGCCTCGCCCAGGACGTGGAGTCCCGGGATCGTGGACATGAGGTTGTAGTCCACCCACAGCCCGCCCATGGTGTAATGCGTCGCCGGGTAGATCCGCATCGGCGTCTCGTACGGATTCTCACCGGTGATCCGCTCGTACATCTCGAAGAGGTTGCCGTACTTCTCCTGGATGGCGGGCGCGCCCAGGCGCCGGATGGCGTCGGCGAAGTCGAGATACACGCCGCGCCCGCCCGGCCCGACGCCCCGCCCTTCGTCGCAGACCTGCTTCGCGGCGCGGGAGGCGATATCGCGCGGCGCCAGGTTGCCGTACGAGGGGTACTTCCGCTCCAGGTAGTAGTCCCGCTCCCCGTCGGGGATCGTCGCCGGGGGCCTCGTGTCCCCTTTCACCTTCGGCACCCAGACCCGCCCGTCGTTTCGAAGGGACTCGCTCATCAGAGTCAGCTTCGACTGATGCTCGCCGGTCACGGGAATGCACGTGGGGTGGATCTGGGTGAAGCAGGGGTTCGCGAACCCCGCGCCTTTCTTGTACGCCCGCCAGATGGCCGTCGCGTTGGCGCCCTTGGCGTAGGTCGCGAGATGGAAGACGTTCCCGTACCCGCCGCTCGCCAGGCACACGGCGTCGCCAAGGTGCGATTCGACCTCGCCGGTGACCAGGTCGCGCGTCACGATCCCCCGCGCGCGTCCGTCGGCCACGATCAGCTCCAGCATCTCGTGCCGCGAGTGCATGGCGATCGTTCCCAGGCCGATCTGCCGCTCCATCGCCTGGTAGGCGCCCAGCAGGAGCTGCTGCCCGGTTTGGCCTCGCGCGTAGAACGTGCGCGAGACCTGGGCCCCGCCGAAGGAGCGGTTCGCGAGCAGGCCGCCGTACTCGCGCGCGAACGGCACCCCCTGCGCCACGCATTGGTCGATAATCCGAACCGACGTCTCCGCCAGGCGGTAGACGTTGGCCTCCCGCGAGCGGAAATCCCCGCCCTTGATCGTGTCGTAGAACAGCCGGAAAACGCTGTCGCCGTCATTCTGGTAGTTCTTCGCGGCGTTGATCCCGCCCTGCGCTGCGATGGAATGGGCGCGGCGGGGGCTGTCCTGGTAGCAGAAGCATTTCACGTTGTAGCCCAGCTCGGCTAGGCTGGCCGCGGCCGAAGCCCCGGCCAGCCCCGTGCCGACCATCAGGACCGTGTAGCGGCGCTTGTTCGCCGGGTTCACCAGCCGGATCGAGCTCTTGTGCTTCTCCCACTTCGCTTCGACAGGGCCGGGCGGGATCTTCGAGTCGAGCTTCATGCCGTCACCGGATCACGCCCGCGAGCACCGCGAGCGGGAAGGAGATATTGACCACCACGACCACGGCGGTCAGGAGACCGGCCAGGCCGTGCCTGAGGAAGTTGTAGCGGGGATGCGAGAGCCCCAGCGTCTGCAGCATGCTCCAGACCCCGTGATACAGGTGATAGCCCAGGGCCAGCATCGCCGCGATATAGAAGAGGGAGACGGGCAGGACGCGGAACCCCTCCACGAAGTTGTGGTAGGCGTCGCCGGGGATGAAGGAGGGATGCACCGTCCCGAACGTGAAGTGCAGCAGGTGATACACGATGAAGAGGGCGAGAATCGGCCCGCTCCAGACCATGGTGCGCGACGCATACGTGGAGCGGTCATGACGCACCGTGCGGTAGCCGATGGGGCGGGCACGCCGGTTCTCCACCGCGAGCGCGGTCGCGGCCCAGATGTGGAGGAGCACCGAGGCGAGCAGCACGGCGCGGGCGATCCAGAGCGCGGCGCCGTGTCCCAGGTGCCGGAGCCACGCGGCGTAGGCGTTCATTGCTTCCGGGCCCAGGTAGGCCTGGAGGTTCCCGATCATGTGGGCGACCACGAAGCCGACGAGGATGATGCCCGTCACCGCCATCACCACCTTCCTTCCGATGGTTGAGGCGAAGAACGACGGCCTTGGGCGCACTGAATTCCCCGGGATGGACCGCGAGCGAACTCGTGACGGGACGGATCAACGGCGCATGGTAGCGCGGCGGCACTCCGGCGACAAGTTCGCGGAGGTATACTGGCGCGATGAACCGTACGAAGGCGGCGTGGATCCTGGCGGCGGCGGCGGACACGCTTCAGATCGTGCTCCTCCCTGCCACGGGCATGGGCGCCCTGTCGCCCGTGAACGACGCCATCGACGTCGTGGTGGCGATTCTCATGATCGCGCTCATGGGGTGGAACATCGCCTTTCTGCCCACCGCCATCGCCGAGGTGGTCCCGATGCTGAACCTCTTCCCCACCTGGACAGCCGCCATGTTCTTCGTGTCGCGGCGGCGCGGGGCCCTACATCCCCCCACGACGTGATTCCGACGGCACGCTCCTCCTGACCGGGGAGGAAGTCACGCGGCTCTTGCCGATGGAGGAGTGTGTCGACGTGATGGCTTCCGCGCTCCGGGCGCTCTGCCTGGGGGAAGGGGTGCAGCCCGTGCGGTCGGTGCTCCGCCTGCCGGACGGATCGGGGCTGCTCGGCGTGATGCCGTCGTACCTGGGCCCCGATGCTGGGAGCACGGCCGGCGCCGCCCCGAGCATGGCCGCCCACCTCGGCCTCAAGGTGATCACCGTCATGCCCGGCAATCACGGCACGCCGTACGATTCGCACCAGGGCGCCGTGCTCCTGTTCGAGGCGGATCACGGCCGGCTGATCGCCATCGCCGACGCCTCGGCGGTCACCCGCACCCGCACCGCCGCCGTGAGCGCAGCGGCCACGCGGGTTCTGGCGAATCCCGACGCGGACGACCTCGCCATCCTGGGGTCCGGCGTGCAGGCGGCCGCGCACGTGGTGGCCATGCGCGCGGTGCGCCCGATCGCGCGAGTCCGCGTGTGGAGCCGCAGCGCCGACAGCGCGCGGCGCTTCGCGTCCGAGGCCGCCGCGCGCACCGGGATCCCGGTCGAGCCCGCCCCGGACGCGCGCGCCGCCGTGCGGGGAGCCTCGATCATCTGCACGACGACGGCCGCGAGCGATCCCGTGCTGCTCGGCGAATGGATCGCGCCGGGAGCGCACGTGAACGCGGTGGGCGCGTGCACCCCCGCGGCGCGGGAGCTGGACACCGATGCCATGCGCCGCGCGACCCTCTTCGTGGACGACCGCGCGGCCGCGGTGGCCGAGGCGGGCGACCTGTTGATCCCGATCCGCGAGGGAGCCGTGACCCAAGACCATATCGCGGCGACGCTCGGAGAGGTTCTCACCGGCGCCCATCCCGGCCGGCGCGCCCGCGGCGAGATCACCCTGTTCAAGTCGCTCGGCCTCGCGGTCGAGGACCTGGCCGCGGCGGCGCGCCTCTACGCCAACGCGCTGGCGACGGGCGCGGGCACCCGGATCCGACTGGGAGGGCTGCGATGACTCGCGTGTTCGAACCCCCGAACCTCGCCGAAATCCGCGGCGCCCGCGAGCGGATCCGCGGCATCGCCATCCGCACGCCGCTGGTCCGCCTGAACGCAGACGGGCCGGCAGAGATCTGGCTCAAGTGCGAAAACCTCCAGCCGATCGGGTCGTTCAAGCTGCGGGGCGCCGGAAACGCCCTCGCGCTGGCGCCGCCGGGTTCGCTGGCCGACGGGGTCTACACCGCGAGCGCGGGCAACATGGCGCAGGGCGTCGCCTGGTGCGCGCGGCGGCTGGGTATCCGCTGCTCGGTCGTCGTGCCCGAGCACGCGCCCGCGACCAAGCTGGCCGCGCTCGAGCGGTTGGGAGCCACGGTGGTCAAGGTTCCGTTCGACGCGTGGTGGCGCGTGATCACCGAGCATCGGTACGAAGGGATGAGTGGCTTCTTCGTCCATCCCTTTGCCGACCCGGCCGTCATCGCGGGAAACGGAACCATCGGGCTCGAGATCCTCGAGGATCTGCCGGACGTGGACACCATCCTCGTCCCCTATGGCGGCGGCGGCCTTTCCTCGGGGATCGCGGCCGCGGCCGGGGCGATCGATGCCCGCGTGCGCGTCCTGGCGTGCGAGGTGGCGACAGCCGCCCCTTTCACCGCCTCCCTGGCGGCGGGGCGGCCGGCGACGGTGGACTACACGCCCAGTTTCGTGGACGGGATCGGCAGTGGGAACGTGCTCGAGGAGATCTGGCCGCTCGTGAGCCGTCTCCTCAAGGGGAGCGTCGTCGTCGCGCCGGAGGAGGCCGCGGCGGCGGTCCGGCTTGTGGCTGAGCGAAACCGCTTGATCGCGGAAGGCGCGGGCGCGGTGCCGGTGGCGGCGGCACTGTCCGGAAAAGCGGGCGGCGGCAAGATCACCTGCGTCCTCTCCGGAGGCAACATCGACGCCGCCAAGCTGGCCGCGATCTTGTCGGGACAGGTTCCGTGACGCGCGGGGGAGGCGGGAGCGGATGAGGGGCGCAGCGGAGGAAGAGGCTTTGCGTACCTCTCCCTCCTACCCCTCCAGCCTTGTGCTATCACCGGCGGCCGGAGGAGCGCGCCCGCATTTATAACTTCAGAGCCAATCCGGCCGAGAGCGTCCAGAACGAAGGGTTGAACTTCTCGGGGATCAGCCTCGATTGCTGGTCCTGAAGGAACACATAGCGGCCGTCCAGGTCCGCCGCGATATGCGGGGAGAGCGGGATCTTGAGACCGCCGGCGATATGGACGCCGAAATCCTGGGTGGTCTCGTCCTGGATCAGATCGCTCTTGTAGTCGTACGTCGTGTGGTACCAGCCCACCCCGGCGCCCGCGTAGAAGAGATTCGCCGGCGCCAGCAGAAGCGATGCCGAAATCGGCCACTGCCGCACGTTCAACGCTCCGTTCGACTGGCTCTCGGTGCGGTAGCCTCCGGCGATCTCGCTCTGCAGCAAGTTGGGCACCAGCGTCCCGCGAAGCGCGAGCCCGAACATGCCCTTCGCCTGGTCGGAGTCGGTCGATTTGGTGATCCCGTACGACGGGATGATTTCCGCCGCGGGCGATGGAGCGGGAACCAGCGGAAGAACGAACGCTGCCACGAATAGCGTCACGAGCAGCGCGCCTCGAAAACCGGCGGCGCGGGGCGCCTCATCGCGTGTGAAAAGCTGAACGTTGTTCATCGCACTCTCCTTCCATCGAGTCCGTCAGGGACTTCTCGGATGGTTCTTCGAAATTTCGGCGGCCGCCCGGCGCGGTCGGGTCGAGGCAAGGGGAGTGAGACCGTGGGGTCCGGCCGGGCGTCGCCTGACCGGATGCATCATCAAGGCGCGTGCCACCCCTTCGGAAGGGCCGGCTCCACGCGCCTAAGTTCCTGATTTCGAAGGCAATGACCATCGGTAGGGCGCCACCGGGAGAGGCGTGCCTTCACTGCTCCGCCCGGTACAAACGCGACGCTGGCGGTTCACCCGAGCTTCAACTTTGAAAGAATTTCTATGAAGTCCGGGCTCCCGCTTCCTTCCGTGCTCCTGGCTGGGGAACGATGCGGAGGTAGGGCTTTGGCGCTTTCCAACCATCGGGAAACTTCTTCTTCGCATCTTCGTCGGAGAGGCTGCTCGCGATGATCACGTCCTCGCCGCGCTTCCAGTTCACCGGGGTCGCGACGCTGTACTGGGACGTGAGCTGGAGCGAGTCGATCACGCGCAGGATCTCCTCGAAGTTGCGCCCGGTGCTCGCGGGATAGGTGATCATCAGCTTCACCTTCTTGTCCGGTCCCACCACGAAAACCGAGCGCACCGTGAGCGTGTCGTTCGCGTTCGGGTGCACCATCCCGTAGAGATCGGAGACGCGCCGATCCGGATCGGCGATGAGCGGGAAGTTCAGGGCGTGGCCCTGCGTGTCGCGGATGTCGTCGGCCCACGACCGGTGCGAATCGATCGGGTCGACGCTCAATCCGGCCACCTTGACGTTCCGCTTGTCGAACTCGGGCTTCAGGCGCGCCACCTCGCCCAGCTCGGTGGTGCAAACGGGCGTGAAATCCTTGGGGTGCGAGAAAAGCACCGCCCACCCGCTTCCCATCCATTCGTGGAACCGGATCGGGCCGGCCGTGGTCTCAGCCGAGAAATCAGGAGCCGTGTCGCCGAGCTGGAGTGCCATGACGTTTCTCCTCTCGAGTGGGTTAACCGGCTTCGAAGACGATTGCGTTGAGCTTTACCGGCACGGGATCGTCGCCCAGCTCCGCGCGCAGACGTTCGGCGAGCTTCTGCTCGATCACGGCGACCGACGCCCCGCGAGCCTGGATCTCGTTCACGACCGGGTTCCCCTCCACCAGGCCGCGCGCGAACTCCTCGGCGCTCCCGGCCGTGCTCGAAAGGGGCACGGTCTCCCCCTGGCTCCGGGCAAACCCGGCGGCCCGGAGCATTTGCTTGAGGCGCGCCTGGTCGTTCAGGCTGAACGGGACCTGGTAGAAGGTGGGCGGATCGGCCGGGAAAAAGCTCGTGATCACCTCGTTGGCGATCGCCGCGAAGCGGTTCCGCTCGATCGCGTCCCAGACGTTCATCAGATAGGTCCCGCCTGGAGCGAGCAACCGGCGCGCTTCGCTAAGAGCCGCCTCCTTGTCCGGGGCGAACATGAGGCCGAACTGGCAGACGACGACGTCGAACGAGGCTCCGGGAAGCTCCGTCGCGATCATGTCGGCAGCCCGCCACGAGACCCGCGGGTCCTTCCCGACCGCCTTCCTGGCATGCTCGACCATGTCCGGATTCAGATCCGTGGCCAGGAGCGACGCATCCGCGGGAAGAGCCTCGAGGAGCCGCCGGGTGACGATGCCCGATCCGCAGGCCAGCTCCAAGACACGCCCGGCGCCGCGCGGCAGGCGGCGGGCCAGGTCGCGGGCGTAGGGCTCGAAGATGACCGGCCCCAGACAACGGTCGTAGAACTCCGGGATGGAGGCTGTAAACTGCGCGTGCACACCGCTCGCGGGTTTCATCGGGCAGACATTATGGATGGATCGCCCCGCTCGCGCCAGCCAGAACGGAGGACGAAATGCCAGACCCGTCCAGGAAGCTACGCCGGTCCCGGAATAAAGTCATCGCCGGCGTCTGCGGCGGAATCGCCGATTGGCTCGGCTGGGACCCGACCCTGGTCCGCGTGCTCTATGTGGTCGTGTCAATTGTGAGCATCGCGTTCCCCGGCACCCTGGTTTACATCCTTCTCTGGATCATCATGCCCGCGCCTGACTCCTGAGGGCGTAAATCTTGCTGAGAGCCACTTCCGCCCTGCCGGACGCCGGCAGATCACAAACGGAGGTGTATTCATGGCGAACGTGACGCATGCTGTGGACAAGACGATGGAGAAGACGGTGGACAGGGTGGCGAACCGGCCCGAGCGCACCGAGGGCGGCATGGCCAAGACCATCGAGAAGCACACGTCGAAGATGCCGTCGGATTGGTTCCTGACCGCCGCGGTCGCATCGATCGGCCTGTCGCTCGCGATGCAGTTGTCCGGGAACAAGCACAAGAGCCTCTTCTTCGGAGAGTGGGTCCCGACGATTCTTCTTCTGGGGGTCTACAACAAGATCGTCAAGGTGGCGGGCTCGGATCGTTTCGATGGCGGTGAGAATCGCCTCGAGGCGGCCGGCGCGCGTTAAGCGGAGGTCGGATCCGGTACTTCCTTGTCGGCATCCTGGCGCTGTCGGCGGGCTGCGCCACGCTGCGCGAAGCCGCCGCGCTTCGCAGCGTGGAGTTTCACTTCGACAGCGTGTCGGATGCCCGGGTGGCCCGGGTCCGGCTGGACCGCCTGCGGTCGTATCGGGATCTGACCGCGGCCGACGTGGCCCGGTTGGGTATCGCGGTCGCGTCGAAGGACGTTCCTCTGGAGTTGACGGTCCACGTCCAGGGAAGGAACCCCGAGACCAACCGGGTCACGGCGCGCCTGATCGGGCTGGACTGGACTTACGTGGTCGACGGCCAGGACCTGCTCGCGGGCACATTCCAGCAGGGGCTCCAATTTCCGCCGGGAGTGCCGGTCGACATCCCGATCGCCCTGCAGCTCAACCTGGTCCGCTTCTTCCAGGGGGGCGCGCGCGACCAGTTCGAGACCGCCCTGTCGCTGGCCGGCTACGGCGCCCAGACCCACACCGTCGTTCTCCGGGTCAGTCCCACCATCGACACGGCCCTGGGACCCATCCGCTATCCGGTTCCCATCTCGATCCCGATCGCATCGCCGCAGTAGCCCGCCAGGTGGCATACTGGTGCGCGCAGCACCCTATCCACCCGCACCGCTTTTCACGGAGGTTTGGCATCATGGCGAACGTCAAGGCGATCCCCGACGGCTACACCACGGTTACCGCGTCCATCACGTTCAAGGACGGCGAAAAGGCCATCGAGTTCTACAAGCGCGCGCTCGGCGCCAAGGATCGCGGCATCGCCCGCGGCCCGGACGGCAAGATCATGCACGCGGAGATTCAGATCGGAACCTCGATCATCATGCTCAACGACGAGGTGATGGGCTCCCGCTCCGCGGAGACGAGGGGCGGGTCCCCGGTCTCCTTCTACCTCTACGTCGAGGACGTCGACGCGGCGATGCAGAAGGCCATCGCCGAAGGCGGCAAGTCGACCATGCCGGTCATGGACATGTTCTGGGGCGACCGCATGGGGCACTTCAGCGATCCGTTCGGATACGAGTGGACGCTGGCCACTCACGTGAAGGACGTGACCCCCGAAGAGATGAAGAAGGGGCAAGAAGAGTTCATGAAGCAGATGGCGTCGCGCTAGCGATCGCGAGGGGGACCGGCCGGATGCCCGGGGGCGTCCGGCCCTCCCCGGTCTCGCTCCGGCCGTTCCTAGCGGCGGAGCTCCGTCGACCGTCCCATGCCGCGGTGCGTCGAGAAGGTAACGTCCTCGCCCCCCTGCCCGTCTCCGTCCACCTCCAGCACGTCCCCGTGCGGCGTGAGCACGACGGTCCGGTGCGCCGTCACCTCCGGGATGAACGTGCCGTCGTCGTAGGTCCAGCTCATCGCGATGCTCGCGACGTAGACGTCGGCGAACTCCTTGTCGCCGGTTTCATAGGTCTTCCGCCGTGAAATGGTCGCCCGGTAGACCAGCTCGCTCGAGAACATCGGCTCGTCCCCCGGCACGCGGTAATCGTGGTCCCGGTATTTCTGGGTGAGCTTGAGGTAATAGTCCAGAGCCCCTCGCGTCGCGGAGTAGGGGATGCGCCGCGCGCCCATTCCCCGGCACCACCATAGCGGCACGCCCGCTGTGTCCGAGCCCATCTCATAGCCTTCCCGGGTGGCCAGGTCCCCGATGAGGTCGCGGGGCGGGTAGACCGCTTCGGCGATTCCCAGGATTCGCGACGCCTCGGGCCCCTCGGCGACCCGCTGGATAGAGCAGGCGTAGTCCCCTTGCTTCCCCGCGCAGCCGCCCGGCGGCGCCGAGCGCGCCTCGGACCAGACGATGCTATAGCCGGGCGGCGTCACGGGCACGGGAGGCGGGGCGCCCGCGGCGAGGGCCGGCGCCAGCGAGGCCAGGACGGCGAGCGCGAATGGGAGCAGGCGTTGAAGGCCGCGGTCATGCGGTCCGGGCATGAGAGGCTCCTCCCTCGATCTGCGCCTGTACCTGCCGCCGGAATTCGAGCGGGCTGGCGATCCGGTCGAAGCGCTCCGGCGTTCCGCCTGTTCCGCGCACGGTGACCGTTCCGAATCCGAGCGACTTTCCCAGGAACGTCTCGTCCACGACGACGCTCTCGATCTTGGAGAGGAAGATCTCGATCGTCTTTCGGCCGAAGAAGCCGGTCTTGATCAACACCCGCTTGTTGGTGACGGCGATCTCGGTCGCGTTTCGCCGGAGGATGCCCGCGAGGATGACGGCGCCCCCGGCGGCGGCCAGGACCCCGCCGGCAACCATCGTCGCCCGAAACCCGCCGCCCGCGCGGGAAGCCGCCACCGCTCCGATGAGGAGAGCAGCCCCCGCGATCACCAGAATGCCGCCCACCACCGCGTGCCACAGGAGGACGATCCAATGGAGACGCGCGCGGTAGAGCACCGTCTCGCCCACGATGAGCGTCTTCGGGATATAGCTCACGTCGGGGTCTCCCTCCGGGTGAACCTGGATGGCACGGGAACGCGGGCTGAGCCTACGCCCTTGGGGCTTGGGCCCACAACCGGCGGGTCTCGGAAAAGATGCGACGGTACCGGGCCGGTGGTACATTGGCCCTCGAAGGGTGTTCGCGGTATAATGTTAGGTCCGCCCCCGCGGAGCAGTTTCCTTCACGGTGAGGATCGCCATGAACCCCGATGTGGAGCAGGTCGCGTCCAGGACCACATTGACAACCAATACCGCCCTTCTCGAGTGGGTCGCGGAAACGGCCCGCCGGTGCCAGCCCGACCACATCGTGTGGTGCGACGGGTCCGAGTTGGAGAAGCAGCGTTTGACCGATCGCGCCGTCGCCGAAGGCGTGCTGATCCCCCTGAACCAGAAGAAGCGCCCCGGCTGCTACCTCCACCGCTCCGATCCCAAAGACGTCGCGCGCGTCGAGCACCTGACCTTCATCTGCACGCCGGAGAAGGAGGACGCCGGGCCCACCAACAACTGGATGGCTCCCGACGAAGCCTACGCGAAGGTCGCGGCCCTTCTCGATGGATCCATGCGGGGCCGGACCCTGTACGTGATCCCCTACGTCATGGGCCCCCTGGGCTCGCCCTTCTCGAAGATCGGCGTCGAAGTGACCGACAGCGTCTACGTCGCGCTGTCCATGCGGATCATGACCCGCATGGGCAAGCCGGCGCTGGACCTTCTCGGCGACTCGAACGATTTCAGCCGCGGCGTCCACTCCATGCTCGATTTGAACCCCGAGCGGCGGTTCATCTGCCACTTCCCCGAGGACAACACCGTCTGGTCGGTGGGGAGCAACTACGGCGGCAACGTGCTTCTCGGGAAGAAGTGCCTCGCGCTGCGCCTGGGCTCGTACCTGGGGCGCCGCGAGGGGTGGCTGGCCGAGCACATGCTGATCCTGGGCGTCGAGAGCCCCGAGGGCCAGACCACGTACGTCGCGGGGGCGTTCCCCAGCGCCTGCGGCAAGACGAACTTCGCCATGCTCATTCCGCCGCGCCGGTTCGAGGGGTGGCGGGTCTGGACCGTGGGCGACGACATCGCGTGGATGCGGGTCGGCCCCGACGGACGCCTCTGGGCCATCAACCCCGAGGCGGGCTACTTCGGCGTGGCCCCCGGAACCAGCGTGAAATCCAATCCCACCGCCATGCGAATCGTGGAGCGCGACACGATCTTCACGAACGTCGCCATGACGCAAGACGGCGACGTGTGGTGGGAAGGGATGACCGACTCGCCCCCGCCGGGGCTCACCGACTGGCACGGACAGCCCTACGATCCGTCGTCGGAGAAACCGGCCGCGCACCCCAACAGCCGCTTCTGCTCGCCCGCGACCAACAATCCGTTTCTCTCGCGCCGCATCAACGATCCCGAAGGGGTGCCGATCTCCGCGATCGTGTTCGGCGGCCGCAGGGCCACGACCGTGCCGCTGGTGCTCCAGTCGTTCAACTGGATCCACGGGGTCTACATGGGCGCCACGATGGGCTCGGAGACGACCGCCGCGGCCACCGGCAAGGTGGGCGTGGTGCGCCGCGATCCCATGGCGATGCTCCCGTTCTGCGGCTACAACATCGGCGAGTACTTCTGCCACTGGCTCGAGATGCGCGTCCGGATTCCCCAGCCGCCGAAGATCTTCATGGTGAACTGGTTCCGGAAGGGAGAGGACGGCAAGTTCCTCTGGCCGGGATACGGCGAGAACATGCGCGTGTTGCGGTGGATCGTCGATCGCGCCCTGGTGGCGGTCGGCGGGCGCGAGACCCCGGTGGGCTGGGTTCCGCGCGAGGGGGACATCGATCTTTCGGGCCTCAACATCCCCAGCGACGACTTCGACGAGGCGACGGCGATCCGCCCCGACGAGTGGAGCGAGGAGCTTCGCTCGCAGGGTGAGTTCTTTCGCACGCTGGACCCCTACATGCCGCGGGCGCTGGAGTTGCAGCGGGAGCTGTTGGCCAGCGCGATCCAGCTGGGTGTGCCCCGGGAGAGGCTCCGGAAGGCCCCAAAATAAGGCCTTTACTTCCGGACCGGGGTGGCCGATACTTCTATCAGGAAACAAAGCCTGTCGGTACAGTGCAGCGCATCGTCGCAAGGTCACGCCGCAGGAGATTCTTCCCTGCGGTTTTTTTGTACCCGGACTTCTCGTCCGGGGCCCGGCCAGAGTGGTCGGGTTGGCCGCATCGTAAGGGCGGCTAGGTGGGGCGATCGGCCCCGGCAAACAAGGAGCACAGTGTGGCTGCAGGAACCGTGAAGTGGTTCAACGAAGCGAAGGGGTTTGGGTTCATCCAGCAGGAGGGTGGCGAGGACGTCTTCGTTCACTACTCGGCAATCACGGGCGAGGGCTTCAAGACGCTTGCCGAGGGCGAGCGGCTCGAGTTTGACATCGTCCGCGGACCGAAGGGTCTGCAGGCGGCCAACGTCCGCAAGGCATAGCCGAAGAACCACGGACACCGGTCGGGGCGGCGCCGCAAGGCGACCGCCCCGGTTTTTTTATGGGTGGGCGGGCCGCCGGGGGGCCGCGTACCGGGCGAGAAGCGACGGGAGCACCAGGAGCAGGAGGAACGCCGAGAGGCTGAACCCGCCGATCACCGCGATCGCGAGCGGCCGGAGCAACGCGCTTCCCGCGCCCAGACCCAGGGCGAGGGGGGCCAGCGCCGCGATCCCGGCGAACGTGGTCATCAATACGGGCCGCGCGCGCCGTGCGGCAGCGGCCCGCGCCGCCTCGGCGCCGGTGGCGCCGGCCCTGACCGCGGCCTGGAATGCCGCGACCAGGAAATAGGCGTTCTCCGAGACGATCCCCACCATCATGATCACGCCCACGAAGCTCGAGATATTGAACGTGGCGCCGGTCACGCGAAGCGCCGCGAATACTCCCGCGAGTGACGCCAGCACGATGAAGAGGACCGCGATCACCTCCGCCCACGCCTGGAACGAGACGAGGAGGATCATCGCGACCAGCGCGGCCGCGGCCAGGGCCACCACGGTCAGCCCTCGGAACGACGACTGCTGCTCGGCCCAGAGTCCCGCGTACTGAACGCTGGCGTCAGTGGGCAGCACGATCTCGCGCTTCACCCGCCGCTGAATCTCCGCCATGGCCGAGCCGAGGTCCCGTCCGGAGAGGCGGGCCGTGACGGCCACCATGGTCCGCAGGTTGTCGTGCACGATCTCGGTCTCGCCCGGGTTCGTGTGGATCGACGCCAGCTCGCCCAGGAGCGCGTGGCCTCCCGACCCGACCAGGACCGGGACCCGCGCCAGAACGTCGGCCCCGGACAGGCCCGGCGGACGCGGGATCACGGCGCGAACGCGCCAGGCCCGGGCTCCCCGCACGATCTCTCCCACGTCCGCCCCGGACACCGCCGGCGTTGCCGCGTCGGCCAGCTCCGAGGCGCCCATGCCTAGTCGCGCGGCGGCTTCGTTCGGCGCGATCGTGACCGTGGGACCGCTCACGACGATGCCGCTTTTCAGATCCACGACGCCGTGCACTTTCTGGAGCAGCGCCGCGACCTCCCCCGCCTTCGCCCGGGCGACCGTCCGGTCTTCGCTGAAGACCCGGACCTCGATCGGCTGCGGGGTCGTCGTGAGGTCCCCGATCACGTCCTCCACCAGCTGCCCGATCTCCACCTCCAGCGCGGGCTGCGTCTTCTCGATCCTCCCCCGGAGGTCGTCCGCGATCTCGTCGGCGCTTCGCCGGTGTCCCATTTTCAGGCGGAGGGCGTAATCCCCCATGTTCGGCTCGGTGATGAAAAAGCCCAGCTGGTCCCCCGTACGACGCGACCAGGAGACGATCTCCGGAATCTTCGCGATCTCGATCTCCACCTGCCGGAGCATGCGGTCGGTCTCGGTCAGGGACATACCGGGGGGCGACACGTAGTCGAGGATCAGCGAGCCTTCGTCCATCTCGGGCAAGAACCCCGACCCCAGCGAGGCGTACAGAGGGATCGCGAGGATGATGAGGATCGCCGCGCCCAGGGCGGCGGCCCGGTGGCGCTCGATCGAGCCGTCGACCCAGCCCCGAAATCGCCGGTTCTTCCCTGACGACGTGTGAGCCTCGGGACGACCCCGCGCGGGACTCACCAGGGGAACCAGCGTCAGGCAAAACGCGAGCGAGGCGCCCAGCATCAGCACCATGGAGAGCGCGAGGACGCGGAAGAAGGCGCCGGTCACCCCGCCCAGGAAGACGAACGGGAAGAAGATGGCGAGCGAGCAGAGGCTGGAGCCCACGAGGATCGGGAGAATCTCGCCCATGGCCTGGGCGCGGGGGACGGCGTCCGGGCCCGATGTGCGCATGGCGAGATGCTCCACGACCACGATGCCGTCGTCCAGGACCAGGCCCACCGCCGCCGCGATTCCCCCCAGCGTCATCATGTTCAAGGACTGCCGGGCCAGGGCCAGGCCGATCAAGGTGAGCGCGATGCTGAAGAGGAGGACGGAGGCGCCGGCGAGGCCCAGTCGGAGGCTCCGGAGGAACAGGATGACGACGATGAACGCGAGAATGGCGCCGACGACCAGGCTGTCCCGGACGCTCGACACCGACGCGCGCACGAGATCGGATTGGTCGTAGAAAGTCTCGACCACCGTGCCCGGAGGAAGCTGGCGCGCGTGATCCGCGAACCAGCGATGGGCGGAGCGGGAGAGCGCGATGGCGCTGGCCGAAGACTGGCGGAGCACGTTGAGCAGCACCGCCTGGCGATTGCGCGCCTGGTAGCGCACGAATTCCGGCGCCTCTTCCAGCGTGATCGTTCCCAGATGCGCGAGCGCGACCGGCGGCCCGGACGGGAGCGGAACCGGAAACGACCCGAGCGCGGCCAGGTCGGACGGGCGGCCGTCGGACAGGCCCAGGTAGAGCTGTCCGTTCGACTCCAGGAGTCCCACAGGCTGGAGCACCGCGGATCGACGGATCGCCTCGGCGACCCCCGATGCAGTCAGCCCGCGGGCCTCCAGCGCGGTCGGATCCAGAGTGACCCGGGCTTCCAGCTTGTGCCCGCCCTGGAGAATGACCTCGGCCACGCCGGGAAGGCGGGACAGCTCCGGCTTCACGACCAGGGCCGCGGCGTCCCGCAAGAGCGCCGGCGAAACCCGGTCGGACGTGAGCGAAAAGCCCAGAACGGGAAAGAGGGTCGGACTCATCAGCCGCGCGTCCATGGTGGTGCCCGGCGGCAGCTGGGGCCGCGCCCCTTCCATCTGCGCCTGGACGCGCTGCAGCGTCAGGTTCATGTCCGAATTCCAGCGGCAGTCCAGGTTGATCTCGGTGGAGCCGCGGCTGGTGACCGAGCGGATCTCCACGACTCCGGGAACCCGCCGGAGCGATTCCTCCAGGGGGCGCGTGACCGTCCGGAGCATGGCGTCGCTGGGCAGCTCGCCACTGTCGGCGACCAGCTTGATGCGTGGGAATGTGACCTCGGGGAGGATGGAGGTCGGGAGCTGCCGCACGGCGAAGACCGAGAGCACGACGAGGGAAGCGAGGATGAGGACGAGGGCTCGGCGCTGCAGTACGACGGCGTCGAAGAAGCCGGTCACGGACCGATCTCGACGCGCGTGCTGTCGGGCAGTCCACGGTGGCCGCTCACCACGACCAGCGTCCCCGGCGGGAGCGCGGGGGCTAGGAGCTCGTGCCATCCGCCCGACTCCTGCCCCAGCCGCACCGGGGTCCAGATCGCGATCTCGCCCGCCACGCGGGCCACGCGCACCTCGCCCGTCAAATCGTCTTCCACCAGCGCGGAGTCGGGAACCGCCACGGCGCGGTGCGCGGCGCCGGTCAGGATGGTCGCCTTCCCGAACCGCTCGAGAGCGCCGTTCGGGACGCGCGACGGCGAGAGCCACACGAGCGCCGTCTGATCCGATCCGCTGCTCTCCGGCAACCGGCGCTGAACCGCGGCCGGCACCAGATCCGCGCCTTCCATCTGTACGGTCGCCCGCTGGCCGGGCTGAACGAACACGACCATGGCGCGCGGCACATGCGCTTCGAAGACCACCGAGCCCTCGGGCACTGTGGTCAGGAGCGTCGCTCCTTCGGTGACCTCGGAGCCCGGCTCCGCGGTGCGCCGGATGACCGTTCCCGCCGCGGTGGCGACGAGCGGCACCCGAACCAGGCCGCGCCGCGCCTGCGCCAGGGCACGCTCCGCCTCGTCGCGCTCGGCGGCGCCCGACGCGCGCTGGGCCAAGATCTCGGCTCCGAGGAGCGCCGACCGGGACTCGCGGGTGACCAGATCCCCGATCGTCTCTCCCCGCGCGATGTGGTCTCCCGGCCGGGGCCGGAGCGCCTCCACGTAGGCCGCGAACGGCGCGATCACCACGACCGAATCCGCGGCCCGCCACTGGCCCGCGGCGGCAACCTCGGGCTGCACGGTGCGCATCTCGGCGCGCGAGACCCGCACCGGGACCCGGGCCTGGACCTCGCCCGTGTCCGTCTCCGCGCGCCGGCAGCCCGAGGCGCCTAAGGCGACCGCCAGGGCCAGCCCGGCGAGCGCGCCCCACAGAGGCGCCCGGCGGCGGCGGATCACTTGCGGTCCTCCGCCCGCTCCTGCGCGAGCCGGCTGTCGCGTCGCGCTGCAGCCAGGCGCTCGCGGGTGTCCTCGGCGACGCGGCGGGCGTCCAAGAGGTCGAGCAGCGTTGTCGCCCCCGCCGCGTACAGGCTCTTCACGCGGAGCAGAGCGTCCTCGGCGTGCTCGCGGGAGCGAATCGCCAGCTCCAGCCGCGCGTACGCGTGCCTCCACTGCGACAGGAGATCCAGCGCCAGCCGGCGCTGCGTCTCTCGCTCGGCGGCGCTCCGGGCCCGGGCGGCCTGAAGCGCCGCCGTGCGCGCCAGGCCGTGCCGCGCCGCCGACCGGTCCAGCACCGGCAACCTGAAGTGGAACGCGACCGAGGCCCCCAGATCGCGGCGCAGCCGGTCCATCACCGTGGCGTTGGGATCGGCGTTCCTGAGGTCGGGCGGGACGGCGCTGGTCAAATCCGCTCCGGCCAGCCCCGCGTCGGCAGCCAGGTCCAGCGTGGCCGAGTTCCGCCGGCGCGCTTCCATTAGATCCAGGCTCCCGCGGGCTTCGGTGATCTGAGCCAGCGCGATCTCCGGCATCCGTTCGGCACTCGCGATCAGGCGGAGCGAATCCTGGGCGCCGGGCGGACGGTCCGAGCCCGGGGGCGGCGAGGCGATAGCGACGTGCGCGGAAGCGTCGCGCCCGATGAGCTGCAAGAGCTCGAGCTCGTCGGTGCGCGATTCCTGAAGGGTGCTCTGGAGCGTCGAGGCTGCCGTATCCCGCTCCAGTCCGATCCGGATCGAATCGGCGGCGCTCGTCACGCCTCCCGCGACGCCGCGCCGGACGAGGGAGCCGAGGCTGATGGTCCATTCCAACGCGGCCAGCTGGGCGGAGGCCACTTCCTGCAGGCGCAGCAGCTCGGCGGCCAATTCCGCCGCGCGCAGACCGACGTCCCGGGTGACCTGGGCCGATTGCCACCGCGCCGCCGATACATCCAGAGTGCTCCGCTGGCGCGCCAGCATCTTCTTCCCTCCGTCCGCCAGCGGCCAGTTGAACCCGAGCTTCAGATCGTATTCGCCCAGATTGGTGATGGTGGGATCGTAGAACCCGGCGGGCGCCACCGTGGCGTCCGAGGTAACCGCCCAATCAGGCCCTCGCTCCCGAAACACCGCCGTCGATTCGTGCGCGGCCGCCTGCTGGTCATGGCGGGCGGCGAGAAGCGCGGGGGCCCGTTCGCGGGCCAGGGCGAGACACTCCCGGATCGTGAGGGTGTCCGCAATCGCGTCGGCGACCGGATCCCCCGCGAGTGCCGGAGCGTCATCCGCGAGGGCCGGCCGAACGGCGCCGCCCGCGGCGCAGAGAATAAGCGCCGCGGAGAGAATCCCAACAAGAGGAAGCTCGGCCAATGAAGCTCCGGCCGTGGAGAACATCGGTTGAGCTTAGGAGAAGGCGGGGGCCGCTACAATGATCGGATGGTCCGTTCCCCCATCCTCGATTCGGCCGCTCTCGTCGCATTCGACCTGGACGGCGTCCTGGTCGACTCGTTCGAGTGCTGGTGGAAGCTTCTGAACGCCACCCTAACCGCGCACGGAAAACGCCCACAGTCGCGCGAGGAGTTCACCGCGGGATGGGGCCAGGATGTCGCCGCGGACCGGGACCGCTTCTTCCCCGAGTGGAGCGTGGAGCGCCTGATCGAGCACTACACGCGGGAGTTTCCCCGCTATGTCGCATGGATCCGGGCGGAGCCGACGGCGGTCGCGACGCTCCAGGAATTGAAGCGGCGTGGGAAGCGCGTGGCGGTGGCGAGCAATTCCCCCGTCGCGATGGTCGAGCGCTTGCTGGAGCAGACTTCCTTGCGCCCGTACGTGGACTGGGCCGCCGGGGTCGATCTCGTTCCGAACGGGAAGCCGGAGCCCGACCTGATCGTGTACGTGCTGCGGCAGGCGGGAATCGGGCCGGAGAGCGCCTGCTTCGTGGGCGATTCCGAATACGACGCGCGCGCGGCCCGCGCCGCGGGCGTCCTCTTCGTGGGATACAGGCGCCCCGGGGACTGGCGGATCGAGCGGCTCGAAGAGTTGCTCTGATCCGCGGCGCCGCGCGAACGCTGGCGTCCGTAGCGCCGCGCGAGCGCTAGCGCGCCAGGACCAGCTTCCGGGTAAGGACCCGGCCCTGGGACGTGAGCTTGACGAAGTAGACTCCGGACGGGACGGGAGCGCCCAGCCCATCGCGCGCGTCCCACGTCACGGATCCCTGCGACGGGACCGTGTTCCTGTCGAGCAGCGTCCGCACCCTCCGCCCCGCCACGTCGAAGATCACGATCTCGGCGCGGGCGTTCGGCGGCAGCGAAAACGTCATGCGGGCGGGGCCCGATGTGGGATTAGGCGAAGCCGGCGACAGGGCGACCCGGACTCCCGGTGATACTTCCGTGGCCACGGCCGTGACGGTGCGCGCGGCTCGCGAATCGACGAGGTTGTACCACATCGTATCCGCCGAGCCGTAGGCGTCGGTGGCGATCACCTGGAAGCCGCCCGTCCGCAGCGGAAGCCGCGCCGAGGCGGGGATCGTCACCGTGGAGCCGCTGAGTCCGACGAACGAGGGCGCATTGTTCAACCGGTAGCTGACCGGGCCGCCCAGGCTGGACATCTGCATCACGTCGCTCACGTCCGCTCCCTCGACCCGCAGGGAACGCCCGTCGACCGGATAGAACCGCGGGCCGAAGCGGGTCGCGGCGCCGACCGTGAATCGCATCGTGGACTGCACGCTGCCGTTCGAGAGAACCCGCGCCGTCCAGAGTCCGTAGGCACTCGACGGCACCCGGCTGGTGCCCCAACTCCACCAGTAATACTGGAACGCGTACTGCTGCTTCTGCGCCAGGGAACCGTCGGCGGAGGCGAAGAGCGATCCGTCGGGGCGAAGGATCTCCACGCGGTATGGGTTCCCCGCTTGTCCCTGGTAGAGGAACCACACCGCCACGGCAGGCTCCGCCGCTCCGTAAACGGCCGGCTGGCTCAAGCGCTCCTCGAAGCTCGTCAGAGGAATGGAGGAGAGCGAACCGCCCGCGGAGGTCTGGGTGAACATGCCCATGTCCGACACGTGAAACGGATTGAACCCGACGTACGGCTCCTGCGCGGTCCAGAGGCTGATGCGCGAATTCAGAGGCCCCGACCACGGATCGATCATCGTGGACAGAGGGTCGCGGAACTCGATGTGGAGGTGCGGAACCGTCGAGGATCCGGAGCTGCCGATCAGCCCGATCACGTCGCCGGTGGCCACGGTCTCCCCGGGCTTCACCGTGATCGATCCCTTCCGGAGATGGCCGTACATCGCGTGCAGCCCCAGCTCGTCCTGGATGACCACCTGGTTCGCCTGGGCGCCGCCCATCGAGGTGTTGCGGTCGAAATTCCCGTCCACGATGGACACAACCTGTCCGCCGCGGCCCGCCACCACGGCGGTGCCGCGGTCCATGGCGCGGAAGTCGAACAGCGTGATGTCGGTGCCGGCGTGGCCGTCGTAGGTGTGCGGGGCGGTCTCGTAATCGCGCGCACCGGAGGTGATGTCGTCATCCACGTAGTTGAGAAGGAGCAGGCCGTCGCCCAGGCGCCGCTCGACCGGCCACACGTAGCCGTACACGCTGGAGGCTGCGCCGGAGAGCGAGGGGATCGGCGAGGCGAACCCCGGCGAGGAAGCGGCGCCCTCGCGCGCGTCGACGCCCAGGGCGGGCGAGTCGACCTGCGTCGCGGAATAGGAGCCGGAACCCGCCGGCAACTCGGATGCGATGGATGGACGGGTGCTCACGACGTAGGTCGCCAGCACCGTGAGAAGCGCAATTACGGCATTCCCGAACGTAGCTCTAGATTTGCGATTCACGCCGTACTCTCCCAACCGGGCCTGGGGGGAATTAAGTTGAGAAGACTACCTACGTCATCTGTTCGGGGTCAAAGGTTTGATGCGGTTTTTCAGGGGCAGGCTTCAGGCTCCTTTGGACCCCTGGGTGGAACTCATTACTGGGGCGAGCTATGTAAATGTGACAAGGCCCCCGCAGCAGAACCGCGGAGGCCTCTGGAGCCGGATGCTGGAGGAATCAGTACGAAGAGTAGGCGGCGACGTTGACCTTCACGAGGCCGGTCGCCTGGATGTATTGCCAGCCGCCCGTGTTGTCCACGCCCGCCGTGGTCTTCACCGCCTGCGAATTCATGATCGGCTCCTTGGGCACGCGGCCGTCGGCGAAGATGGTCCCATCCAGGGTCGGGAACGTGGCAGCGCCGTTCAGGGCGTTCTTTGCGTACTGAATCGCGACGGCGGAGCGAATGGATCCCACCTCCCCCTTCAGGGTCGCGACGCGCGCCTGCTCGCGCATATCCTCGTACTTGGGAATTGCCACCGCGGCGAGAATGCCGAGGATGACAATGACGATGACCAACTCGATGAGCGTAAAGCCGGCCTCCTTACTCTTCTTTGCAGCGACCATCGGGCACCTCCATGTGGTAACGGCCCATGTGATGTTACCGACGACGGCCGGCCGGTGGGCCGTCGCGGCCTTCGAGCATCTTGTCAGCGGGTGTCGGACTCCGGCACCTCGACCCCCAGGTCGACGTCGTCGACTTCGTCCAGATGGAGCAGATCGTCGCGCAGGGGCGCCGACCCTTTCGAGAGAACCGCCAGCGCCAGATCCTCGGCCGGCGGCAGCTCATCGAGGAAGACGAACGCCGCGCCGGCCGCGAATCGGGCCAACGTCTCGCGCGTGTTCCGCGCCGAGGTCGGCGCCTGCTTCCGGGCCTCCAGCACCTGCACCAGCGTGGTCGCGTTCCCGCACACCGAGGACCAGCGGGATTCCACGTCCCGAGCGCGATCGGGGTTCGACGCGCGGACGGTCTCCGACACCAGCGAGTAGGAAGAGGGGTCTCCATCGATCTGAGACGACGTCCAGACCACGCGGGCCTGCGTGGAGCGGTCGACGTGGCGGTGAACAAGGGAGGTGCCGCTGGACGTGGAGATCACCTCGTAATCGACCCCCACGGTCACGTCGCGCACCCGCGCGACCACCTCGATCGGCACGTCCACCCATCGCGTGACCTCGTGCCCCTCCGCGTCCTTGTCCGTCACACGGCGCACCACGGTGTCCCGGAACAGGTGAAGCTTCGTCGAGGACTTGACGCTGCCGACGCTGCCCCACACGACGCGCTCGGCGCCGGACTTGCGTCCCAGGCGCACGGCGTCTCCGCGGGACAGGTCCTCCAGGTCGGAGAGCGTCATGGAACGCTTGAGCGACTCCCCGCCCAGGATGCGGGTGAACTGGGTCGCAGGCGGCGCGAGGTTCTCGACCAGGTCGTCCTGCCAGGCTTGCGCCACCTGGGTCCCGAAGGAGGCGTCCTCCGTGGACGAGCGGAACGGCAGCACGGCCACGCGGGTCAGGGCCTGGTTCATCGCCAGATCCGCGCGCTTCGCGGTGTCGCGGAAGCCGTTCACGAAGCGCTCCGCCTCGCTGAACTCGTTGCACGCCCTCTTGGGGCGGCCCGAATCGGCGGCCTCCCGGCCCCGCTGGTAATGCGTGCGTGCAGCCGTCTGGCGAAGCGTCCGCTCTTCGTCGGGCCACCCGGCTCCGACCGGGATGGTCGCGTACCGCGCGGCGTTCACGCGGAACTCTGCCAGCTTCATCACCTCGTCGGCAGCGTTCAGGCTGTCCACCTCGGCCAGGGCGCGGATGCGCCGCTGCCAGTCCTGCGCGATCGAGGCTCCTGCCGCCGTCGCCGCCGTGCGGGCGCGCGGATTCCCCGGCTCCTTGTCCAGCGCGCGGGTCGCGAGCTGCCAGGCGCGCCAGGCGTCGCCGCCGGCCAGTTTCTCCTCACTCTTCTGGGACAGCTTGGACGAGCCGGCACAACCAATTACGAGGGACAGGAGAAACAGGATCGGCGCGATTCGACGGAGCATGGACGTACCCCCCTTTCGTCCTGGAACTATCGGCGGGGGGCAGCGTGATCTTTATGCGAACGCTTTATTCGTACCGGAGGGCGTCGATGGGGTTCAAGCGAGCCGCCCGCACGGCGGGGAGGAGCCCAAAAGCGACCCCGACCGCGGAGCAGAAGAGGAGCCCGATCGCGGCCCATTCCATGGGCACGTGGACGTCGAAATGGGCGAAAACGGCTACCAGGTTGCCCATGGCGAAGCCGGCCAGGACCCCGATCGCGCCCCCGATGTTGCAGAGGATGATGGCCTCCAGGAGGAACTGGGCCATGATGCTCACGGGCTTGGCCCCCAGCGCCTTCCGGATCCCGATCTCGCGGGTCCGCTCGGTCACGGCGACTAGCATGATGTTCATGATGCCGATGCCGGCCACCACGAGCGCGATAATTCCAATGACGAAGGCGGCCAGTTTCACGCCCATGCTCATCTTGTTGAACTGGGTGATCAGGCTGGCGCTGTTGAAGAACTCGAAGTTGTCCTCTTCCGCCGGTTTGAGGCCCCGGTCGCGCCGCAGCACCTGGCGGGTTTCCTCGATCGCGTCCTGGATCAGCTCGGGCGTCTTCGCGCGGACCGTGATGTTGACCGAGCGTGCGAAACCGTCCCGGCCCACCATTCCATACGTATTCACAAACGTGCTCACCGGGATCAGGACGTAGTTGTCGAAATTCCCTCCGAAGGCCGACTTCTTCTCGTCGAAGACTCCGATCACCTCGTACTTGCGCCCGTCCACTCGGATGTCCTTCCCGATCGGATCGGTGAAGGGATACAGCTTCTTCGCGATGGCGTAGCCGATGACAGCCACCTTGCGCGCGGCCTTCACGTCGATCGGCGACAGGTTCCGGCCTAGTCCGACATAGTGCGTATTGTTGGGCGGATACTCGGGCGTGCCTCCGCAGATCGAGATGTTGGGATTGGTGGTGACGCCCTTGTACTGGGCCTTGAAGCCGAAGTCCCAGATCTCGGATCCGACCAGGTCCACCGTGCCGACGTGCTCCCGGATCGCCGCGGCGTTCTGGAGCGTGAGGGGCGGCCGCTTCATGGCCTTCCGCCGGTCGGCGGCCGAGTGGAACCCGCCCGCCGGCCACTTCTGCACCTGGAACGTCTGCGCGCCGAGGACGCTCATCTCGCGCTCCAGGGTCCCCTGCACGACCGAGATCGCCGTCATCACGGCGATGATGGACGCGACCCCGGCAACGATCCCGACCAGGGTGAGCACCGAGCGGAGCTTGTTGCTGAGGATCGCCCCCAGGGACATGAAGAGGGTGTCAAACAGGCGCATGGCCGCGACCCTCGCGAGTGAGGCTATTCATAGCGCAGCGCCTCGATCGGATCGAGGCGGGCCCCGCGGTAGGCGGGGACGACTCCGGCGAGCACGCCCACACCGATCGACACCACGACGGCGACGACCAGGATGGGGAGCGAGACGCTCGCGGGCATCAGCGCCGCGTTCACCACGGCGGTCAGGATCGACGCCAGCACGATCCCGATCGTCCCGCCTAAGAGGCAGATCGCCGCCGATTCGAACAGGAACTGGAACAGGATGCTCCGTCGCGTGGCGCCGATGGCCTTGCGGATGCCGATCTCCCGGGTGCGCTCGGTGACCGAGACGAACATGATGTTCATGACGCCCACCGCGCCCACGAAGAGGGAGATGCTGGTCACCAGGAGGCCCACCAGCAGCACCACGCCCATCACGCTGTTGAAGCTCCCCACCAGCGTATCCAGCTTGTTGATCGAGAAATTGTCCGGCTCGCTGGGACGGAGCCTCCGGATCGCGCGCATCTCCCCGATCACCAGGTACTCCAGATCCCGCATCGCCTCCTGCCGGGGCGCCTTCACCGCGACGTTCACGTCCTGGCGTCCGTGCGCGCCGCCGAACGCGTTCACGTAGGCGGTGACGGGGACGAAGATCTGCCGGTCGAAGTTGGGGCCGCCCATGAAGGCTCCCCCCTGCTTCTCCATCAGGCCGATCACCCGGAAGGTCGTCCGCCCGATCTTGATGTTCTGGTTCAGGGGGTTGACCGTCCCGAAGATCCCCTGGCGCACGTCGGTGCCGATGACGCAGACGTTCTTCTTGTAGCGAACGTCGAAGGGGAGAAGGAACCGGCCGCTCTGCGGCTGGGCGCTCGACAGGCGGGTCTGCTTCTCGGTCGTGCCGATGATGGTCACGCCCTCCATCGTCTCGTCGCGGTACTTCACGTCGAATTGGCCGTTCAGAGAGGGGTTGACGATCGCCCGGCCGCGCAGCTTGTCCTCCAGCCTCCGCGCCTCGCGCAGGTCCAGGTTGGGGCGGTTCCGGTACTGGAAGAAGTCGTTCATGATGACCCAGGGCATGCGGGAGACGTAGATCACGTCGGTGCCCACGGCGGAGAAGCTCTCGCGGAACCGGTTCTGGAGGCCGTTCGCCGCCGTCATCGTGACGACGACCGCCACGATGCCGATGATGATGCCCAGCGTGGTGAGGGCGCCGCGCGCCTTGTTGGCCCGGATCGCGCGGA
>DATGVG010000231.1:0-14166 GCA_035300625.1 Candidatus Limnocylindrales bacterium
CGTTCTTCTCCGGGCGATAGTGGCGAATCTGGTCGAAGGACGCGGCCAGGAAGCGGCTGGCGGGGTGGCCGAGATTCCGCACGGTGGAGAGCGCCTTCAGGAAGACCTCTGGCATCACGACCGCCGATCCGAAGTTCAGGACCACGCCGTCCTCCAGCTCCCGGAGGGCGGCCGCGAAGATCCGGAAATCGGCGTGCGTCGCCGTCCCGGTGGCCGCGGGATCGAAGGACGGATGCTGATGGATGGTGTCGGTGCCGATGGCGACGTGGACGGTCACCGGCAGGCCCCGGGTCACCCCTTGCGCGAGGAGGCTCAACGAGACGTGAGGCGCATCCGCGTCCACGATGAATTCTCCCAGCGCCTCGCCCATCCCCAGCCCTCGCTTCGCCCCCTCGTTCACCGCCTGGTTGAAGAGCACCGGCGTCTCCTCGACCAGCCCAAATTGCCCAGTCAGGAGGGTCTCCTCCACCGGCTCGGACGTGCTTCCAAAGAAGGCGATCTCGAAGTCGTGGATGGCGGCCGCGCCGTTCATGGCGATCGCTGATAAGGCCCCGGCTTCCATCAGGGAGATGAGGGGCCGCTGCACTCCGGTCTTCACGACGTGCCCGCCCAGCATCGCGACGGCGGGGCGGCCCGCCGCGCGGGCCAGGACCCAGCCCTGGAGCAGCTCGCGCAGGGCGCTTCCCGCGAGCAGGTCGGGGAGGAACTGGTCGAAGGAGCCGACCGGAGACGCCGGATCGGGCGCGGGGGCGAACTGCTCGATGCGGACCTTGGTGGGGCGCTTCGCCACCGAGATCGTGCGGACGCCGCGCAGGTCCAGCCGATCGTGGCGCTTCACCGGTTCCTCTCGAACGCCAGCCTCATGTCGGTGAGGCTGACCGAGATCGAGCCGACCGGAATCTTGCTCTTGACGAGGACGGGGATGCGCCGCCCGTCGTCGCTCAGCCAGACGAGGATGCTTCCCTTGGACTTGAACACGCCCTCGGACTTGAGCACGGGCTCCACGAGAATGCAATCGAACTTCCCCGCCGGAACCTCGATCCGCTCCCGCTTGTGCACGATCACCTGCATGTCGTAGGACTTCCGGTTGTCGTGCGTCGGGATGTTCAGGGTCGAGCCGATCTCGAGGGGAAGGGTGCGGACGTAGTAGAAGGCGGAGAGCACGTCCTGCACCCCGGCCGGCACGTCGAACGATTGCCCGCCCTCGTAGAGCGCCTTCCGCCGGGCCTGGTCGAATCGCACGTCCAGGTCCTGCTTGTAACCCCCCTCGCGCAGGTGCTTGGTGAAACGGCGCGTGACCAGGGACTCCGCGTCGATGTAGGACTCGGCGCGGTCGCGCACCTTGTAGAACTTGGAGACGAACGAGTTCGACTCGGTCTTGCTGACGATCCGGTAGACCCGGTGTCCGTCGACCGTGTGGAGGTTCTGGACCTGCATCAGGCTGGAGCCGCCGTTCAGCCCGTTCCAGTCGATCGAGAATTGGAAGTACTCCCCGATCCGCCACGGCACGCGCGCGAAGCGCTTCCGTTCCTCGGCGCTGATCCACGACCCGAATCCCGACGTGTCGCCGGCAGCGCCGCCGCTCCCCGTCGATTCGGACACGGCCGCGTTCGCGGGCGGCTCCGACGCGGCTGTCGGGGCGGCGACGGCGGCGGCGACGCCGCAGGCCAGCGCGAGGACGAGCGCGCCGGCCAGGGTCGGGCGGCGTTCCAACATCAGCGGCCGGTGTGCCCGAAGCCTCCCGGGCCCCGGACGGTGGCGGAGAGCGTCTCGGCGATCTCGAGGCGCGCCCGCGCCACCGGAGCGAGAACGAGCTGCGCGATCCGGTCTCCGTGCTTCACGACGTAAGGCTCGGTGCCCCAGTTCAGGAGGAGCACGGTGATCTCGCCGCGGTAGTCCGCGTCGATGGTCCCCGGCGCGTTCGGCACGCCGATGGCGTGGCGGAGCGCGAGACCGCTCCGCCCCCGGATCTGCCCCTCGTAACCCGCGGGGATTTCCACCTGGATTCCCGTGGGAACCGGCGCCACGCGGCCGGGATGGAGCACCAGCTCCCCTTCCACCGCCGCGAGCAGGTCCATGCCCGAGGCGTGCTCGGTCGCGTAGGCGGGAGCCCCGGCGGCGTGCGGGAGCAGTGTGACGCGCACCACGATCGCCGCGCTCACGCCACCTCCCGGCCGTCCAGGTCCGTGGCCGAGAACGCGCCGTGCTCGTTCGCTCCCAGCGCCACCAGGGAGAGGCGGCCCCGGTCGAGCATGCGCGCGGCCATGTCGCGGACGTCCTCGGCCGCGATCCCGTCGATCGTGCGCACCAGCTCGTCCACCGGAAGGAAGCGCCCGCTGTAGATGATCGAGCGCGCGATCCGGTGCATCCGGTTCGACGTGCTCTCCAGGCCCAGGAGGACGTTCCCCTTGAGCTGCGCCTTCGCCGACTGGAGCTCCTCGGGGGAGATCCCGTCGCGCACGATGCGGTCGAACTCCTCCAGCGTCAGGCGGACCGCTTTCCGGCCCTGCGACGGGTGGACGCTCATCGCCGCGCAGAAGATGCCGGCGTCCTCGTACGAGTCCGAGTAGGTGTAGACCGAGTAGGCCAGCCCTTCCTGCTCCCGCACCCGCTGGAAGAGGCGGGAGGACATGCCGCCCCCCAGGACCGTGGAGAGGAGGACCAGGGCGTAGCGGTCGGGATCCTCCTGGCGGACGCCGGGCGCCCCGATGCACAGGTACTGCTGCGCCAGATCGCGGACATGGTGCACCACCTCGCGCCCGCCGTTCTTGCCGGGCAGCGGCGCCGTCGCCGAGGGCGGGCCGGCCGGCGCTGCGTCGAAATGGCGCGCGACCAAGTCCACCACGCGCGGCCACGCGAACCGGCCCGCGATGGCCACGATCAGGTTGCCGGCCGTGTAGTGGCGCCGGTGATACGCCCGGAGCTGCTCGGGCGTGAACGAGGTGACGGTGGCCTCGGTCCCGAGAATCCGGTTCCCGAGCGGATGTCCGTTCCACACGACGTCCGCGAACAGGTCGTGCACGCAGTCGTCGGGAGTGTCCTCGTAGTTGTGGATCTCCTCGGCGACGACCTGCTTCTCCTTGGCCACGTCCGCCGGATCGAGCCGCGGCGCCAGGGCCACGTCGGCCAGCACGTCCACCGCCAGGTCCAGGTGCTCGTCGAGCGCGCGGGCATAGAAACAGGTCGACTCCCGCCCCGTGAACGCGTCCAGGTGCCCGCCCACGGACTCGAGGGAGAGGGCGATCTGGTAGGCGTCCCGGCGGCGGGATCCCTTGAAGACCATGTGCTCCAGGAAGTGCGACATGCCGCCCTCGGCGGCGGTCTCGTGGCGCGCGCCGACCTTCAGCCAGACGCCGATGGCTAGCGAGCGGACGGAGTCCATCTCCTCGCCGATCACCGTCAGCCCCGAAGGCAGAACGGTCCGATGGAAACGCCCGGGGTCGCTCATGGCCTAAAGGCCCCGCCCCCCCCGGAAACGGCGACGGAGGCCGTGGCCTCCGTCCCGCAACGCGAATCGAAGTCGATGTACGGGCGCGTCAACGCCGCGACGGCTCCGGCCGGCGCCGACCCCGGTCGCCGCCCCTTCCGCCGCCTCCGCCACCGCCGCGCCGCCCGTCCCCACCGCCCGAGGCACCGTCGTCCTCCGACGGCACGTAGCCCGGAAGGGCCTGCTTGCGGCTCAGCTTGATCTTCCCCTCGCGGTCGATCCCGATCACCTTGACCAGGACCGTGTCCCCCTCGTTGATGACGTCTTCCACCCGCTCCACTCGCTTGGGCTCCAGCTCGGAGATGTGGACCAGGCCGTCCTTGCCGGGGGAGATCTCCACGAAGGCGCCGAACGGCACCACGCGGCGAACCAGCCCCTGGTAGACGCGCCCGATCTCCGGGTCCTCGGTGATGCCGCGGATGATTTCCCGCGCGCGATCCCCGTCCGCGCCGCTGAAGGCCGCGATCCGGATCTCGCCGGTGTCCTCGATGTCGATCTGCGTGCCGGTCTCGGCGCTGATCTTCTTGATCATCTTGCCGCCGGGTCCGATGACCTCGCGGATCTTGTCGGGGTCGATCATCATGATGTAGATGCGCGGCGCGTACGGCGACAGCTCGGCGCGCGGCGCCTGGATGGCCGCATCCATCTTCCCCAGCACGAAGAGGCGGGCCTTCTTCGCCCGATCCAGCGCCTGGGCCATGAGGGCGTAGGAGACGCCCGCGATCTTGATGTCCATCTGGAGGGCCGTGATCCCGTCCTTGGTCCCGGCCACCTTGAAGTCCATGTCCCCCAGGTGATCCTCGACGCCCTGGATGTCGGTGAGGATCGCGAACTCCTCCCCTTCCTTCACCAGGCCCATCGCGACCCCGGCCACGTGCGTCTTGATCGGAACGCCCGCGTCCATCAGGGAGAGACTCCCGCCGCAGACCGTCGCCATCGATGAGCTGCCGTTCGACTCCAGGATGTCGGAGACGATCCGGATGGTGTACGGGAAGTCGACGTCGCTTGGGATCAACGGCTCCAGCGCCCGCTCTGCCAGGGCGCCGTGGCCGATCTCACGCCGTCCGGGACCCCGGAACGGCCGGACCTCGCCGACGCTGTAGGGCGGGAAGTTGTAGTGCAGCATGAAGCTCTTCCACGACTGCCCTTCCAGCTCCTCGACCCGCTGCTCATCCACCTTGGTGCCCAGGGTGGCGACCACCAGGGCCTGGGTCTGGCCGCGCGTGAAGAGCGACGAGCCGTGCGTGCGCGGCAGCGTGCCCACCTCGCAGTTGATCTGCCGGATGTCGTCGAAGCCGCGACCGTCGGGGCGCTTGTGCTCCTTGACGATCATCTGCCGGACGTCGTGCTCCTCCAGCTCGTTCAGCACCTTGCGCACCAGCTTGGTCGAGCCGGGATTCGTTGCCTCGAACTGGAGCACCGACTCCTGCATCAGCTTGTCCAGCGCGTCCTGGCGGGCGTGCTTCTCGGCGATGCGATTGGCCTGGCGCGTCTTCTCCGCGAACGCCGCCGTGATCTGCTTGACCAGGGCCTCGTCGCGCTCGGGGAGCGGGAACTTGCGCTTGGGCTTTCCGACGCGCTCGCGCAGCTCGTGCTGCAGCTTGTTCAGCTGGCGGATGGCGACGTGAGCGAACTCCAGCGCCTCCACGATCTGCGACTCCTGCACCTCGCGTGCGCCCGCCTCCACCATGACGATGTTCGAGTCGGTGGCCGCGACCACCAGGTCCAGCTCCGACTCGTCCAGCTCGGTGAAGGTCGGATTCAGGACCAGCTTCCCCTCGATCCGCCCGACCCGCACCGCCGAAACCGGCTCGGGGAACGGGATGTCCGAGATCATGAGCGCTGCCGACGCGCCGGTGACCCCGAGGATGTCGGAATCGTTCTGCTGATCCGCCGAGAGCACGGTGCACATGATCTGGATCTCGTTCCGGAAGCCGTCGGGAAACAGAGGCCGGAGCGGGCGGTCGATGAGGCGGCTGGAAAGGATCTCCTTTTCCGTCGGGCGCCCTTCGCGCTTGAAGAACCCGCCGGGAATGCGGCCCGCGGCGTACGTCTTCTCGCGATACTCGACGCTGAGCGGGAAAAAGTCCTTTTCGATCGGGTCCTTGCTGGCGACCGCCGCGCAAAGGATGACGGTCTCGCCGTACTGGACCCACGTGGAACCCGACGCCTGCCGGGCGACCTTGCCGACCTCGATGTGGTAGGTGCGGCCGCCAAGCTCAAGGCTTACTGATTCGGGCATTCTCTTCTCCTTTTGTACATGCGGCTGGCTCTCGGGACACGCGTGGCTGCCGGCGAACCATGGGCCGGTGCAGCTCGCAGAGGTGTCTTCGGGAGGAAGTACGGCGAGGTCCCGCTCACGCGGGGAGGAGCCTACTTGCGGAGGCCGAGCTCCTTGACCACTGCCCGGTAACGCTCGACCTTGGTGATTTTCAAATAGTCGAGCAGCCGTCGCCTTTGCCCTACCATCCGGAGCAGGCCACGGCGACTGTGATGGTCGCGCTTGTGGACCTTGAAATGCTCCGTAAGGTATTTGATGCGTTCCGTGAGCAGCGCGATCTGGACCTCCGCCGAGCCGGAATCCGACTCGTGGGTCTTGAACTGTCCTATGACTTCGCGCTTGCGCTCAGGCGATAACGGCACCGGTGCCACCTCCTTGACTTTCCCTCTCTCTCTGGAGCGGGAATCTAATCTCTATGGCCGTCCGGATGCAAGGGATCATTTGTCCGCCTTCGAGTTCCGGACGCCCAGCCCGGCCTGGTCCCAATAGGCGCGGGCCTCCGCCAAGTCGTTGTCCATCGCCTTGATGAGGTCCTGGGGCGAATCGAAGACCTTATCGGCCCGGAGCCGTCGGACCAGCAGGGTCCGGAGGATTCGCCCCTTCAGGCTGCCATGGAAATCGAGCAGATGGACCTCGACCCGCACAGGTCCCGGCCCGAACGTTCCGGCGCTCCCCACGTAGGTGATCCCGGCGTGCCTCTGTTGTCCTAAATAATTGTCGGATAAATAGATGCCCGGCGGCGGGAGCAGCTTCAGAGGGGCCAGCTCCAGATTTGCCGTCGGATACCCCAGCCTGGTCCCGCGTCCGGCCCCGCTCCCGACCATCCCCTCGAGCGCGTACGGCCTCCCCAGGATGGCCGCGGCCTCCTCCATGCGGCCCGCCTCGATCTCCCGGCGGAGGAGGGTGCTCGACAGCTTTCCCCCCTCCCCTTCGAGGAAGGGGATCTCGCGCACTTCGAACCCCTTCCCGCTCCCCAGCGCCTCGAGGTAACGGCGGTCGCCGACCCGGCCCCTTCCCATTTTGAAGTCGGGCCCGATTACCAAGATTCGCAAGGGCGCTCCCGGCCCGAGCACGCGATCCAGAAACTCCTCGGGGAGAAGCTCCTGGACCGAACGGTCGAACCGGACGACCTCGACGCGATCCGCGCCCAGACCGTGGAGGAGCGCCTGCCGCTCGGCGGGCGGGGTGATCCAGGGGCGCGGATCGGCCCCGCGGACGACGGTGTCCGGGTGCGGGTCGAAGGTGGCGACCCACGCCGATCCCCCATGCTCGCGCGCCGCCCGCACGGTCGCCTCGATGACGAGGCGGTGTCCGCGGTGGAGCCCGTCGAAGACGCCGATGGTGAGCGCGATCGGGCGCGCGCTCACGCCGGCGCCACGACTCGGAGGAGCCGAAGCGGATCGCCCGCGCGCTGCGCCTCCCGGTGCCGGGCCAGCGCGACCAGCAGTCCCTCGGGATCGAGGAGGGCGACCGGCCAGCCGGGCTCGCCCGGCGGGAGCGGATCGGCATGGCCGGCGGACTCGAAGCGGCTCGCGTCCACCACCGGCGCGACCCCGTGGCGCAGCCGCGCCGCCTCGTCCGCGGTGAGCCGCACGCGCGGCAAAAACGCCAGCGCCTGCTCCGGCGCGATCGCGCGCTCGCGGAAGCGGGCCGTCGACGGTGCGGTGTCGCGCGCCGGCGAGAGCGCCTGGTCCACGTGGAAGGGGCCGATCGCGGTCCGGCGCAGCGCGATCAGGTGCGCCCCGCAGCCCAGATGCCGGCCCAGGTCGTGCGCCAGCGCCCGCACATAGGTGCCCCGGCTGACGGTCAGGTCCAGCGTGATCTCCGGTAGCGCCGCCTCGGTCAGCGTGAGGTCGTAAACGTGGACCGGGCGCGTCGTCCGCACGGGATCCTCGCCGCGGCGCGCGGCTTTGTAGAGGCGCTCTCCGTTGACCTTCACCGCCGAAAACGCGGGCGGGAGCTGATCCTGCTTCCCGCGGAACCGGGCCAACGCGGCGCGGACCGTCTCGACGTCGGGGAGCGCGGACGCGTCCGAGCGGGCCGTGACGCGGCCGGTCCGGTCGTGCGTATCGGTCTCGACTCCCAGGAGCGCGCGCGCCACGTAGCGCTTGGGGAGGAGTCCGATGCACGAGAGAAGCGCGGTCGTCCGGCCCTCCCCCAGGACCAGGAGCCCGCTCGCGAAGGGGTCGAGGGTGCCGGCGTGGCCGACGCGCCGCTCGCCCAGGATGCCCCGCATGCGGGCGACCACGTCGTGCGACGTCCAATCCTCCGGCTTATCCACGAGATGCAGGAGGTCCGCCATTCACCGCTTGTTCGAGGGCCCCCAGCACCGATTCCCGCACCGCTAGAAGATCGCCCTTGAGCCGCGCGCCGGCCGCGTTCCGGTGGCCGCCGCCGCCGAACCGGCCCGCGACCAGGTTCACGTCCACCGTGCCGTCCGACCGGAACGAGATCCGCACCTCGCCCGGGGCGGTCTCCTGGAGCAGCACGCCGACACGGGCGCCGATCACGGATTGAGCGTACTGGACGATCCCGTCCGCGTCCTCGGGGCCGGCCTGGGCCTCGTCGAACATCGCGCGCGAGATGGTGAGCGCGCTCACCTTCCCCTCCGCGCGCGACTCCAGCGAGGCCAACGCCAGCCCCAGCACGCGGAGGCTGGCCGGCGTCTTGTTGGCGTACAGGGAGTCGGCCGTGCGCGACGGATCGGCCCCGCGCTCCACCAGCCTGGCGGCCAGCCGAAGGACGCGCGGCGTCGTGTTCCGGAAGCGGAAGGCTCCCGTGTCCGAAGCGATCCCGGTGTAGAGGGTGGCGGCCATCTCGGGCGTGATCGGCATGCCGTAGTCTTCGAGGATCTCGTAGATCAATTCGGCCGTCGCGCTGGCGTCCACGTTGACCAGGCGCGGATTACCGAATCCGTCGCTCCCCGCGTGGTGGTCCACGCACGCGACGTGGGCGTCGGGCGCGACCAGCGCCAGCCCCGCCGCCCCGACCCGGTCGATGGAGGAGCAGTCGAGGACGAAAACCGCGCGGCACGGGCCCTTCACGTCGCGCGCGAGAAGGATCCCGGACGCGCCGGGGAGGAAGCGGAGATTCGCAGGGACGGGCGACTCGTTCGCCACGACCGCGTTCTTCCCCACGCCCCGGAGCGCCCAGTAAAGCCCCAGGGACGAGCCGAGCGCGTCCCCGTCGGGATCGATGTGCGACAGGATCAGGAAATCGTCGTGGGCGTCGATGAACGCGCGAAAGGCGGCGTAGGGCACGTCGTTACGCATCCTTGTCGTCTTGGTCCTTGATCTCGCGGAGCAGCTCTTCGATGCGCAAACCCGCTTCCATCGTGTGATCGAACTCGAAGCGCAGCGTGGGCACGATGCGCAGGCCCAACCGCGGCGCGAGGAGCGTCCGGAAGTAGGGGGCCGCGTGCTCCAGCGCGGCGAGAATAGCCGCTTCGTCGGCCGGCGCCATGCGGCCGCTCACCCAGACGCGCGCGGAGGCCAGGTCGCGCGAGACGCGCGCGCCGGTCACCGTCAGCGAGCGGAGCCGCGGATCCTCGGCCTCGCGCGTCAGGATCTCCGCGATCTCCATCTGGATGCGCTCGGCGACGCGGCGCTTGCGGGGGCTCTCGGGGCGCGGAGTCATGCGGAGGTCAATCGATCCGGATCTGGTAGTCGAGGACCTGGAGCCGGTCCTCGCGCTCCACCACGGCCAGGATGTCGCGGAGGACGTTGTCCAGCACGCCGGGCTCGCCGCCCACGACCGCGACCGCCAGCCCCGCGCGCTGCCAGAGGTCCTGGTGGTCCACCTCGGCCACGGCCGCGTTGAAGCGCGTGCGCACCCGCTCCTTCACGTGGTTCAACACGGAGCGCTTGGCCTTGAGGGAGTCCGAGGCGGGGAGGAACAGCTCCAGTTTCAAGGTCCCGACGACCATCTCACGCCAGCTTGCGCGCGACTTCCTCGAGAACGTAGGCCTCGACGATGTCCAGCTCCCGTATGTCATCGCGGTCCTCGAGGCCGATCCCGCACTCGTAGCCGCTCGCCACTTCGCGTGCGTCGTCCTTGAAGCGCTTCAGGGATGCGATCTTTCCGTCGTAGACCACCTCGCCGCCGCGGAGGAGCCGCGCGCGGGCGTTCCGGGTGATCGTGCCCGAGAGCACCATGCAGCCGGCGATGGCGCCCGATTTCGTGGTGCGGAAGACCTTCCGGACCTCGGCGGTGCCCGCGACCGACTCGCGGATCTCGGGACGGAGGAGCCCGGACATGGCATCCTTCACGTTCTCCACCGCCTCGTAGATGATCTCGTACAGGCGGACGTCCACCTTCTCCTTGGCGGCAAGCTCCGCCGCGCGCGGGTCGGGCTTGACGTGGAAGCCGATGATGACCGCGTTCGAGGCCGCGGCCAGGAGCACGTCGGACTCGGAGATCTGGCCCACGCCGCGGTGGATCACGCGGAGCTTCACCTCGTCGGTGGAGAGCTTGGTCAGCGAGTCCTCCAGGGCCTCCACCGAGCCGTCCACGTCGCCCTTCAGCACCACGAGCAGGTCGCTCACCTTGCCCGACTTGATCTGGCTGTACAGGTCGGTCAGCGTGACGTGCTTGTGGAGGCGGAACTCCTGCTCGCGCAAAAGCTGCCCGCGCTTGGAGGCCAGCTCGCGCGCCTCGCGCTCGTCCTCCATCGCGGCGAAGTTGTCCCCCGCCTGCGGCGCGGCCGCGAAGCCGAGCACCTCGGCCGGCGTGGAGGGCCCCGCCGTGGCGATGCGCTGTCCGCGCTCGTTCAGGAGGGCGCGGACCTTGCCGCTGGTCGCGCCGGCCACGAAGGCGTCGCCCACCCGGAGCGTCCCCTTCTGGACCAGGATGGTGGCCACGATGCCGCGCCCCTGCTCCACGCGCGTTTCGATGACCACCCCGCGGGCGTGCTTGGACGGATCGGCCTTCAGCTCGAGCACCTCGGCCTGCAGGAGGATCATCTCGAGCAGCTTGTCGATGTTGGTGCCCTTCTTGGCGGAGATCGCGACGGCGATGGTCTTGCCGCCCCACTCCTCGACCAGCAGGTTCTGCTGCGCCAGGTCCTGGCGCACCATCTCGACGTTGGCGTCGGGCAGGTCGATCTTGTTGATGGCGACGATGATGGGGACCTGCGCGGCGCGCGCGTGGTCGATCGCCTCGATCGTCTGCGGCATCACGCGGTCGTCCGCCGCCACCACCAGCACGACGATGTCGGTGACCTGGGCGCCGCGGGCCCGCATGGCCGTGAACGCCTCGTGGCCCGGCGTGTCGAGGAACGTAATCTTCTGGCCGGAGGGAAGCGCGACCTCGTAGGCGCCGATGTGCTGCGTGATGCCGCCGGCCTCGCCCGCGATGACGTTGGTCTTCCGGATGTGGTCGAGAAGAGACGTCTTGCCGTGGTCCACGTGCCCCATGATCGTCACGACGGGAGGGCGCGCGACGAGCTGCTCGACCTCCTGGACCTCGACCTCCTCCTCCTCGCCCAGCTCGTCGACGAACTCCACGCTGTAGTCGAACTCGTCGGCCACGGCCATGATCGAGTCCTTGTCCAGGCGGCGGTTGATGTTCGCCATGATGCCGAGGCGCATGCACGCGGCGATCACCTCCTGGGGCTTCATCTCCAGCTGCGCGGCCAGCTCGGCCACGGAGATGAACTCGCTCACGCGGATGGTCCGCGGCTCTTCCTCCACGCCGACGGCGGCGTCCTCCTTGTCGTCGCGGCGGTGGTGGCGGCGCTTCGAACCGTCCATCTCAGCCAGGGTGCGCCGCACGGACGCGCGGACCAGCTTCTCGTCCACGACCCGCTTCTTCTTCTTCGCGCCCTTCCCCGCCTTGAGCGGCCCCGACCCGGCGGGAACGGTACGGCGCTGGGCGTCGGCGATGGCCTTGGCCGCCTGCACGGCCTTCTCCTTGCGCCGGGCCTCCTCTTCCTTTACCGCCTCCTTCTCGCGGGAGATCTTGAGGCGAACCTGCTGGACCACGTTGTCGTCGATGGAGCTCATGTGGCTCTTCACCTCGACCGACATGGTCTTCAAGACGGAGACGAGCGCCTCGCTCGACATCCCCATATCCTTGGCCGCCTCGTACACCCGTCGCTTCACGCCTGCCATCGTTCCTCTTTCTCGCCCCTACGCCTCGGGCGTCGGTTCATCCGACCCCGCGCCGGCGGCGCGGGTGTCCTCGTCCTCGTCATCCGGCGGGGGCAGCGGTTCCGCTTCGGACGCGTCGATGGTTTTTGCCTCGACGTCGCCCGCCTGGACCGCTTCCACCTGCTCCTGCTCCTTGGCAATTTCGGCCGCGCCCGCCACGACCGCGGCCTCCGCGGTTTCGGCCGCGCGCTTGGCTTCCTGCTCCAGTTCCCGGCCCCGCGTCGCCAGGAGCTCCTTCGCTTCCTCGAGCAGCTTCTCGGCGGTCTTCTCGCCGACCCCCTGGATCGCGAGCAGCTCCTCGAGCGGAGTCTTCAGGAGATCCTGCACCGTCTCGATCCCCTCGCGCAGGAGCTTCTCCCTGAGCTTGGGACCGGCCGCCTCGAACTCCTCGATGTCGATGCGGGAGCGGCGCTCGTACTCCTTCTGGCGCTCGCGCTCGCTCTTCGAGATCAGGTCGATCTTCCAGCCGGTGAGCTTGGCCGCCAGGCGGGCGTTCTGCCCCCCCTTGCCGATCGCCAGGGAAAGCTGGTCGTCGGCCACAGTGACCAGGATCTTCTGCTCCATCTCGACCACGTGCGCCTCGATCACCTTCGCCGGGGAGAGCGCGCGGGTGACGAAGACGATCGGATCCACGCTCCAGGGCACGATGTCGATCTTCTCGCCCCCCAGCTCCCGGACGATCGCCTGCACGCGCGAGCCCTTGATCCCGACGCACGCGCCGACGGCGTCGATCTTGTCGTCGTTCGAGACCACGGAAACTTTCGCGCGCGAGCCGGGCTCGCGGGCGATTCCCTTGATCTCGATGATCTTCTCCGCCACCTCGGGGACCTCGGACTCGAACAGCCGGCGCAGGAACTCCGGATGCGTCCGCGACAGGATCACCTGCGGCCCGCGCGCCAGCTTGTCCACGGCGATGATGTACGCCTTGATGTGGTCCCCCTGGTGAAAGCGGTCCCGCGCGATCTGCTCGCGCGGCGGAAGGATCGCCTCGGACCGGTCCAGCTTCACGTAGATGTTGCCGCGGTCCACCTGCTGCACGGTGCCGCGCACCATCTCGCCGACCCGGTCGTGGAAGTCCTCGTAGATCCGCTCGCGCTCCGCCTCGCGCACCCGCTGCACCAGCACCTGCTTCGCGGTGGCGATGGCGTTCCGGCCCAGGTCCTCCAGCGACAGCTCCTGCGCGACGACCTGGCCCAGCCGGGCGTCCGGATCCGTGGCCTGCGCCTCCGCCAGATCGATCTCCCGGCCCAGGTCGTCCGCGTCCTCTACGACCGTCCGGCGCAGGGCCATCATGATGCGGCCGCTCTGCTCGTCGAACTTGACGTCGACGTCCGCCTCCGGCCCGAACCGCTTCTTCCCGGCCTGGAGCAGCCCCGCCACGAGCGTCTCGATCAGGATCGATTTGTCGACGCTCTTCTCGCGCGCGATCTGAGCCATCGCGTCCATCAGCTCGTAGTTCATATTCTTCACTTGAGGCTCACGAGCCACGATCCTGTTCCTTCCGGTGGCGGTCCTTGCCGCGCATTCCTTCCCACGGGTCGACGATCAAGCGGGACTTGCGGATCGCCGCGTGCGGCAGCGCCACCGTACCCGCCTCCGGATCCTCGACCACGATGGACTCCAGGCTCGCGGCCCGGAGCTCCCCGCGGAACGTCCGCCGTCCCTCGCGCGGGTCGTGCAGCTTCACTTCCAGAGAGCTGCCGACGTAGCGCGCATAGTGTTCCGGCCGCGTCAGCGACCGTTCGATGCCAGGACTCCCGACTTCGATGACGTACGCGCCCGGGAGGACGTTCTCCGCCTCCAAGTAGCGGCCGATCTTACGGTTCCAATAGGTGCAGTCGTCCAGCGTCACGCCGGCGCCCATCGGGCGTTCCACCGTGACCTGCACCACCGTCCGTCCCGACTGGAATATGACTTCCAGGTCCCACAGGTCGAACGCCTCCTCCTCGAGAAGAGGGCGAAGGCGCTGGGAGAGGCTATCCCGCAGATCGCTTCGGTCCATGTCGTTGCCCCTGGGCGCTCCCGACCCCGGGCCCGGCCCGAAAAAGGACGAGTGGACTGGCTGGTCCACTCGGACCCCTGAACCTAAAGGGGTCCCGCCACCCGGTCAAGGGCGATTATAAGGTAGGGGTGCGCCTGGCGGGCGTCGTGGAGAGTGGATGGAAGCCGGGCGCTACGCGGAAAGATGAGGCGGGAAAATCCATCCGTGGGACTCCGACTACGACGACCATTCGCCCCACGGATTGATT
>DATGVG010000232.1:0-3646 GCA_035300625.1 Candidatus Limnocylindrales bacterium
GCACGAACGTGCGGGCGAACGCGCCGACCGCGTCGTCGACCTCCGCCACGCCCGCATGGCGCATCTCGGTCTTCATGTGCTCGCGCAGATGGGTGACCGTCTCGATCGTCGGGTTCACCACCGCTCCCTCGAGCACGGCGCGCGTGTCGGGGCGGATCTCCAGGCGCTCCACCTCGCGCGTCCACCATTTGAGGGGCGGCGCCCAGCGCTTTTGGAGCGTGAACCAGAGGTGAACTCCCGCGAGCCCCGCCCGCGCGAGGTTCATCTGGCGGTCGGTCGCGTAGCCGCGGACGTCGTCGATGGTCGCATAGCTCAGGGAGATCGCCAGTTGGAGATAGCGGTGCATCGCCCGCTCCCCAAAGCCCTCCTCGGGGAACGCCGCGAGCCGGCGGCGCCATCCTTCCATGGTCCCGGTGACGTCGGCCAGAACCACCGCGTCCAGGTACGGCCAGTGGTCGATGTCGAGCGGGGAGCGAAGCGACTCCTCGAGCACGCCCTCGGAAAAGAGGGAGAAGTCTCCGATCATGCGGCGCGGCGACTCTCCGGCTGCGTAAAGGCGGACCAGCGTCTCCTCCGGCTCGAGCGAGCGATAGTGCTCCCGGGTCACCACGACGAAGGCGTCATAGTCGCCGTCCGCCTCTGCCCAGCCGAGCACCCGGCTCCCGCAGAGCATCAGGGCCAAGGTCTCCGGACTCGCGAGATACCCGTCGAGCGCTGCCCGGACGGCCGGCTCATGGATCTGTTCCAGTGACCGGACGGCGGGAGTCCCCGCGCGGGAGGGCGCGGCGGTCGGAACCAGGGGGACCAGGGGGCTCACGAACCGGCGAGCCGCTCGTAGTACCGCTCGGGATCGGCCTGGAACTTGGCGAGCGTGGAGCCGTCGGCGAAGTAGTAGTCGCGGCCGCGGAACACGACGTGCGGGGACTCCTTCGTGGGGCGGAAGCGGACGCGGTCGACCGGATCGGTCAGCTTGCCGCAGTAGCGGAGCGGATCCCTGAGAAATCGCTTCAGGGCCGCCCGGCTCGAGAAGAAGAAGAAGTCCTGGTTGATCTTCGCGCGGAGCGAGGAATCGAGAATCGCCCGCCGCGCCGGATGGACGGGGCAGGGCAGCGACACCTTCATCTCGCGGAGATATCTCTCCGGATCGTAGGAGAAGATCGACGGGCAGGGATGGCAGCAGAATCCGACGGGCCGTCCGTTCACGTAGACCGGATCCCGGAGAGGGTCGATCTTCGCCTTGCGCACGGGACAGATCGTGTTCAGCGATATGGAGGAATCGCTGTACATCGCCCGCGCGTTGGCGGGCGGGTCGTCGGGCACGTAGGCGGGAAGGCCGATATGGACGCCTTCCGGGTCATCGGCATCGTCGCCGGCCGCCACGGGACGCGGTCCGGACCAGAACGTGGCCAGCGCCATGGCGACCCCTGCCAGAGCGGTGACCGCCAGGAAGGTCCGATGCATTCGTCCGGAAGTGGAGTGTGGGCCGTGCCGATTCATCCGCGTTGAACCTCCATCCTACCCCAAGTCACGCTGTCGCTACGACTTCAATTCGTTCCCTCCTTCATACCCTCGACCCGCACCGATTCTCCCTGCTCCTCCAGGTGAGGAATTCCGGAGAAATCCATATAATGGCCCGATTTACGGGTCTTGGTTTCCAGGTAGAAACGGTTGTGCTCATTGGGGGGAATCACCAGAGGCAGCCGGCTCGTCACCCGGATCCCGTACCGGGACAACTCCGCGATTTTCCGGGGATTGTTGGTCAGAAGCCGGATCGATTGGATCTTGAGGCTAAGGAGCATGTGCGCCGCGATCGCGTACTCCCGCTCGTCGTCTCGAAATCCCAGGGCCTCGTTCGCCTCGACGGTGTCGAGCCCGCGGTCCTGGAGCATGTAGGCGCGTATCTTGTTGAGCAGCCCTATCCCGCGCCCTTCCTGGCGGAGATAGAGCAGGACTCCGTTCGGCTCCCGGGCGAGCGTCCTGAGGGACACCTCGAGCTGGTCGCGGCAGTCGCATCGCAAGGACCCCAGGGCGTCCCCGGTCAGGCACTCGGAGTGGATCCGGACCGGAATGTCCGCGCCGCCGTAGGGGTGGCCTTTCATGACGGCGACGTGCTCCTTGCCGTCCCGGTTGTTCCAGAACGCCGCGATCTGGAAGGTGCCGAAACGGGTCGGCAACTCCGCGATCGCGTCGATCCGGACGCAGACCTTCTGCTCACCAATCCCGCCGCAGCGGTGATCCGCCTCGGATCTTAGGATCGCTTCCATTTCCTCTTGGGAGAGTCCCACAACCCGCTTAGATGTCATGATCTCGATTCCGGAGCGGAATGGCGCCGTCCCGGGGAACGCCTGCCCCCAACTTCCCGGCGATTCCTGCTACTGTGGCGCATTCCATGGGTGGCTTCTGGGCATCCCTCCTCACGTGGGTCCAGGTCTTCGCGATCCCCCTCCTTGTCCTGGGGAACGCGGTCTTCGTCGCGTCCGAGTTCGCCCTGGTGACCGTACGGAAGACGCGCCTGGAGGAGTTGGCGGCGAAGAAGGTGCCCGGCGCGGCTGTTGCCATGGAGGCGGTGCGGCGCATGGACGACATGATCGCCGCGACCCAGGTCGGGATCACCATGACCAGCCTGGGCCTCGGGTGGGTGGGCGAGCCGGGCCTGTCGCGGGTGATCGAGCCCTGGTTCCGCTGGCTCCCCGAGGGCTGGGGGATCTTCGCCTCGCACGGAGTGGCGACCGCGATCGCCTTTCTTCTGATCACGTTCCTGCACGTCGTCGTAGGCGAGCAGACCCCCAAGGCGATCGCCATCCGCGTCCCCGATTCGGCGGCGATCGTGCTGGCGGCTCCGACGCTCGCGTTCGAGCGGGTCTTCCGGCCCCTCATCCGGGTGATGAACTGGACCGCGAACGGCCTGGTGCGGCTCCTGGGATTCCGCCCCTCGGCGCACGACACCCACGTCCATTCGGTCGAGGAGCTGCGGCTGATCGTGGAGGATTCCAGCGAGGCGGGGAAGATGCCCGCCGACCAGGCGGACATCTTGGTGCGGGCGTTCTCGCTTCCCAAGAAGAAGGTGCGCGAGGCCATGGTGCCGCTGAACAAGGCGGTGATGCTCGAGTACCACATGAACCCGGATCAGATCATCAACGCGCTCCTGGACAGCGTGCACACGCGCTTCCCGGTCTACGACGGGGAGACCACGCGGATCGTCGGGATCGTGAACGCGAAGGATCTCTTCGCGATCTACGCCTCGAGCGGGCTGATCAACCTGGAGGACGCGATGTACGCGGTGGTCTGGGCTCCGGCCGACCGGAGCACCGCGGAGCAGCTCCGGGAATTCCGCCGGCAGCGGCGGCAGATGGCGGTGGTGATCGACGAGGCCGGCATCCCGATCGGGATCATCACGCTCGAGGACATCGTCGAGGAGCTGGTCGGCGACATCGAGGACGAACACGACACGGCGGGGATGAAGTAGGGACGCCGCGAGGTGCGCGCGCGGCCGCACGGACCAGCCCGGGTGGCGGAACGGCATACGCAGGGGACTTAAAATCCCCTGGGGGAAACCCCATGCAGGTTCGAGTCCTGCCCCGGGCAGTTGCCCGTCAGTTCACGCTGGTGTCGACGTGCGTCGAGAGATGGTCGCGGGACGGGATGC
>DATGVG010000233.1:0-2990 GCA_035300625.1 Candidatus Limnocylindrales bacterium
GATGTCCTTGGTCGCCATTCCCTCGCGGCAGGAGAGCGTCACCGCCGCGCGCTGCTGGGGCGAGAGCTCTTCCACCAGCGTCCACAACCGGCTCATGCGTTGCTCCGCGTCCAGGTGGTCCACGGGGTCCACGAACGGCGCGGGCGCCTGCTCGACCGGATCCGGCTCGTCGGGCCCGTCATCCCGCCGGTCGCGCCAGCCCAGTAGTTGCCGCCAGCCCCGCCCGCGACGCTTCTGGTCGAGGCAGCAGTTGACCAGGATACGATAGAACCACGTCGAGAACTTGGACTGCCCCGCGAAGGAGCCGGCCGACTCGTGCAGGCGAAGGAACGCTTCCTGGGAGCAGTCGCGGGCTTCCTCCCGATCGCGCACGACGGACCAGGCGATGCGGTAGGCCCGCTCCTGATAGCGCTCGACCAGGAGGTCGAAGGCCCCCGGCTTCCGCTCCGCCACCGCACGACATAGCTCCTCATCGCTCGACTCCACGGGCGCCTCTCGCCCCGATCTTCCCATACGCGCGCATTCGGCTCCAAGCCTCCCGCCGCTCGCGGCCGGGCTCCGGGAGCGATCCCAACCGCTCCCGGAGCCCGGCCCACCGCTCTACTTCGCGCTCTTCTCCGCGACGTCCTTCCGCAGATCGCGCCGATCGTGGCGCAGGTCCTTCACGTCTCCGCGCCGGTCGCGCTTGTCCTGCCGCAGATCGCGCGCGTCTCCCCGCCGGTCCTTCACGTCGCTCCGGAGGTCGCGGCGGTCGCCCCGCAGGTCCTGCTTGGCGTCCTTGACCGCGATCGGGTCGCCGGACTTTTGGGCGTCCCGGAGGTCGCGCCGGTCGCCCTGCAGCTCGCGCCGGTCGCCCTGGATCTCCTTCGTGTCGCCTCGCAGCTCGCGCCGGTCCCCGCGGATCTCGCGGTTGTCCTGGCGGATCTCCTTCCGATCCTGCCGCAGGTCCTGGACGTCGTTCCGGATCTCCTGTGCCGAGGCGGCCGTCGAGAGCAGCCCGACCGTCATCCCGGTCGCCGCCACCGCCAGCGTCCGTACCAGCCAACCAGTGTGCCTGTCCATCGGTATCCTCCTGGATTCGCAGGGATTTTGGAATTGAGCCCCGGGGTGCTGCGATCACTGGATGAGACGCCGTGGACCGGGTCCGCGTTTACAGGCGTCCCCGGGGCGCTTATTCTTCTTGGCGTTCGAGGGGGTTGCTCTCTACGCTGACGGCATGTGGATCGGCGCGGCGGTCCTGGCGATCCTGGTGGTTGCGGCGGTGCCCGCCTTCATCGAGGCCGGCGGCTCGAGTCTGCGTGGGCTCGGCTGGCTGATCGTCGCGACCGGGGCCGCGCTGCTCCTGATCGACCTGACCGACCGGCTCACCGAATGGGTGGAGCGCCGGCGGTGGGGCCGGCGCCGCTAGCTTCGCCGCCGCCCCCTCCGCTCGACCCTTCCCGCTCCCCGCTCCTCACTCATCATTCGCCACTCACCGTTCGCCATTCACCGTTCGCCATTCACCGTTCGGAAGACGCGATCTGCCCCACCTCGCCCCGGGTGGCGTCCGTCAGCCGGACGTGCTCCAGGAACAGGAACACCAGACCTACCGCGGTCACCGGAAAGAACTGGGAGGCGTGCATGAGGAGCGAGAATGAGAGCGCCTCGGTGCGCGGCACGTCGAAGAGCGCGAGGGCGAGCACCGTCGCGGCCTGGATCACGCCGACGAAGCCGGGGCTCGACGGCAGGCTCACGCCCAGGCCGAGGAAGGCGAGCACGGTCCACGCGGCGGCGAGCGGGAGGTCGAGGTGGGCCGCGTGGAGCCCGGTCCACACCGACAGGGCCAGGAAGAGCCAGATCCCCACCGAGTAGAGGGTGAGCGGTAGCAGGTGGCGGGGCGTCCGCAGGCCGCGCAGCCCCTCGGTGAGGGTGTCGAGCATGCTGAGCATCCGCCGCTCGAGCCAGCCGACCCGGTGAAAGAGGACCTCGATCAGCGCGCGGCAAGCGCCGGGGGCGATCGCGATCGCGGCCAGGATCAGCATCACGAGCACGTCCACGCCGAGGAAGATCAGGATCGACCAGCGCATCTCGCGGGGCACCGTCACCACCAGCAGGACCCCGGCCACGAGCAGGCCCAGCGCGAGCCCGTCGAGGACGCGCTCCACCACCACGGTGGCGAAGGTGGTCCAGAACCGCGGGCCGTGGCGTGACGCCACGTAGATCCGCACGATCTCCCCGGCCCGGAGCGGGAGCAGGTTGTTGCCCATGTAGCCCACCATCAGGGCCCGGAAGAGATGGCCGGCGCGCGTTCCCGGCGCGAACAGGTAGCGCCACCGCCGGGCGCGCGCCCACAGGGAGAGGAAGTTGAGCGCGACGCTGAGGGCCAGGAAGCCCCAGAGGGTCTCGCGGAGCCGCGCGCCGACGACGCGGAGATCCACGTCCCAGAAGAAGTAGATCAGGAGCCCGGCGCTCACCACGAGGCCGAGGAGGATCTTCCCCAGCCGCGGGTACGACGGCATGGGCGGGCGGCCTAGCGCCCCGGCCGGCGGGACGGCCCGCTCACGCCTCCACCCGGATCATGGTGGTCCGGGCCGGCACCACCGGGAGCTTGTCGATGGCGGCGAGGGCCGCGCGCATGTCCCGCTCGCGCGCCTCGTGCGTCATCATCACCACCGGCACCGCCTCGTGGCGCGCGCGCACCTTCTGGAGCACCGAGACCAGCGAGATGTCGTGCTGACCGAGGATGCCGGCCACCTGGGCGAGGACGCCGGGCCGGTCCAGCGCCATCACGCGCAGGTAATAGGCGGAGCGGATGTCGTCGACCGGCCGCAGGGGCAGGGGGTTGCGCCCGATCGTCGGGAGATCGGTGTCGAGGGCGGGAATGCCGTGGGCCACCCGGCGCGCGATGTCGATGGTGTCGGACCAGACCGCGGAGGCGGTCGGGAGCTGGCCGGCTCCGCGGCCGTAGAACATGAGATCGCCCACGTTGTCCCCCGTGATGAAGACCGCGT
>DATGVG010000234.1:0-15976 GCA_035300625.1 Candidatus Limnocylindrales bacterium
GGCTGTCGGGGAAGCGGGCGATGACCTGCGAGAAGGCCTCCAGCGCCGGCGCGTCGCTCCCCGCGTTGTACTCGCACTGACCCATCCGCAGCGTCGCTAAGGCGGCTGCGTCCGTCGCGGCGAAGTGCTCGAGGAGGCCCCGATAACACCGCTTCGCGTCGGCGTAGCGCTGTGCCTGGAAGTAGAGGTCCCCCGCGCGCGCCCAGGCCTTCTCGGCCACCGGCGCCGACGCGCTGTCCCGCACGATCGCCTCCCAGTGGTCCACGGCGTCTCCCAGCCGGTTCAGCCGCACGTAGGCGAGGCCGGCCTGGTAGTTCGCGATGTGGCGTTTGGGATCCGCGGGGAAGCGCTTCAGGAAGTCCTCATAGCCGGCCGCGGCGTCGCGGTAGCGCTTCTGGTTGAAGCGGTCGTGCGCGATGTCGAGCAAGGCGCCGCTCACCAGAGAGAGATTCGTCGATCCGTAGCGGAGAACCAGCCGCTCCTCGGTCTGCACGGCGAGGCTGTCCCGGCCCTGCTGCGCGTAGGTCCAGGCGAGGAGCTTCGTCGCGGAGGCCGCGACCACGTGGTCGGGGAAGTCGCGGATCAGCTTCTCGAGCGTGGCCTGGGCCTCGGGATGCCGCGACATCGCGGCCATGGCGTCGGCGTCGATCAGGAGCGCGTACGCCCTCCAGGGAGAGCGGCTGGGCGGCATCTTCTCCAAGAGAAGGTGCGGGGCGCCGGCCAGCTGGCCCAGGTCGCCCGCGGTCCGATAGGAATAGAGAAGGAGACAGAGCGCGGCTTCGATGACCTCCTCGCGATCCTGCGTCACCGGCCGCACGGAGCGGCTGGAGTCGGCGGCGCCGGCCACGTAGCGGTCGAGCACGATCTGGAAATACGGCGCGGCCGTGCGGGGCCGGTGCTGCTCCAGGAGTCCCACGCCCGCCATGTACGCCGCGGCCGGAGCTTCGGGCTCGAGCGGATAGCCCGCGACGACCGCCTGGTAGGAGCCGGTCGCGTCGGCCTTCCGTCCTAAAGCGTCGAGGCAGCGGGCCACGCGGTACTGCGCGCTGGCCGCCACCGAGTGCTGGAAGTAGTTCGTCAGGACATGGTTCAGCGCCACGATCGCCTCGGCGTATTGCCCGCGGGAGGCGAGAACGTCCCCGATCAGGAACTGCGCGCGCGCCGCCTGGTCGCTGCCGGGCCGGCGCTCGACGATGCCGTGGAACAGCGCGAGCGCCGAATCGGCGGCGCCGGTCAGGCAAACCGCGCCTGCGGCGCGGATCTCCGCTTCCGCGACCACGGCCGGATCATGGGCCTGGGTCGCGGCCCGCGTGAACTCCTCGGCCGCGCTCTTGTAGTCGTGGGCGCGCAGGAAGGCGTCCGCCTTGCCCAGCAGGGCCGGGTCGTGGAGCGGAGAATTGGGGAAGCGGCTGGACACTTCCTGGAACGCCGCGGCCGACGCCAGCATGGAGCCGAGGCTCCGGTGGCAGAGCGCGCGGAGATAGCAGACGGCCGCACCCCCTCCCGGCCGCGAGCCGATCAGCGCGAGGGCGTCCGCCGGCTTGTTCGTCATATAGAGCGCCGTGGCCCGAGCCAGCTGCACGCGCGGGTCCGCGGCGTACCAGGTCCGCTGCGCGAGGAGCGCCGCCAGGTGCCGCTGCGCCAGGGGCACGTCGCCGCGGCGGAGCGCGTTCCACGCCTGCGCGACCTTTGCCTCGCCCGCGAGCGGGCTCTGCGGGTAGCTCTTCTCCCACTCGCCCCATGCCTTGGCGGCATCCTTGTCCGAGCCTCCGGCTTCCAGCGTGAGGATCGACTGGAACTCTGCGTCGTCGCCGTAGGGTCCCTTGCCCAGCTTCTCCGCGGCTTGATGGAAGCCCTCGGATGCCTTGGCGGTCTCACCCCGCTCCAGGCGGATCTGGGCCCAGAGATACTTCGCGGCCTGCGCTTCGTCGTCCGCGTGCCCGCCCCGCTGCGCCAGGGTCGCGAGGCGATCGGCCTCGTCGAGGCCCGCGGCGCGCTCGGCGTCCGGGAGAAGGCGGGCCGCCTCGAACGCGAGGCCGGCCTCACGCAATCCCGCCGCCTTCGGCTCCTCGGCCCGCGCCGGCGCGGTCGTGAGAAGCGCGGCCGCGAGAAGTGCGGTGCTCCAAGAGTGCGTCAATCCTGGCCTCCGTTTCATTACTGGACCGGGATGACCGGGACCTCACCCTGAGGGCCGCCGGTGGAGATGGTGACCGCACGGGTGCGGCTCTCGATGACGCGCCCTTCGGCGTCGTTCACGGTGAGCCGGTACCGATACGCGCCGTCCGCGAGCGGAAGACCGGTTTCGTCCTTGCCGTCCCAGAGGATGTGCGCCGGCGGCGCGCCCTTGCCTCCGAACTTGCGGACCACCTCGTCCGACTTGTTGATCAGGTCGAGGGCCCAGGAATCGATCTCGCCCTTGGTGCGCGCGTTCAGGTCGATCTTCGTGGTGGCGCGCTCGCCGGTCGGCGAGAAGATCTGCGGGTCGGCCTTCGCGCTGGCGAAGAATCCCCCGAAGCGGTAGGTGAGCCCGATCCGGTGCACCAGGCCCAGCGGGTGGTCGAGCACGCCGTAATCGAACTGGTAGTGGCTGGCGAACCGGTAGCTCAGGCCGCCTCCCGGATTCTTGTCGTCCATGCCGACCCGGAGCGCGAACATCGGCTGCACCCAGTACTCCGATCCGCCGCGCAGCCTGAGACCGGGCCCCGAGGCCTGGTCCGCTTCGGCGGTGATGAGCCCGCGGCCGTGGAGCACCGCGTACGAGAAGCCGCCGCGGAACTCCATCGGGTACGTCTCCTTGGTGTCGCGGAGCGTGATGCCCGGCCCGCCCACGTTCAGCACGGAAGCGCCCAGCCGGAGGCTGGGGGTGACGTTGGCGATCGCGCCCACGTCGAATCCGTATCCCGTCCCGCTGAAGTCCTCCACGTTCTGGCGGACCATCTTCACGTTCGCGCCCACCGCGAATCGCGGGTTCAGGCTCCGGGCCAAAGACAGGATGTAGGCCGTCTCCCCCTCGCTGAAGGTGCCGAGGGGATCATTCATGTCATTGGTGCGGTCGAAATTTCCCGTGTGCAGCGAGATGACGGTCAGTCCGAAGCTCGGGAGCTTGTTGCCCGGCACCGCCAGGTTGAGCGAGTTGATCGAGGTGTCTTCGAAGAGGCGCGCCGATTCGAAACGCGCCTCGTTCGGGACCAGGAGGGCCAAGCCCGCCGGGTTCCAGATGACGGCGGAAGCGTCGTCCGCGGCGCCGACGAAGGCGCCGCCGAGACCCAGGGTCCGCGCCGTCACGTACTGCGACAGCCACGAGCCGGGAGCGCCGCCGTTCTGATCCACCGCGGCCGCGGCGGGGCCCGCCGCGAGAAGGAGGATCGCCGCGAGCGCGATCCGGAGCGTGATCTGACGTGGAATGCGAATCATGGCTCGGCCTCCCCGTTTACCGGACCACCGCGATCTTGCGGCGGATGACATGAAGCGTTGCGCCCGTTCCCTGGGCCTCGATCAGCACGAGGTAGCCGCCGCTGGCGACCACATCGCCCTTTCCGTTCTTTCCGTCCCACACGTACTGATTGAGTCCGGCCGCGCCGCCCACGGCGCTCTTGTCGAACACGAGGCGCCGCACCAGGTCGCCGCTCTGCGTGAAGATCCGCATGGTCACGGTCGCGTTGTCGTCCAGCTTGTAGGCGATCGTGGTCCCCTCGGCGGGCGGATGGAACGGATTGGGATAGTTGGTGGCGTAGCCGCCGCCCTTCGTCGGATCGACGAACGCCGTCTCGAGATCGATCTGGTTCGACAGGATGCCGGCCGAGGCGCGGATGCGGTCCACCTCGGGCTGGCGCGGGCTCAGGAAGTCGGCGCGCGCGCTTCCGTCGGCGACACTGGTGGTGTCCATGGCCGACAGGGTCCCGGTTCCCGACAGGAGCGCGAACACGACCGGCTGGCTGGGGACGCCGTTCTCGAAGGCGTCCACGACGCGCGCGGTGATGGCCGCGTGCTTGTTGCCGCCCACCCAGGGCGGGCTGGAGCTGAGACGCACGAACGCGGGCTGGCCGGGCGTGATCGTGATCGGCCCGGTGACGCCCGGCGCGTTTCCGGCGTCGTCGCGCACCACCATCACGATCGGCTCGGCGAAGGTGTAGGTCTCCGATACCGCGCGCTGTCCTTGCAGAAGCTGGAACTGGGTCGTGAGGAGGGTGCCGCGTCCCGCGGACTGGGTTCCCGCGTTCTGCACTTCGACGGTGATGAAGGAGTTGATCTCCTGGATCACGCTCCCGGCGTCGTTGGTCACGCGGACCGCCAGCGTGAAGGGCTCGCCCGCGCGCGCCGTCGAGGGCGAGACCGTCGCTTCCAGGTGGAAGCCGCTCGAGATGGCGCGGACCTGCGTGCTGGCGCCGGTCTTCGCGGGATTGGTGACGTCGGCGACGGTGATCTGCTGGAAGCCGCCGGTCGCGAGCCGGATCGTGAGATCCGCCCGGCCGTTCACCATCGCCTGATCCGGCGGCAGGGTGGCCAGCGGATCGCCTGAGGTGACGTGGACCACGTCCGACACGCCCCCCACCGGGTTCCACCACTGGTCGGTCGCGAGCGCGGTCACGGTGAAGCCGTAGTTGATCGACTGGTCCGTGGCCGTGCCGGCGCGGCCGGTGGTCGTTCCGGGAGCCACGATCTCGCCCGGAGCCAGGATCAGCACGCGCTGGAAGGTGCCGCCGGTGACCGTCACCGCGGACGACGTGTCCGGCGTGATGGCCGTAGTGGTGGAATCGCGAGCCCAGATCACCTGGTCGCCGCTCTTATGGAGGCGCGTCGGGATCAGCACCTGGCCGTTGACCAGGACGGTGTCCGACGGCATCCAGGCAAACGCGTCCGTCGAGGCGAGCACGATGCGATCGGAGACCCCCGGCACGAGATTCCAGAACTGATCCACGGCGCGGACGGTCGTGGTGAACTGCGTTCCGGCCGTCTGGGTCGTGGGCACGCCGGTCTTGCCGGCCGGCGTGCCACCTAGCGCAGTCTCTCCCGGCAGCAACACCTGGAGGCCCGTAAACGGACCCGGAGTGACCACGAACGAGTTGCTGGTTCCAACCTTGGGGGGAGCGGAGTAGTCGGCGCAGGTGAGCGCGACGGCGCCTCCCGCTCCCTTGAACGTGACCTGGCCGGTCCAGGTGCCGTTCGTGAACGTCACCGACGTCGGCGTGATGCTCTGATTCCCGGTGTTGGCCTGGATGATCGCGTCGGCGTTGTAGCCGGGTACGGTGTTGCCGCCCGCGTCGGTGGCCCGGATCGTCACCGTGATCGGCACGCCGGCCGTGACGGGCCCGGTGATCGTGTTGATGACGAAATGATCCACGCCGGTGGGGATGACCTGGATCCCCGCGCTGGTCATGGGCGTCTTCGAGCCGCTCGTCAGATCCGTGACGGACAACGTCTGCGTGCCCACGGTATTCAGGTGCACCGTGAACTGGCGGAAGCCGTTCGTCAAAAGCCCGCTCTGGTTCGTGGCCCCGTCGCTGGACGTGACCCGAACGTTGTCTCCCGAAGCCACCGGGTTCCAGTAAGGATCGGTGGCGTAGACCGAGACGTTGAAGCTGGTGCCGGAGCTCTGGGTCGCGGGGGTGCCGGTCACGCCGGAGACGCTGCCCGGAAGCGGCGACTCGCCCGGGACGATGATCTGCACCCGCGAGAAGACGCCCGGGTGGACGGTGAAGGGATCGCTGGTGCCGTTCTTCGACGGCTGGGTGGCGTCGTACGCGTACACGTTGACGTTGCCGCGATTGATGCTGGTCTCGTCGGCTCGGTACATCGTGACGTTGCCGCTCCAGGCGCCGCTGCTCAGAGCCACCGAGGCGGGACTGATCCGGCCGTCGCCGAAGGAGGTCAATTCCTTGAGCTGGACCGGTCCCGTGTACCCGGTGACCGTGTTTCCGGCAGGATCCTTGGCGGTCACCGTGATCGGCATGGGTGTGCCCGCGTTCTGGTTCTTCTGCGAGATGTTCGAGAAGATGAAGTGATCCAGAATACGAACCGTGACCGCGGCCGAGCTGCCGTCCGGGATCGTGTTATCGGTCTCGTCGTGGGCGAAGACGGTGAAGGTGCCCGCGGCGTTCAGAGTGATGGAGAAGGTTCTCGTCCCCGAGCTGAGCTGCGCCGGAGAGGGAACCGTTGCGCTGGCGTCGGTCGCGTCGATGGAGATCGAGTTGGAGATGGTGGCGACGGTGTTCCACCCCGAGTCGCACGCCCGCACCGTGATGTTGAAGGGGAATCCGGAGACCTGCTGGAGCGCCGTGCCGGTTTTGCCCGACGAGGTGCCGGGTGCGGCCGTCTCGCCCGGGAGCAGCACTTGAAGCCGCGTGTACGGACCCGCCTCGGCGGCCGATGCGATCAGGACCGACGACAAAAACGCGAGCGCGAACACGAAATACGTTCGCCTAAGTGCTTGGCGCACGGCGCAACCTCCGATTGTTCTACTCGTCTTTTGATTAGGCCGCAGAGACATCCACCGATGCCCCAGGCCACGGCGTCCAGGGCGGACGCCACCCGACGCCTCGGCCGGTGCACCCACCGTGCCTGCGCGTCGGGACAGGGCGCACAGGGGATGGGAGGGATCGGGGAAGAGCGTTGATCCGGCAAGTCTTACCTGGGGCCGCGCGGGCTGAAGATTCTGTCGGGTCGTGCCGGCGCGGTTCCGCTCGAGGCTGGATCCAGCCACGCGTCCATCGCAAGTTGCGAGGCGCGCACGCGATTCGCGCCGCGCCGCGATTGCGAAAAACGGAGGTGGCCCCGGTGCGCGGAGACCGGTAGAGTCATGGGTCCGCGCCACGGCGCGTCGAACCATGCGAACCCCGTACGTCCCGCAGCGAATCCTCTTCACCGGATCGACCGGAACCGCCGGGGGGCTGATCGCCCCGGCGCTGGCCGCGCTGCGCGCGCCGGTCCGTCTCCTTTTGCATCGCGCGGCGGCAACGGGCGGCATTGCGGTTCCGCCGGGATCGGAGCGCCGGGCAGGGGACCTGGAGCGCCCGGGCACGCTGCGGGGAGTCGCGGACGGCTGCGACGTCGTCGTGCACGCGGCCGGCCGCACGGGATTCGTACGCTTTGATCGCGAGCGGCAGCGCCGGGTCAACGTGGCGGGGACCGAGGCGCTCCTGCGCGAAGCGGCCGGCTCGGGCGTGAAGGTGTTCGTCCTGATCGGGTACACCGGAACGGTGCAGGAGCGCGCGGACCCGGCCAAGAGCGTGGACGAGGAGACCCCGCCCGAAGGCGCGTACGAGTCGGACTACGTCCGCATGAAGATGGAGGCCGAGGCCCTGGTGCTCGAGGCGAACGGCTCCGGCGGGATGCACACCATGGTCGTGAGCCCGGGGGTGCTCGTGGCTCCGCGGGTCGAGACCATCCTGGGCGGTCTGATCTCCCTCTATGCTGCGGGAGACCTGCCCTACCGCATCCTGGACGAGGTCTGGCTGGCCATCAGCGACGGGCGCGACCTGGGCCGGTTCGTGGGCGCCGCCATCGAGCGGGGCCACGGGGGACGGCGGTATTTCGCGACCTCATCCTGCATCCGCCTCGGGGACCTATACCGGCTGCTCCACGAGCTGACCGGCGTCGCGCCACCACGCCGCCGTCTGCCGGATCTTCTCGTCGAGGAGCTGGGACTGTTAACGCCTGTGCTCCCGCCGCATTCTTTCCTGCGCCAACTGGTGTTGCCTCGGGAGCTGGTGCTTCACTTGCGGCGGCTCGCGCCGCTTCGAAACGTCCGGACCCAGGCGGATCTGGATGTTTCGCCCACGCCGATCGCCGAGACCCTGGGGGAGATGGTGCGGAGCCGGGCCGAGCCCGCCGCACAAGCACGCTAGCGCGTGCCGGGCCCCCGGCCGCTCAGGCTCGTGGACGCGACGGCGTGCGCTGCCAGTGCGGCGACGGAGCGTCCAGCGTTTCGCGCACGCGGCGCGCCAGGACGAGGGTCGTGTAGGGCTTCTCCAAGAATGCGATCTCCGTGCCCTCGATCCCTTCCCCCAGCAAGGAGTCCTTCGCGTAGCCGGACACGAACAACACCGGGAGGCTCGGCCGTTCCGCGGTGACCCGTTCCGCCAGCTCCGGTCCCCCCATGCCCGGCATCACGACGTCGGTGACCAGGATGTCGATCTCCGGGCGCCGCTCCTCGAGAAGGCGGAGCGCCTCGATTCCCCCGGACGCCGTGTAGACGACGTATCCCAGCTCGGTGAGCGCTTCGCGCCCCAAGGCGAGAAGCGCCGGATCGTCCTCGACCAGGAGGAGCGATTCGGTCCCGCTGGGAAACGGCATCGCGGGCGCCGGCGCAGCCGCGGGCGGCACCGGCGCGTTCACCTCGGGAAGCAGGATCTCGAATTCGGCGCCGCCGCTGCTCCGGTTGGCGGCGCGCACCCGGCCCCGATGCTGGCTGACGATTCCGTAGACGGTGGCCAGTCCCAGGCCGGTGCCACGCCCGGGTCCCTTCGTCGTGAAGAAGGGCTCGAAGATATGGTCCATCACCTCGGGCGCGATGCCGGCTCCCGTGTCGGAAACTCTCAGGCGCACGTAGGCGCCCGGGGCCAGGGCCGGGTCGCCGCGCGCCTCGGCCGGCCGAAATTCGGCGCGGTCGGTCGCGATCCGCAGCGTTCCCCCGGCCGGCATCACGTCGCGCGCGTTCACCACCAGGTTGACGATGACCTGCTCGAATTGATGCGGGTCGACGCGCACGCACCCGACCGCGGTGGAAAGCGCGAGGTCGAACGCCACGTCCTCTCCGGCCAGGCGCTGGAGCATCGGAAGGATATCGCGCAGCGCCGCGTTCAGGTCCACCAGCCGCGGCTGGGCCGGGCTCCTGCGGCTGAAGGCGAGAAGCTGGCGCGTGAGCGAGGCGGCGCGGTCACCTCCCTTGTGGATCTCCTGGACCGCGTGGCGGCCCGAATCGTTGGGTCCCATCCGGGCGAGGAGGAGATCGGCGTAGCCGATCACGGCGGTGAGGATGTTGTTGAAGTCGTGCGCGATGCCGCCCGCCAGCCGGCCCACCGCTTCCAGCTTCTGCGCGTGGCGGAGCTGCTCCTCCAGCGCCACCCGCTCGGTGACGTCGGTCTCGATGCCGTCCACGTGCACCAGCCCGTCCGCCTCGCGGCGGGGCACGAGGCGCGTCCGGTGCCACCGGTAGATCCCCTTCGACGACTGGTAGCGGAACTCGATCATCGCGGGCTCCAGGCGGGAGAGGTCGCGCAGGGTCGGCTCGACTACGTTCTCGAGATCCTCGGTGTGGACGCGCCGGTGCCAGAAGGCCGGGTCGTGCATCATCTCGTCCAGGGGAACGCCGAACACCCCTTCCGCCCCCAGCGAGAAGTACTCGTACCGCTCGACGCTTTCGTTCGGTCCCAGGACGAAGGTGAAGAGGGCCGAGTCCAGGTTGCGCGCGATCGTGGCCTCGCGGGCGACGGCCAGCCGCTGCTCCGCGAGCGCGCGCTCGCGGTCGGTCACGTCGCGGAACGTCCAGACGCGGCCCACGACCTCGCCCCGCAGCCGCTGCGGCCGGGAGAAACGCTCGAAGACGCGCCCGTCCTTGAACCGCAGCACGTCCTGGCTCTCGGCCTCCGGATTCGCGTACAGGCGCCGCACGCGCGCCAGGAACGCGTCCGGGTCCTCGAGCTGGGACAGCACCGCGGCAATGGCGCGATCGTCGTCCCCGCTCTCGACGACCTCGGGCGAGATGTGCCACAGGTAGACGAAGCGCTCGTTGAACCGGACGATCTTCCCGTTCAAGTCCACGACCAGGACTCCGTCGGTGGTGGAGTCGAGCGTCGCTTCAAGGAGCGAAAGCGCCTGCTGGCGCTCGGTCTCGATCCGGTGGCGCTCGGTGATGTCGCGGATGATCGCGAACGCCTCGATCATCTCTCCCGAGGCGTCGTGGATCGGGTGGGTGGTGACGAGGGTCCAGACCTCCAGCCCGCCCCGCGTCAGGAACATGAACTCGAATTGCATCGGCTCGCCGCGCCGGGTCCGCTCGAAGGTCTGCTCCGCGACCCGGGTCCACTCGCCCGAAGTGAATTCGAGGATGTGCCGCCCCTCCATCTCGGAGGGCTCGTAGCCCAGCATCTCGCCCATGCGGCGGTTCACTTCGAGAGTGATGCCGTTTCCGTCGGCCCGCCAGATCCCTTCGGGGGAGGTGTCCATGATCAGGCGGAAGGGGTCCGCCTCGTTCCGCCCGTGGGCCGGACGCCGGCCCTTCCCACGGCGTGAGCGGAGGATCAGGTGGACGGCCCCCGCCGCCGGGAGGGCGGCGAGCGCGGCCATCAGCATCCAGGTCTGGATCGCCGCGGTGGCCGCCAAGGACCGGTCCCTCGGGGTGAGGCTACGGTGCTACGGGCCGCTCGGGCTCGCGGGCGCCGTGCCGAAGGACATCCGGCGTTGGCGCTCCTGCGAGAGGACGTTCGGGTTCAACACCTTGATCTCCACGCGCCGGTTCTGCGCGCGGTTCGCCGTCGACGTGTTCGGGACCAGGGGGTCCGTGTCGCCGTATCCCGTGAGCGCGAAATTCTTGGGATTGAGCGAAGGGTTGTTCTGGGTCAGATAGCGCGCCACCGCTTGCGCCTGCTGCGACGAAAGCGGGATGCGATAGGCCTGCGGCGGCTGGTCGTCCACGTGGACGCCGATCTCGAAGCGGATCATGGGCCACTGCCGGAGCGCCACCGCGACCGAGTCGAGGCGCGCCATCCCTTCGGGCAGAAGCCGCGAGGAGTCGGGCACGAACGCGAGATCGGTCAGGCGGATCATCCAGTCCTCGAGCATCTCGCGCTCGTAGGGCGTGGGCGTGAGCGCGCAGCCCCCGGCGTTCACGGCGGCGCCTGCCGGGGTTGCGGGGCAGATATCGATGCCGTCGGGGATGCCGTCCCCGTCGCTGTCCACAGGGCACCCGCGCGAATCGACCACGGCGCCTTCCGGGGTGTTGGGGCACTTATCGGGTCCGTCGAAGACGCCGTCCTTGTCGCTGTCCACGCCGCAGCCGCGCGCGTCCACCACCACGCCCGCGGCTGTGGAATCGCACTGGTCGATGCCGTCGGGGACGCCGTCTTTGTCCTTGTCCATCGGACAGCCGGTGGCGTCCACGATCGCGCCCTTGGGAGTGCCCGGGCACTTGTCCAGGCCGTCGAAGACCCCATCCCCGTCGGTGTCGAGAGGACACCCGCCGGCGTCGACCACGGCCCCAGCGGGGGTATCCTTGCAGCGGTCGCGCTTGTCGGGAACGCCGTCGTTGTCGGTGTCGCGCGGCCGGCCCGCGAAGAAGCCGGTCACGCCGCCGCTCACGAGAAACGTGTTCACGCGCGTCGGGCGGCCGGGGCCCTCCTCCTGCTTGTAGCTGACGTCGCGCCCGTCCAGGCGAAATCCGAGGCGCTCGCCCAGCCGCACGGCCACGCCGGCGCCGAAGTGGAAGGCGGATCGGGAGGGGTTCGCGTAGACCGGGAGCCCGCTGTCCGGCTTCCGTTCCGCCTTCGCCTTGCCGACGCCCCCGTAGATGTAGGGGAGCGTCCAGCGCGTCCGGTCGGGCGTGAGGATGAGGCCGACGCCGTAGTGGGTGAAGGTGCCGCTCCCCGTCTCGGGCACCTCAAGCTTGGGAGCGGAGCGGTGGACCAGCCCTTCCACGCCCGCGAAGCGGTTCAGAAAGAAGCCGCCGCGTGCCCCGTAGCCCTGCACGTCGCGCAGCGCCTGCTCGGGATCGTAGAAAACGCCCGACAATTCCAGCGAGACCCACGCCCGCTCCTCCACCGCGCGCGCCGGCGGGGCCGGGGGAGCGGAGAGGAAGAGGATGAGCAGCAGGGGCCAGCGCGCAATGCGGGCGAGGGGACGATGCATATCGGGCACGCCTCCGGATCACCGACCGGTATTCAGGGGAAGGAATCGCGCGGCAGTGTGGCCGTTTTGCTCCCCTATGTCAAGATTCTGATATACTTTGGCGATGCTGGAAGAGCGCCTGAACGAAGACATGAAGGCATCGCTCAAGTCGGGACTCAAAGACCGTCTGCAGACGCTTCGAATGATGCGGAGCCAGATCCTTCTCGAGAAGAAGAAGGACGTGTCGATCGAAGTCCTCCCGGACGCCCAGGTGCTGGCGGTCCTGACGTCGTACGCCAAGAAGCTCCGCGAATCCGCCGCGGAGTATGAGAAGCTGGACAAACGCGACCAAGCCGCTACGCTTCACGCCGAGTTGGCCGTCGTCCGCGAATACCTCCCGGCGCCGCTGAGCCCCGAGGAGACCCGAGCGCTGGTCGAAGCCGTCGTCCGCGAGCTGAACGCCTCCTCGCCCAAGGATCTCGGCCGCGTCATGAAGGAAGTCACCGCGCGCGCGCAAGGCCGCGCCGACGGAAAGGCGCTGAGCGAAATGGTTCGCGCCGCCCTTAACTGAAGCGGGAGAAGTGTTCGTCTGCCGACTCCCGCGATGAGGAAAGTCCCCACACGATGATGAAGCCCAATCGCCGCCGGCGCGAGCGGCCGCCCGCCTCGCCCGGTTCTGGACCAAAACCGCCAACGGCCCGTGGCAGCCGACCCGTCAAGCCCCCCGTCCGGCGCGACCGCGCCGCCGACGCTCCGACCAGCAGAGAACACCCGCAGTACGGAACTCGAATTCCGCCCGAGGAGCTGGAGTTCATGCGCCAGCAGGCCGAGGAGCGGGCCCGCGAGCGGAAGAACCGGCCCCCGGGCACCCGCCCGGGCGCGCCCCGCCCGGGCGCTCCCCGCTCGTACGGCCCGCGCCCGCCCGGAGCGGGACGTTACGCGCCGCGCGACGTGGGTCCGCGGACGCCGCGATATACCGGAGCGCCGCGGCCCGCCGGCCCGCCGCGCCACACCGGCGGTCCCTACCGGCCCGCCGGACCGGGACGGCCGCGGCAGACGGAGGGGCGTCCCCCCTCCGCCCGTGGCGCGCGCCCGAGCGGCGGCTACGCTCGTGACGACCGCGAGCGCCAGGGGGGCGCGCCATTCGCCCGTCCCGAACGGCGGCCGCTGAAGCCGTTCCGGACCGGCGTTCAGAGCGCGGGCGAGGGTCCGCCGCGTCCTTCTCCCGCCCGGCTCGAGCCGCCGCTCCAGCGGCTCATCACCGCGCTGAACGGCTACCAGGAATCCGCCGCGCTCCTCGCGGCGCACGAGCTGGGTTTCTTCCCCGAAATCTTGAGGCAGCCCCAGATTGCCGCCGACGTGGCGCGCCGCCTTGGAACGGATCCGCGCGGCACGGAGATCCTGCTGGACGCGGTGGTGGCGCTGGGCGTGCTGCACCGGCACGGCGCGACGTACGTTCTTCCGCGCGAATTCGCGCCGTATCTCGTCCCGGGACACGATGGGGACGCGACCGGAATGGTGGAGTGGGCGCACGAGCTGTACGGAATGTGGGGCGATCTGGCGCGCGCGGTCCGCGAGGGCTCGCCGCGGCTCCGCCTGACCGGCGACGCGCTCCTGGAAGGCGATCCGGCACGAGTCCGCCGCTACATCCGGGCGGTCCACACCGTGAGCCGCGAGGCCGCGCCGCGCGTGGCCGAGCTGGCGCCGCTCCTTCCGGGGGCCGCGCTCCTTGACGTCGGGGGAGGCTCCGGAATCTTCGCCGCGGAGTACGCGCGGCGGACGCCGGAACTCAAGGCCACGCTCCTCGACCTGCCGCCCACGATCGAGGTGGCGCGCGAAATCCTGCGCGTGGAGGGTGTGGAGGACCTGGTCACGTTCTACCCCGGCGACTACCGGACGGACCCGTTCCCCGGTCCGGTGGACGCCGTGCTTTTGTCGAACGTGCTCCAGACCGAGAGTGAAGAGACCGCGGGGATCGTCCTCCGGAAGGCGTGGGAGGCGCTCCGTCCCGGCGGAACCCTGCTTATCCACGGCATCATGCCCGATTCGCAGGCGACTCCGTCGCCGGCAGCCGCCCTCTTCGCGGTCCGCATGTTCCTGGTGTTCGACATGGGAAACGCCTGGAACGCCGACAAAGTCGGCGAGTGGCTGGCCCGCGAGCGCTTCGCGGTGCGCGCGACCCGCTCCCTCGGGAGTCCGTTCCAGAGCAAGCTCATCATCGCCTCCAGGCTGGAATAGCCGTGCCGGAATTGCCCTTTCTCGAGGTGCTGGCCGAGAACCTGGCGGCCGGAATCTCGGGGCGGCGCATCGAGTCGGTGCAGATCCGGCAACCCGCGCTGCTCCAGACGGCAGTCGCTCCCGAGTCCTTCGCCGGCGAATTCCTCAGCTTTCCCTCGCGCCGCGGGAAGTACCTCGTCCTCGAGTGCGAGTCGCGGCGGGGCATCGTGATCCACCTGATGCGCCTGGGACGCCTGCGGCTTGTGGCGGCGCCGGAGACCGGCGCGCGCGGCGCGAAACGGGGCGGCACCGGATCGAAAGCGGCGTATTCCGCGCGGATCGCGCTCGATGACGGCTCGGCGCTCGATCTGGTCGAGCACGGCACGGAGAAGCGGGCGCGCCTCTGGCTGGTCGAGGACGTGGACCAGGTCCCGGAGCTGGCGATGCTGGGTCCCGACCCGACCCGCGGCGAGCTGTCGGAGGAGCGGTTTCGTTCCGCCCTCCGCGCCGAGTCCCGCCAGCTGAAGACGTTTCTCACCGACCAGCGTGCGATCGCGGGGATCGGAAACGGGCTGGCGGACGAAATCCTTTACGAGGCGCGTCTCTCCCCGCTCCGGCTCACGGGCCAGGTGGACGACGAGGGAGCACGACGGCTTTACGCCGCGGTCGGATCGGTGCTCCGTCGCCAGACGGAGCTATTGCGCGCCTCGATGGACGGAGCGCTGCCGCAGAAGGAACCTCGCGAGCACTACACGGCGCACGACCATGCCGGCTCCACGTGCTCCCGCTGCGGCAGCGTCATCGCGCGCGTCTCGTACGCCGAGCGCGAGACGTTCTACTGTCCTGGGTGCCAGACCGGGGGCACGCCGCTGAAAGACCGGCGCCTCTCAAAACTGCTTAAATAGCAATGCCTTATGGAACTATTCGACGCCCCGGCCAGACTCCGACTCGAAGGGCATCCTAAAGGATAGTTGTCATGGACGTCCGATCGGCCGACTCTTCACGTACTAGGGATGAGTTCAGCGGGCTCCAATCGGCCGCTCCCGGGTACAAAGGAGAGTGATGCTCCACCGCCGTCTCTTCAGCCTCGTCCTCGCAGTGGCGCTTCTCGCGGGCCAGACCTTCGTGTTTGGGGGGCGCGCCGCCTGCGCCGTTCCGCGGGGGGCGAATCCGCCCGCCTGCTCCAGGTGCGCGGCGCCACTCCCGTCCGCATCCGGTTCCATCGGCGCGGACCGCTCCTGCTGCGCCGCGGCGAAGGCGGCGGCCGATCGCGAGCCCGCCACGATCGGGACCACGCGTGGCACCGACCACCGCGCTAGCCGCGCCGACTTTGTCGCGCTCGGTCCCATGCCGGTGCAGACCGCATCTGCGGCGCGGCTGGTCCAGACCCCAAGCACCTTCGAATCGCCTCCGATCTTCGCCGACACGCCCCAGCGCCGCGCCACCGTTTTCCTCATTTGAGCTGACGCACCCCGCGTGAAGCGAGGGCTCGTCTCGAGCCCTGCTCCCGGGCCCTCCCGCGTCCGTCACGGCGTGCCCAACTCGCGCACGCGCAATCTCGGTGAATTCGAAGGTGGTGATCCCATGTGGTGTCGCATGCTTCGTTCCGTTCCCGTCCTCCTGTCGCTGGTCGTCGCGCGCCCCGCTCCGGCAATGGAGTCGTCCGGGTCGCTCGACTCGCTGTTCGCGTCCGCGTCGCTGGACCTGCCCGGGCTGGAAATGGAAGTGCTCCGGCGGAACCAGTCGCTCGCGGCGATGCGCTCCGGCTGGCAGGCGATGGATGCCCGGGCGGACGCGGCGGGAGGCTGGGAAGATCCGAGGCTGGACGGCATGATCGCGCCCCAGAGTCTGGGGTCTTCCACGGCGGACCCCGGCTACACGGTCCAGATCTCCCAGACGGTGCCCTGGTTCGGCCAGCGGGCGCTCATGGCGAAGGCTA
>DATGVG010000235.1:0-5997 GCA_035300625.1 Candidatus Limnocylindrales bacterium
CAACGTGTCGGTGCTGCTCGGGAACGGCGGCGGTACCTTCGGACCCAAGACAGACTTTGGGACGGGAGGTGTCCCAAGTTCCGTTGCGATCGGGGATCTGGACGGGGACGGGAAGCTCGACCTCGCGGTGGCGAACGGCTCCAGCACCGTGTCGGTGCTGCCTCGGGAACGGCGACGGGACGTTTGGGGCCAATACAGACTTTGGGACGGGAGTTTACCCCAACTCCGTTGCGATCGGGGATCTGGACGGGGACGGGAAGCCCGACCTCGTGGTGGCGAACTTCTCCAGCACCGTGTCGGTGCTGCTCGGGAACGGCGACGGTACATTTCGTCCCAAGACTGACTTTGGGACGGGAACCAACCCCTGTTCCGTTGCGATCGGGAATCTGGACGGGGACGGGAAGCCCGACCTCGTGGTGACGAACTCCGGCTCCAACACCGTGTCGGTGCTGCTCGGGAACGGCGACGGTACGTTTGGGGCCATGACAGACTTTGGGACGGGAGTTTACCCCAACTCCGTAGCGATTGGGGATCTGAACGGGGACGGGAAACCCGACCTCGCGGTGGCGAACTACGGCTCCACCAACGTGTCGGTGCTGCTCGGGAACGGCGGCGGTACCTTCGGACCCAAGACAGACTTTGGGACGGGACTTGGCATCTTCGTTGCGATCGGGGATCTGAACGGGGACGGGAAGCTCGACCTCGCGGTGGCGAACTCCGGCTACGACACCGTGTCGGTGCTGCTCGGGAACGGCGACGGTACGTTTAGGGCCAAGACAGACTTTGGGACGGGAATTCACCCCAACTCCGTTGCGATCGGGGATCTGAACGGGGACGGGAAACTCGACCTCGTGGCGGCGAACTCCTTCAGCTTCCGGTGGCTGGTGAGATTGCCAGGGTAAGGCTTCAGCTCCACGACGCCCGATTGAAGGGTGACCAGCAACGCTGGGAACAAAAACTCTGACTCGAGAAGGACAGGATCGACGGGATGAACATCCGTCTGTGGACCATTCGAGCGGTCTGCTTTCTGGCCATCGCGGTGCCAGTCTTCGTCCTCTGGTGGTGGAAGTTCCAGCGCCATATGGACAACCTGATCAATGCACGAGCCTCCTGCGAACTCGCCCGAGCACGATCCGGTGGGGCCGGCCCCTAACGCCTTGCCGCTTAGCCGTGAGCGGCGCCCACAAGTGTCTCGAACCACCTCGCCCCTCCCGCGCCACTCGGCCGCTACAGCGGCGGGTTAGGCAGCATCGTCCTCGATTCGACCCCCGCTCATCTGCTGGCGTCCACGCCGGACATCTCCGCCCGCAACTCTCCCGCACGGCCTCTGACTTGACTCAAGAGCGGGCCGCACAATCGATCGAATTCGCGCTGGTTCATCTCGCCTTGCTCCCACCATGGATCCACGAAGTGCCGATGGAGGCGAATCTGCGAGAGCTCCAACCGAACTACGCGTCCGATCGCATCCAACGTTTCGACAACAGGGCCCGACAGAAACAATTCGTGCCGACCGACTGCTTCCGTGCTGCTGGATTCTTCGGATACCCGCCATTATCCCCGGCTCCTGCCCCGGGTGACATGTATCTCGATTGTGCCCACAAGCACATGGACGAATGTATCCCCGAAGTCCGATTCTCCGGGCTCGGATCTGGGCGGAATTTCCGGGCTCGGATCTGGACGGGATTCCCCGAGAAAGCGACCGCGATGGCTCAGGGGCACTCCATTTGCCGCGCTCGATGTTGGAGACTCGCGCCGATCCTCGCCCTGGCGCCGCTGCCCCTGGCATCCCTCTCCTGCGGCTCCGCGCCGCAGGCCACGTACAACATCGCGCTGCATCCCTCCGAATCCGGCCGCGTTCTCGTCGACGTGCGACTCACAGGTGTCCCCCGCGATTCCCTCGTCCTCCTGGCGTACGCGTCCGAGGAGATGCTCGGCCTCGCGGACGTGCGGGCCTTTGGGCCTCGCGGGGAGATCCCCGCCAGAGTTGAACACCGAGCCATTCGGTCGCGCGACGTCCGCCCTCCGCGAATCGTTGTCCCGGGACCGCTCCCGAACACGATCCGAGTCCGGTACTCGGTCGCGCCAACGCGGCGGGAGGGCAACAGCCACACCGGCTTCACCGGCAAGTCGTTCGGCGAGGTCGGTCCCGGAGCCGCCTTCTTCGGCGGACGCGAAGTATTCCTCGTGCCCGAGCCAGCCGCTCGGCTCGCGCGTGCCGTCGTCGAGATCCGCCCCATGCCGGGCTCGGGCGTCGCGACCCTCTGGCGACAGGATCGCTCACGCTGGGTCCCCGGGATCGGTGGGCGATTCGTCGCCGAGGACCTGGTCTCCTCCGCGATCGCGTTCGGAACGTTCCGGGAGCGTGGCCTCGTCGTGGGAAAGACCCGTTATCGGTTCTGGTTCGATTCGAGGATCTCCCCGAGTGAAGAGCAAGTGGCCCTGGAGCGATACGCGCGCGTCGTTCGCTACCTCCACGGCCTGTTTCACCGAGATCTCGGCCCCTCCTACCGAACGATCGTCGTTCCCGTCGCGCGATCCGGCGACGATCTCACCGGGGAAGGCTGGGCGAATGGCCAGGCGGGCACCCTCGTCCCCGCCACCACGCTCCGCGTCCATCGCTTCGCGGAGCGACTGCTCGGGGCGTATCTGGTCTATGCGCCCTACCGGTCGACGGGGAACGATCCCGGCGAATACTGGATGGTCGACGGCGTGCGCCGGCTCTATGCCTGGCGCGCGGTGGCAGCGGCCGGCCTCATGTCGCAGGAGGACGTCACCCGCGACGTCATTCGCGCGTACCTCTTCGCGTTGGGGTCGAGGAACCTCGGCCGGGATCTCGAGGCGATCTACGCCCCGAGCAGCAACCAGGAGATTGCTCGGGACTACGTCACGCCGGCCGTGCTGATCTCTCTCGATCGCGCGGTCCGCGGGGTTTCTCCGCGCGAGAGCCTGGACGCGGTCGTGACCCGGCTCTACGGGGCGCGATCTGCGCGATCGCTGTGGACGGTCCTGCCTGGATCTCCGTCACCGGCGTGGGACCGCTTTCGGAAGAGACAGGTGCGCGGCGGTTCCTACTTCGAGCCCGCAGACGTTCCCGCGCTCGCGCCGACGCAAACGACTCCGGATCCGCCCGCGGGCCCTCCGGTGCGGCGCCTTCGCATCGCCTACACCGGCGACTCGCAAGGCTTCCTCGAGAACTGCGGCTGCAAGGTGAACCAGTCCGGCGGCGTCGCGCGTCGCGCCACGGTCGTGCGGCGGATCCGCGGCGAAGATCCCTCGCTGGTTCTCGTGGACGCCGGGAACGCGCTTCTCCAGTGGAACGTGGGCCAGGAAATCAGCTACCTGGCGAGCCGGGAGCAGGGACTCTACCTCCGCACCATGGACCTCATGCGGTACGACGCGGCCGCCATCGGCGCGAACGAGCTGGTCCTCGGGAGGGAGCGAATCCGTGAGATGGGCCTCGGAATCCGGACACCGTTCCTGGTCGCGAATGTCGCGGACGCGGAGGGACCGATCGCGCCTTCGGCGCGTGTGATCCGGCGCGCGGGACTTCGGATCGGGATCATCGGGGTTTTCGATCGCCCACGGGGACGGTTCGCGGGCGGGCGTCTCGACGACGCCGCGGAAGAGCTCCGGTTCGGGGATCCCGTCGGCTCCGCCGTCCGTCTCGCCGATTCGCTCGCGGCCTCCACGGACCTCGTGATCGTGATCGGGCAGATCCAGCCCGCGACGGTCCGTCGGCTCGCGGCGCGTTCCGGCAACATCGACGTGATCGTCTCGTGCGAGTTCGAGACCCCGCGTGTCGTCCCATCCGCGACCGGTCCGACCCTCGACTTCAGTGACGATCCCGGATTCCTGGGGCGAACGCTGGTCCTCTACACCTCCGCGCGCCAGTACGGCGTCCAAGCCGCCCGCCTCGACCTCGACGCGCAGGGTCGAATCGCGGGTGCGACCATCGAGGACGTCCGGCTGCAGGAGGACGTCCCCGACGACCCACCGGTTCGTCGGGCCCTGAACTCGTTCTACGACGGCATCGGAGCCCAAGAAGCGGCCCAGCGCAGCGTGCGAGCCCCTTTCGCATGGGACCCGATTCGCTCCAAGGGGCGATACGTGGGTGCTTCGGCTTGCAAGGAGTGCCACGAACAGGAGCATGCCCAGTGGGAGGGCACCGCACACGCGGCGGCGTTCAAAACCCTTCTGGACCGGCATCGCCACTATCAGCCGGAGTGCATCGCCTGTCACGTGGTCGGGTATGGAACGGCGCACGGCTATCGCGTCGGCGATGCCGAGAAGCCGCTGGGCAATGTCCAGTGCGAGGTCTGCCATGGGCCGGGTGCCGACCATGTCCGCGATCCGAGCGCCGCGAACACGATGAAGCAGGTGCCCGAGCGCGTCTGCCTTGAGTGCCACAACCAGCAACATTCAGACGCATTCGTCTATGCGGAGAAGCTGCCGCAGGTCCGCCATGACCGGAAGAACTAGCCGAGCCCGGCGGTATCGCCGGCTCACGGGCGAACGGGCCTCGACCCCCGTTCACCCGCTCCCGTAGGGGTCGAGAGAATCAGGAGAGACCCATGAGACTTCCGATCCGCCTCACCCTGGTCTTCGGGCTCATTTTCGCCGTTTCCTCGCTGATCGCCGGGGCCCTGGTGCCACTGCCGGCGCCGTCGACGTCGACGTCCAATTCTCCATATTTCTCCGCGCTGTCGGAAATGGCGGTTCCGTCGGCCGAGGCCATACCCTGTTACACCTATTGCTACCGTGCAAACTCAACCGATCCCTGGCAGTGCATCAACTGTTTCCCCTGTAACACGGCATGTCACAAGTTCGGCACCAACCAGTGCGAGAACCTCACCACGACCCAGCAGCAGTGCCCCACGCCGTAGTCGAGTCGTTCCATCCGTAACGAGGAAGGCCGCCGGGCGGTCGCTCGGCGGCCTTCGCCTACTTCGGCCGCTTCAGCACCTCCCACCGGCTCGGAATCTGAAGCTTGCGCAAGATGTGATGGACGTGGTTCTTCACGGTCCCGGCCTCGATGCCCAGCTCCGACGCGATCTCCTTGTTCGAGAGCTGGCGCGTCATGAGCTGCAGCACCTGGCGCTCTCTTCGACTGAGAGAGGAAGCGGTTGCTCCCGATCCCGAGGCCTCCGGCGACCGCTGTCGCCGATATCCCTGGGCGAGACGCTCGAGGCGGTGGTCCCGGTCGGTTTCGTCGCGCAGGGTTCCCATCAGCTCACGGATCAGCTCTTCGAACGAGGCCTCGATCGGGACCAGGCGCATGAACCCCGCGGCGGCAAAGTCCTCGAGGTCGGTCTCGGTGCACTCGCCCAGAATCCCAACGGGACGAGCCCGAGGAGCCGCCTCCAACAACTCCTCCGAGAACCGGCACGCGTCCGGGGGCGATAGGTCGATCAGGACGAGGTCGAGATCGTGGTCTCGTGCCCGAGAGATGCTATTCGGATAACCGGTTCCCAGGTCGATCGGAAGGAACGCGGACACCTGGCCAATTCGGTGCGCGAGCGACTGGCGATAGAAGGACGACCGGCCCACGATCCCGATGACGAAGGGTGATCGGAGGCCGGCTGAGCGCGCGCGTGGTTTCCGGCGAGATCCCATCGACGCCTCCTCACGGGCAAGTCCGAGGTGCGAGCAGGTAGGACGTAGATCGAGCAGGAGGGAAACCATGTAGCGGGCGGCGGAATGGATGCGGCCCCAATTTTCCCGGCGAGGCGACGCCGGAACCCCCAGGGACCGAGGTCATGCTGGAGCCGACCCCGGCGGAAGTCAAGCGGCTGCTGGCGCGAGCCCAGTTGCCTCCGCCCAGGCCCGCCGGGAACGGACTTCGTGCGCCGGAACGGCCAGACTACACGCCTTCCCTGTACCTCAGAGATACACCGAAGATGTATCCAGTAGCCCGATTCGGGCTGTTGCGGGGAAGCTCGCCCCAAACGGCCCACGTTGGCCCACGATCGCGCTTGGGGTCAGCGTTCGGCTTGGGAC